>CAJOLY010000009.1 GCA_905235485.1 uncultured Clostridia bacterium
ATCAAATAAAGATAACCTACCATTGACTGTTTTCTCTTATACAAGAAAACGATTGTGGTGTTCCCCGCGGTAATCGAAACCACATCTAATCCTTAGGAGGGATTTGTTCTATCCGTTGAACTAGGGGAACATATAAAAAGTTATAAAAATTTGGGTTAAAGATGGTAAAAAGATGGTTTTTTTGAAAACAACTCTGATATAATACTACAAAAACGCTAGTAAAATCAATAGTTTTGATAGATTTTAAGGGTGGATTTACCAACGCCTTAGGAGGCGATCGCTCTATCCAGCTGAGCTATATCCACATATTAGTTTTTATTGATAGTCCTAAATTATTGGATTAAAAATGGAAAAGATGGTTTTAAAATGAATTTATTTATTAGAAACACATATCCACATTAACAAATGCTAGCAAATTATAGCATAAAAAATAAATAAGTGCAAATATTGTAACGATTTAATAAAAATAATAATAATTTAAAAAAGCACCAACTTTTTTACAAAACAAATGTTCTATTTGAGTTATAATTTGTTATATAAAAATGTTTACTATCAGATGATAGATTATCTTTGTTTATATTTTTTTAAAAATTAAATTGGTAAAAATTGGCAAGATTTAAAATGTCTTGACAAAAAACGACAAAAAAATTATATTTTTGACATATGAAAAAATTTTGGATTTGGCTTATCCCTTTGATTTGTGCTGCTATGATTTCTGTCGGGGTTGTTATTGGAGTAACTGCTGACAAAAATTTAAATAGTAAGGTTGTTTTTGCAACAAATTTATATTGTAGATACGATAAGTTATCACTTTATGTTGAAAATACATATACCATTACATCTAACGAAATTGTTGTGGAACCTAAGAATTGCACTCAAAAAATTTTGTTTAATACAGACAATGAAAATATGCTCTCCGTGGACGCAATAACTGGAGAAATATTGACGAAAGAAGTTGGAAATTGCAATCTGATTGCAACTGTTAAAGCAAGTGAAGTTGAGAATATCACTATAAAAATTCCAGTTGAAGTAAAAGAAATAGTTATAGATGCACCTGACGAAGAAGAGATTGTTATAAATAAAAATGAATACACTATAAACAAAACAATTGATTTAAATATCGGTACTGAGATGATTATCTATCAAACAGAAAGTAGCAAGAACGAATGTTCCTATACGGTATTGAGTGGTGAAGATTGTGTTGATGAAATAGTCTTTGATTACAAGAAAATTTATGTTTCTGCTAAAGCAGTTGGTGAAATCGAAATTTTGATTGATAGTCCAACCGATCAAACAATAATTTATATTACAGTTTTTGAAAGTTAAAATAAAAATGTTTTATTTTAAATTTTTATTTAAAACGCAGAAGTCATAATTATTTTATTAAAAATATATAAAAACACAAAAAAATAGCAAAAAACGTTAAAATTTTGCTATTTTTTTGATTTTTTTGATAATTTTTCAAAATTTTTTATCTATAAAATTAACTTTCACTTTGTTAAAAAACTTAATTGAATAACAAAGTTATATTTTAAGTAAACTTATAAAAGCATCACTTGGAATTTGTACTTTTCCAATTTGTCGCATTCGTTTTTTACCTTTCTTTTGTTTTTCCAAAAGTTTCTTTTTTCGAGTTATGTCACCACCATAGCATTTTGCAAGTACATCTTTTCTTAGGGCTTTTATGGTTTCTCTTGCAATAATCTTTCCCCCAATTGCTGCCTGAATAGGAATTTCAAACATTTGTCTTGGTAAAATTTCTTTGAGTTTTTCAGTGAAAGCTTTGCCTCGGCTATATGCATTTGGCCTATATACTATTGTTGAAAGCGCATCACACAATTCGCCATTTAAAAGAATATCCATCTTAACCAAATCGCTTGGCCTATATTCTTTCACTTCGTAGTCAAGGCTAGCATAACCTTTGCTAGCACTTTTAACTTTGTCAAAAAAGTCACTTATGATTTCATTGAGAGGCATTTCAAAAGATAAGTTGACCCTTTTTGTGTCAATATATTTCAAATCTTTTTGTTCTCCTCGCTTTTCAACACAAAGACTGATAAGTGCACCTACATATTCTGGCGGAGTGAAAATTTCAACACTGCACCAAGGCTCACTTATGCTAGCAATTTCTTGTGGCTTTGGCATACCCGCTGGATTTGAAATTTCAACTTCTTCTCCATTTGTTTTGAGAATTTTGTAGTTAACACTTGGAGTTGTTGAAATTATATCTAAATCAAACTCTCTTTCAAGTCTTTCTTGCACAATTTCCATGTGAAGCAATCCCAAAAATCCACACAAAAATCCACTGCCAAGTGCCTCACTTTTTTCTGGCTCATAACTCAAACTTGCATCGTTGAGTTTAAGCTTTTCAAGGGCATCTTTGAGTTCTTGATATTTACTGCCATCTTCTAAAAATATTCCGCAAAATACCATAGGCACAGCTTCTTTGTATCCCGGCAAAGCCTCATAAATTGGCTGATCCTTTCTGAATATTGTATCGCCAACTTTAATGTCACTCACCGTTTTGATACTCGCTGCAATATATCCAACTTCGCCAGAGCGCAGCTCGTCACACGGCGTACATTTTGGTTCAAAATATCCAACCTCGACAACTTCATATTCTCTACCCGTTGAAAACATTTTGATTGTTTGATGCGGTTTTATTGAACCTTCTTTTATTCTCACCATGCAAATTGCTCCACGATAGTTATCATAGTAGCTATCAAAAATCAATGCTTTGAGTGGAGCGCTTTCATCACCTTTTGGCGCTGGGATATCTGTTATGATTTTGTCCAGTACAGACTCAATGTTAATTCCGTTTTTTGCACTGATTTGTGGTGCAGTTTTTCCGTCTAGGCCACACACATCTTCAATTTCTTGAATTGCATTTGGGATATCTGCACTTTGAAGGTCTATTTTGTTGATAACGGGCAAAACTTCCAAATTGTTGTCAATTGCAAGATACAAATTTGCAAGTGTTTGCGCCTGAACACCTTGTGTTGCGTCAACAATAAGAATTGCTCCTTCGCAAGCAGCCAAACTTCGTGAAACTTCATATGAAAAATCAACATGGCCCGGAGTGTCAATCAAATTGAGTTCATAATTTTCACCGTTATATACATAGTTCATTTTTGTTGGTGTAAGTTTTATTGTTATGCCCCTTTCTCGCTCAAGTTCCATATTGTCAAGCAGTTGCTCTTTCATATCTCTTTTTTCAACAGTGCCTGTTTTTTCAATTAACCTATCAGCAAGAGTGCTTTTACCGTGATCGATATGAGCAATAATACAAAAATTTCTTATGTGAGATTTGTCTGTCATAATATTCCTTTTAAAATTTATATTTCTTAAACTTAATCAAAAAGTTAAATCTTTGATATAGTATAATTAAAAAATCAATTTTTTGCAACAATATTGAATAAATGGTTAATTTAATACGGCTGAAATTCTTCCAAAGCCACAACTGGAGCGTGGTTAGAATGACAGAAACGTCCACTTTGTTTAACATAAATATATGTCCATATTGTTCAGTTGTGAGAAATATTTTGATGACATTATATGGTTTACAAAGCAACAGTCAATAAAAAAATCATATGAGTCATTTATTTGCTTTAAATAAAATAATATGATAAAATGGAAACAATTAGGTGAAATATGAAAAAGGAAACAACAAAAAAAGCAAAAACTACAAAATCAGAAAGCACAAAAAAAGAAGTTAAACAACAAGTTAAGCAAATTGAAACTGAAGCAAATGAATACTTTTTTGGGCATAAAGAAACAGATGAAATCTTTAATTGCTTTTTAACAAACAAAATGTTTGCTCATCGTGGACTTTGGGACAAAGATAGTCCAGAAAACAGTTTGTCTGCATTTAAAAAAGCTGTTGAAAATGGATTTGGGATTGAACTTGATGTAAATCCAATTGAAGACGGAACACCTGTTGTTTTTCATGATAGCAAATTAAGCCGAATGACTGGCGAAGATGGATATATACAAAATTTAAATATTGAAGAGTTGGAAAAAATTAAACTATTAAAAAGTAATGAAAAAATCCCTACGCTCAAGGAAGTTTTGAAACTTGTAAATGGCAAGGTCCCACTCCTTATTGAAATCAAGTCACAACAAAAAGTTGGCGAACTTGAAAAAAAAGTTTTTGAACTCCTCAAAAACTACAAAGGTGAATATGCAATTCAAAGTTTCAATCCTTTCTCACTACAATGGTTTTATGAAAATGCTCCAAAGATATGGCGAGGGCAACTTTCAAGTTATTTTAAAGGTGAAAAACTTGGCATATTCAAAAAAGCAGTTCTTAAAAGATTGAAAGTTAAAAAAATATCTCACTTTGATTTTGTGAGTTATGATATAAAAAACATTCCAAACAGATTTACAAAAAAATTAAGTGTTCCATTACTTACCTGGACAGTGCAAAATCAGGAACAATACATAAAGGCGTTACAACACACGGACAATGTTATTTTTGATAGTTTCATCCCAAAAATTTAGTGCCACTGGCACTTTTTTTATGCAATAAAAAGCCCCTAATTTTAGGGGCTTAAATAATCTAATTAAACCGTTGTTGTTGGGTACAATGGCAAATTAAATGTGCCTTGACAAGCGTCGTTTGAATATTCTTGGCAAGGTGGAATTTGACAATAGCCATAACTTGGAACAAGAATTTCCGCTTCCACAACAACTCTAAGAATCACTGTGGTGCAGGTTGTCACTTCAAATGTATTGTCGCCAACAAATCGGCCATCTGAACAAACTGCTGAACCAAAAGCTTCAATTGTGAATGGAATGATTGATGCTTGAGGCACGCTCATAACAACATCTTCACTCACAACCAAGTTGCCAGTTGCAGTTCCTGCAACTCCAGCAGCATCAGTATAACTTATTGTTATTGGGATATTCACATCAACCGAAACTCTTGCAAAGTTTGGTCTGTCATCAAATCTAGTAATTGTCAAATTGCTTGTTGTTGCACTTTCACCTGTGCTTACGCATCCAACAAAAGTAAGTGGGAATGTTGGGTTTTCCGGATTGTATGTATCGGTGTCAACAGTGACATTAACATTTTGTGCTTGGAATTGATTTAAACAACTGTCAAACACTTTTTTTGTTTGGATACACACTTTCTCACACAAACCATTGAGTGGATTGCCTACAATAGGTCCGGGACATCTATCTGCCCTATTGCTTGTAAAAAATGACATAGTATTACCTCCTTTTTTTCTCCCGTATACTCTATATTATGAAACTTAATAAAAAAGTGTGTTATACGTTTGAATTATTAAATATATATGTCATTTTTTAATTATTTATATTATACTCAAATTTTTGCAAATTTCGTAGATCTTGTTAACAGGTAAGCCCATAACAGCAAAAAAATCACCATTGATTTTTTTTATAAACTTTTTACCCATCCCCTGACAGCCATAACTTCCAGCCTTATCCATAGGCTCACCGCTTTCTATATAACTATTTATTTCGTCATCTGACAACTTTTTAAAGGTAACTTTTGAAACTACGCTTGTGCTAATCTTTTGTTTTATGCCATTTTCTTCTGTTATCAAACATAAACCCGTTACAACAATATGTGTTTTTCCGCTTAATGCTTTTAACATATAAAAAGCTTCTTTTTTGTCTTTTGGTTTTCCATAAATTCTGTTATGCAAAACAACCATAGTGTCACTTCCAATTACAAGTCTATCCCCAAAAGTCTGCGAAAAAATATCTTCTGCTTTTTGTTCACTTAAAACTTCAGCAGTTTTTTTGTAATTTAATTTTTTGTTTGTCTTTTCTTCTTTTGTGCTGGGAATACATTCGAAATCTTTAAATAATGTTTCAAGTAGTTCCTTTCTTCTAGGGCTTTTGCTTGCTAAAATTATTTTCATCATTAAACCCTATCCTTTATTTCGCCTGTTATTTTATTGATAAACTCTTCAATTGAATACTCTAAATTATCTTTGCTTCCTCTTGTTCTAACAGAAACAGTACCATTGTTCATTTCTTTTTCGCCAATAATGACAACATAAGGAAGTTTTTGCTTAACAGCTTCTCTAACTCTGTATGATAAGCTTTCGTTTTTGCCATCAATTTCGCTTCTAACACCATTTTGTATAAGTTGATTATTCACTTTTTCGGCATAGGCATTAAATTTTTCACTAATAGGAATTATTTTGATTTGCTTTGGTGATAACCACAGTGGGAGTACTCCTTTTGTCTCCTCCAAAACAAATGCAATAAAACGATCAAGCGAGCCAAGAATTGCTCTGTGAATAACGACAGGCCTCACTTTTTGATTGTTTTCATCGACATATTCAAGCTCGAAGCGCTCTGGAAGTTGATAGTCAAGTTGAACTGTTGAAAGTGTAACGTCGTGACCAATTGCACTCAAAACTTGCACGTCAATTTTTGGACCATAGAATGCAGCTTCACCAGGTGCTTCATAGTATTCTGCTCCTGTTGATTTCAAAATTTCACGAAGTGCTGACTCGCTCTTTTCCCAAAGGTCATCGTGCCCAAAATATTTTTCTGTGTTTGCTTTGTCTCTAAGTGACAAACGGAATTTGTAGTTTTTAAATCCAAAATCTTTATAAACATCAAGAATAAGTTTGATTACTCCTTCAACTTCTTCCTTTATCTGTTCAGGACGGCAAAAAATATGAGAATCATTTTGTGTGAATGCGCGAGTTCTTTCAATTCCACAAAGTGAACCACTTGCTTCAAAACGGAAATCGTTTGCAATTTCAGCAATTCTTATTGGCAAGTCTTTGTAAGAATGAAGACTATTTTTGAAAATCATCATATGATGTGGACAATTCATAGGTCTAAGGACATATTCTTCTTCGTCAACTTTCATTGAAGGGAACATATCATCTTTGTAATGATCCCAATGACCTGAAGTTTTGTAAAGATCAACACTGCCTATTGATGGTGTCATAACATGCTTATATCCAAGAGCAAGTTCTTTGTCCATAATATAGTCATTAAGAGTTCTTCTTAAAATGAATCCATCTGGAAGCCACATAGGGAGCCCTTTGCCAACAAGTTCTGAAAACATAAAAATTCCAAGTTCTTTGCCAAGTTTTCTGTGGTCTCGCTCCATCGCTTCTTGCACACGTCTGAGTTCTTCTTTAAGTTCATCTTTTGTTTCAAAGCAATAAACATAAACTCTTTGCATCATCTTGTTCTTTTCGCTTCCACGCCAATAAGCACCATTAACTCTGTCTAACTTAAATGATATGCTTCTAAGCATCTTTGTGTTCTCAACATGTGGTCCTTTGCACAAATCTGTAAACTTATCACCTAAATGATAAACACTGATTTCTTCATTTTCTGGCATTTCTTCAATTAGTTCAAGTTTGTATGGCTCATTTTTAAACATTTCAAACGCTTTTTCTTTTGAAATAATTTCTTTTGTCATATCAAGATTAAGCTTTATTATTTCATTCATTTTTTCTTCAATATTTTCAAAGTCGTCTGGCGACAAATTGTGTTCCATGTCAAAATCATAATAAAATCCATTATCAATCGCAGGACCTATTCCAAACTTCACATCACCAAAAAGTTCTTTTATTGCAGCTGCCAAAACATGCGCCATTGTGTGACGCTTGATGTTTATTTCTTTTTTGTATCCTTCACTATCCATAAAATTCTCCTAAGATATATTTTGCTAAATACTAATTTTCAATCAAATTTAAAGATTAAAAAACGCCCTCTGCAATTTGCAAAGGACGATATTTACCGTTGTTCCACCTTTTTTTATCACATTCCCGTGACCTTATTTTTTGCATATGCTTGCCAGCTAAAGTTGAAAAAGTGGTTTCACTGTCATAGCTCCTATTGTTATCTTTCAGCCAAAGGATAACTTCTCTACATAGCAAAACTATGGGCTACTTGTCTTTTTCTTAACCTTTAATTTAATTGTGATATGATTATAAATCACAAACAACATTTTGTCAACGATTTAAAAGGATTTATCAAAATAACATTTATTTAAAAAAGATAAAATTTTAACAAATATCAACATATTTATATCATTTTTGTTCAAACTAATTTTGGAGGATTTTATGGCTTACAAAGGTGCAATTAGTTTTGGATTGGTGTATATTCCAATAACAATGAATGTTTCTGTTAAGGAAAATGATATTGGATTTAATCTTATTGATAAAAAAACAATGAGTAGAATCAAGTATAAAAAAACTTGTGTTGATTGTGATAACAAAGAAGTTAAAAAAGAAAATATTGTCAAAGGTTATAGATATGAAAAGGACAAATATGTCATTTTCACAGACAAAGACTTTGAAAATTTGAAATCACCTAAGGATAAAAATATATCTATTGAGCAATTTGTGAATTTAGATGAAGTTGATCCAATATATTTCGACAAAACATATTACATAACCCCTAATGGTGCAGAAAAAGCATTTAATGTTTTATTGACTGCAATGGAAAAACAAAAAAAAGCAGGTATTGCAAAAACCGTTCTCGGTACAAAAGAAGTTTTGATTTTGATTAGAGCACAAAATGGCAATATGCTCGCGAGCACATTGTATTTTTTTGATGAGATTCAAAAAAAGCCTGAAATTAAAAAAGGAAAAGTAGACTCAAAAGAACTTAAACTAGCAACAAATTTGATTGAGCAAATGACAACTCCTTTTGAACCATCAAAATTTAAAGATGAATACACAAACAAGGTTAAAAAGGCAATCAAACAAAAAATTGCAGGCAAAAAAATTGTTGAAGCAAAAGATAGCCCTGCTCCGGAAAAAGTTATAAATCTTATGGAAGCACTTAAAAAAAGTTTAAATTCACACAGTACAAAAGAAACAAAAAAACAAGTAAAAACAAAAACATCACCAAAGACAAACAAAAAACAAGCAAATAAATATTATTCTGCTTAAAAAAAATTTAAAAAATTATTAAAAGGCGAAAAATAATGAAATTATCAACATATAACAAAAAAAGAGATTTTAAAAACACTCCTGAGCCAAAAGGAAAATTGAATTCCAAAAGCAAAAAAAGATTTGTTATTCAGCATCACTTTGCAAGAAAAGAGCATTATGACTTCAGGCTGGAACACAATGGTGTTTTGCTTAGTTTTGCAGTTCCAAAAGGACTCTCTGAAAGCCCAACTGACAAAAGACTGGCTGTTCATGTTGAAGACCACCCCATAGATTACATAAATTTTAAGGGTGTTATTCCTCAAGGAAATTATGGGGCTGGCACTGTTGAAATTTTTGACAAAGGAACATACACTCCGCTTGAAGATATTGATGTGGGATTAAAAAAAGGGCACATAAAATTTGCATTGAAAGGCAAAAGGTTTGAAGGTGTGTGGTCGCTGGTTCGAACTGACGAGCCAAATTGGTTGATTATAAAATCAAATGATGAAATCAAAAGAAAATCAACAGCAAAAACCAATTTAAAACAAGATGAAGATAACAAACTTGAAACGAAAAACAGCAAAAGCAAAAAAAATACAAAAAGCAACCCACACTCATCAAAACAAAAAGAGTTAATAACACAAAAACCTAGGAAAGCAAAAAATCCTTTTGCAAGTGTTGAAGTTAAACTTGCTAAATTGACTGACAAAATCCCTTCAAAAGATTATATTTTTGAAATAAAGTATGATGGCTATAGAATTGTGGCTTTTGTTGATAACACAGTTAAACTCAGATCTCAAAACAACAAAGATTACTCAAGCAAATTTCCAAACATCACTGAAAGTTTAAAAAATTTTGATGAATCTATGGTTTTGGATGGTGAAGTTGTTGTTTTTGATAATGACGGAAAAAGCGATTTTGGATTACTCACTGACCACATGAAGGCTGGCATTTGTGACTTTTGTTATGTAGTGTTTGATATTTTGGCTTTGAATGGGAATGACTTGCGCAAAAAAACAATTATTGAACGTAAAAAACTTCTCGAAAATGTGATGAAAAATGCGCCATCAAACATATTGATAAGTAGTTTTGTTAAAAATGGAAAAAAGAGTTTTGAGGTAGCAAAAAAATTAGGGCTTGAAGGCATTGTCGCAAAAAAAATGGACTCAACATATAACGGTGAAAGAGATAATGATTGGCTTAAAATAAAATGCTACAAAAGGCAAGAATTTGTGATTGGTGGATATTCCATATCAGAAAAAAACAAGGACCTAAGTACCATTTATGTAGGCTATTATAAAAAAAATAAATTGATTTTTGTTGGAAAAGTTGGCACAGGATTTGATAATGACCAAAGAATTGAACTTTCTGGAAAATTTAAAAATATAAAAAGAAAATCATCGCCATTTGATGTTTTTGTTGATGATGAAGCAATTTGGGTATCTCCAAAATATGTGGCAGAAATTCAATATGCTGAGTTCACAAAAAGTGGAGTTTTGAGGCAGCCCTCGTTTTTAGGTCTTAGAACAGATAAAAAAGCAAAAGAAATTTTTTTGGAGGAAGTAAATGACTAAGGTTTGTGGCGTTGAAATAAGTAATCCTGACAAAATTATTTCCGACAATATCAAAAAAATTGATATGATAAACTATTATAAAAAAATTTCGCAAAAAATCCTGCCATATCTAGAAAATAGATTTATCAGTGAAGTTAGATGTCATGGAAACTTTGAAAACTGTTTTTTTAGAAAACATCCTGCAGATAACGAAAAAAAATTTATTACTATAAATTCAAAAGAAGATTTGATTTTGGAAGCACAACTAGGCTCAATTGAACTTCATCCTTGGGGTTGCAAAAAACAAAATCCAAACAAACCAGACATTATGATATTTGACCTTGACCCTGATGAAAACATGAATCTTAAAACTTTAAGAAAATGTGTATTGCTTTTAAAACAAGTTCTAGATGATCTTAACTTAACTTCGTTTTTAAAAGCAAGTGGCGGCAAAGGTTATCATGTTTTGTTGCCATTCAAAGAGTCACATAGTTGGCAAAAATTTTCAAAATTTTCTAAAAATATTGCACTACTCCTTGAAAGTTCATATCCAAACTTATTCACAACAAACATTCGAAAAAGTGAAAGAAAAGGCAAAATTTTTGTTGATTACTTAAGAAACAAAAAAGGTGCAACATGTGTTGCGCCATACTCACTGAGAGCAAGAGAAAATTTACCCGTTTCACTCCCTTTGGATTGGAAAGATTTGAATAGAATTTCACCAAATCAAGTCAAAATAAAAAACGTTGAAAATTTTTTGTCTAAAAATCCTTGGAAAGACTTTTTTTTGATTGAGCAAAGTTTAAACTAATCAAATATCAAAATATTGATTAAAATCTAAGTTTGTCACTTTATTTACATATGTTTCATACTCTTCTAGTTTTTTTATAAAATAAGTTTTTGGAACAATTTTTGATAAAATTTTATCTTTTTTTAATAGATTTATTGATTTTTCAAGGTTTTTTGGCAGTTTTTTTGTTATTTTTGAAAAATTTTCTTGTACATCAAAACCTACTTTTAAAATACCAACAAATAATAGATACGGATTTGCAGAAATATCCGGAAGTCTAAATTCTATTCTTGTGTTTTGGATTTTTGATTTTGGAATTCTAATTAAAGCAGTTCTATCGCATGGTGAAACTGCAATTTTTGCTGGAGTTTCAAGTTTTGCATTTAATCGCTTATAACTATTGTTATTGGGGCAAGACAAAGCAGTTAGCCCACCAATATGATTCAAAACATTTTGAATAAATGTGTTTGCAAATTCGCTTAACCCAAACTTGCCATTTTTGTCATAAAATAAATTTTTGTCGCCTTCAAACACACTTATATTAGTGTGCATTCCACTCCCACTCTCTCCGTTTAAAGGTTTTGGCATAAATGATGCAACAAGGCCGTTTTGTTTTGCAAAATATTTTATTATATATTTTAAAAAGATAATGTTATCTGCCGTTTTGAGAGGGCTATCGTATCTGAAGTCAAGTTCATATTGATTTTTTGCACATTCGTGATGGACAGCTTCAATTTCTATTCCACTATTTTCGCAAAATATGATGATGTCCATCAAACACTTTTCCGCTTTGTCTTCAATATGAGAAAAATACTTTTTTGAATCCAATTTGCTAGTATCATTTTCGTCAAACAAAAAGAATTCGAGTTCTGTCCCAATAAAAATTTTATAGTTCAAATTTTCAATCAATTTGCTTAATTGCTTTCTTGCATCAAACTTGTCACTTGTTTGAGCCATAACAAGAGTTCTTCCATTTGGCAAACGATATGTGGAATTTTGATCAACATATATTTCTATGTCACTATTTTCGGTTTTTACACCGCATCCAACACTACTCCCGTCGCATCTTAATGCACCTTGTTTTATCTCCATAAATCTTTTTTTTGGCAAAATTATCGATTTAAATTCTCCATATAAATTTAAAAATCCAATCTCAAAATTATCATTCATATTTCACCTTTTCTATTCTTATTTTATTTAATGCTTTATTGTTTTGTTGATAATGCAAATTATCAAATTAAGATTTTATTTTCAATACTTTTATCCAAGTGCAATGTCAAGCACCATCATCAAAACAAATCCTATAGCAACACCTATTGTCCCTAAGTTTGTATGCTCACCACTTTGAGACTCTGGAATTAACTCTTCAACCACAACATATATCATTGCACCTGCTGCAAATGATAGTGTGTATGGAAGAATAATTGTCATAAAGCTTGTTAGAAAAATTGTAATAATTCCAGCAATAGGTTCAACAACTCCTGAAAGTACCCCATACAAAAAAGATTTTCCTTTGCTCATTCCTCCACTTTTGAGTGGCATTGATATTATTGCTCCCTCTGGAAAATTTTGCACTGCAATCCCAATTGAAAGTGTGAGTGCACTTGCCATTGTCACTCCAACATTATGCATCATTGCACTTGCCAAAATCACGCCAACTGCCATCCCTTCTGGAATGTTATGCATTGTCACTGCAAATATCATCATTGTGTTTTTGTTAAGCTTTGTTTTTATTCCTTCTGGTTGTTTTCCGTCAATGTGAATATGTGGGATAACAATATCCAAAACAAGCAAAAAAACAATTCCAATTGTAAATCCAACTGCTGTTGGTAGCCAAGCTGGCACACCTTGTGCATTTGACATATCTATTGCGGGCAAAAGTAGCGACCACATTGATGCAGAAATCATAACTCCAGATGCAAAGCCACCTAAAAATTTTTCTAATTTTTCACTCAGCTTGTTTTTCATCAAAAAAACCATTGCTGAGCCAAGCGTCGTACCCAAAAATGGAATTAACAAGCCCAAAGCTATTTCCATAATTTATCCTTAAATATGTAATTTTTGTCTATATCGACAAAACATAATATGTAAATATATATTTTTAGGTTACTTGCATAAATTCCTCAATTCAAACAATAATTTTTTAGGAGGTATTTATGAATCCATATCAAATTGACACAAAAGATATAAATGAATATTTTATAAGCTTAGACAGAATGTATCCAAAAGCTTATAACAAAAAAAGGACTGGGCCATACACAAAATGTCGAGTTATTCTGATGAATGGAACAGAATACGAATCAGTTTGGTTTATGCATCAATTTGCAAGACATTGTGACAATGATGAAATTTTGGAAGCATTGTCTATTGTTAGAAAGCAGGAGCAACAGCAACAAAAACGTATTGCTTGTTTGAAACCAATCAATGAAAGTATTTTGGAAACCACCATTTCTTATGAGCAACTTGCAGTTGACTTAACAGCTTGCTTAGCTAAATATGAAACAGACCCAAATAACAAAAAAGCACTTGACTTTGCACTGCTTGAAGACTTTGACCATTTGTATAGATTTTCAAATCTACTTATGATTGACAAAGGCGTTGATGCCAAAGAACTTGTTGGCGGTTTCACGGAAATCACACCAGGTCGCCCAACAATTGCAGAACATCGCTATCCAACTCAAGATTTAAAAAGTCATATGAACGGCAAAAAAGCAAAACTTTATTCAAAACTTGTTGCGGGAACAATAACTGCTGCCGAACAACAAACAATGAATTATTATATGAACATCGCTCAATGGTATAAAAATGACCTTGGAAGAAAATTATATGGCGAAATTGCTATGATTGAAGAGGAACATGTTTCCCAGTATGAGTCGCTTAAAGACCCAAATATGACTTGGCTTGAACAATGGGTTTTGCATGAATATAATGAGTGCTATCTATATTATAGTGCAATGGAATCAGAAACAGATGCCAACATAAAACGTATTTGGCAAGAACATTATGAAATGGAATGTGCTCACCTAAAAATAGCTTCTGCCCTACTTGAAAAATATGAACGAAAAACCTATAAAGATGTTGTTGGAAATGGAGAGTTCCCAATTTTACTCAATCTTGGTGAAAATAAAGAATATGTCCGTGATGTATTGAAAAACACAGTAACAAACAACACATTAAGCAAAAAATATTTAGATATTTGTGATATGCCAAAAAATAGTGTTTACTTTAAATATCAAAATATGGTTGTAAACGAAGAAACAACCCCAAGCCACCAAGTTATTAAAACATCAATCAATTTGCTTGGCAAAGATTATAGATACGAAGACAGCCCTAACCCTGTAAAGGACCTGCAAAACAGAAAAAAAGATAATGTTAATATTGCAAGAAAATGCTAAGTGCCTATGGCACTTTTTTAATATTTTTAAATATTATTTAATTTTTTAAATGTCTATATGATTTTAGTTAATAATTTGTATTCTTACGATGTTTTGAGTGTCATTTGTGATTTTTAGAAACCTTACATCTTGAATATTGTATGTGCCCAAAGGCTTATCTTTTGCATCATAAGTGTGGCAAGTGACCAAAATATCCAAATAGCTTTGATAGCCTAATATTTTTGTTACAAGTAATGTATGATGAAATTCATCTTCACCCACAAGTTTAAGTTGGACGATATCACCAACTGAAATTTTAGAAATATCTGTCTCTTTTGCTTTAACGCCATAACTTGATGTGTTTTGTGTGGCAAAAGAATAAAATTCATCTACTCCCGTCCAACTTGGAGAGCGAGAATTTAAATTGTTATAATACCATCCTAGCGAGTTGTAATTCATAGATATTCCACCAAAAAAAAGGCACTGACTAACAAAATTTGTACAGTCTCCACCTAAACCATCAAAATCATAAAATGCTGGATTACGACTGTTCCACCACTTATATGCATATTCAACTGCTTTTTGTCGAGAATACATATTATTTTGTATGCAAAAAAAAGATATTTTGACTTTGTTAAAATATCTTTTTGTTTATTACTAAACATATTTCTCTATCACGCAAACCTAAACTAGCTACAGCATCATATAAATACAGTTTGCAATTGCATTAAATATTACAGCCGGGTGATATACTAATGTCAATTTATCTTATAATTCATCCAATTTGTTTTTAAGTGTTTTCCAAGAAAGTAAAGCACACTTAACCCTTGCTGGCATATTAGCTATATTTTGAAAAACATAAGCATCTTTTAGCTGTGTTATTTCTTCTGCTGAAATTTCTTCCCTGTCAATCATTTTTGTGAAAATTGTTGCAAGGGTTTTAGCCTCCTCAATAGTTTTTCCGCGCAAAACATCAATCATAACAGAGGCTGAACTTTGAGATATAGCACACCCACTGCCTGTAAAAGCCATATCTTGTATTTTTCCATCATCGAGTTTTATGTGCAAAGTTATGTCATCGCCACAATTTGGATTATGTCCGTGAACAGAGCAAGTTTCACCTTCAAGATTATGTTTGTTTTGACTACTCATTCCGTGTTCCATAATTATGCTTGTATAGATATCTTCGATCTCGCTCATTTTTCCTCCACATATTTTTTAAAAGTTTTGTATACTTTTTTTAATGCATTAACTAGTCTATCAATATCTTTTTTTGTATTATATATTGCAAGGCTAATTCTGCATGTGCCATCAATTTCCAAAAATCTCATCAATGGCTGAGCACAATGATTTCCTGCTCTGATGCACACCCCATACATATCAAGTATACTGCTTACATCGTGTGAATGCACTCCATTTATGTTAAAAGAAATAACACTCGTGTGATGACTTAAATCTTTTGTACAATACAATTTTACAAAATCAAGCTTTGATAATTCATCATAAGCGTATTTTGTGAGCTCTTTTTCAATTTTTTCAATGTTAGGATAGCCAACATCTAAGATATATTCAATTGCACTTTTGAGCCCCACTGCACCATCTGCATTTTGCGTACCCGCTTCAAATTTGTCAGGAGTATTTGCAAAAGTTGTGTGGTCTTCATAGACATATTCTATCATATGCCCGCCAAGAAGAAATGGAGTCATATTATCAAGAAGTTTCTTTTTCCCATACAAAATTCCAATTCCAAGAGGTCCATACATTTTGTGGGCAGAAAACACAACAAAATCAGCATCGATGTTTTGCACATCAAGTGGCATGTGAGCAATGCTTTGAGTTACGTCCAAAACAACAACCGCACCAACAGAATGTGCTTTGTCAATAATTTTTTTATAGTCATTTATAGTTCCTAACGCATTTGACACGGATAAAATTCCAACAACTTTTGTTTTGTCTGTTATTTTTTTTTCAATTTCTGCTTCATCAATTTGATAGTCACCATTTAGGTACATATATTTCAATACTGCTTTTTTGACACTTGCCACTTTTTGCCAAGGGACAATCATACTGTGGTGTTCCATAATAGAAAGCGCAATTTCATCCCCCTCAGTTAAATTATCAAGTCCATATGAATTTGCAATCAAATTTAAACTTTCTGTTGAATTTTTTGTGAAGATTATTTCATCGCTACTTTTTGCGTTAATAAATTTTGCGACAGTGTCTCGACAATCATTATATGCTTTCGTTGCACTCACACCCAATGAATATGCCCCGCGATGCGGATTTGCATTTTGAGTTTCATAAAATTTTTTGATGCTATCCAAAACACATCTTGGCTTTTGCGATGTTGCTGCACTATCCAAATATGCAATTTTATTATCATCAAAAATGGGAAAATCTTTTCTTATATCATTACTTGTTCTCATTTTCAAGTCTCCTTTCAATTTGATACAATATCTCGTTTTTTAAGTCTTCATCAAAAATTTGTTTTGTAATTGTGTTGAGTTTGGCCTTGACAAAAAGTTTGTGTGCTTCTCTTTTGTCAATTCCACGACTCATTGCATAAAACAACTCTTTTTCATCAATGCGACCAACAGATGAACTGTGCTTTCCATCAACAAATTCTTCATCAGAAAGCAAAATGGGTGTTGACTTTGCTTTTGCGCTATCTGAAAGTAACATACAATATTCTTCTTCCAAACCGACGCTTTTTTTTGCACCTTGTTTGAAGTCAATTGTTCCAATAAAATTTTTTTGAGCATTGCCATTTAAAACGCCAAATACATTCATCTTTGCATCACATCCTTTACCAAATAAGGTAAAAAGATAATTCAGACTTAGTCTATCGCTTTTTTTACCAAAATAAACTGAGTTTAAGTCGATTTTTGAACTACCACCATAAAGATTTGCTTTTATGTTTTGAACTGCATTTTGAGACGAAAAATCAAAAACTTGCAAATTTATTTTTGCGTTGTTTTTTTGTTCGGTTTCAATTGAAAGCAAACTCGCTTTTGCTTGGCTTATGTTTGAAACTACTGCTAAATCAAGAGTTGAATTTTCACTTAAATATACTTTCAAACATGCATTGTGATACATTGTCTCAAATGATGAATATTTTATAATAACTCTAGCTTGAATATTTTCACATACATTTAAAATAATATTGTCCACGAGTGCAAAATCTTTTGCAATATCAAATTCCAGTATCATAGGATTTTGCATATCTTTATCAAAAATATATTCTTTTGAAAAATTGCTCTTTGTTTGGGTTTCTGTGTTTAATTCTTTTGAGATATTGTTGATTGGCAAGTTTTTGGTGATTTGAGATTTTGTTTCATTTTTAACTTTTATGTTTGTAAATTTTTTTGTTTGACTTGGTTGTATATCATCATCAAAATCAAAATCGTTTATGCCATAATTTTTTGAGGTTAATATAGGTGATTTGTTAAGTTTAATCATTATGCTTCACCTCCTCAAGTTCAAGATTGATGAGCCTATTCATTTCAACGGCATATTCCATTGGAAATTGTTTTGAAATTGGACTTGCAAAGCCGCGCACAATAAGTGCTCTTGCATCTTGTTCACTCAGCCCCCTTGTCATAAGATAATATATCGCCTCTTCGCTAATTTTGCCCACCTTTGCTTCGTGAGAAAATGTAACGCTTGAATTTTCTATTGAATTCACAGGAATAGTGTCACTTTTTGATATGTCATCAAGCATAAGTCCGTCACATACAACTGAACATTTTGCGTTGTCAGCATTTTTTGAGATGTTGACAAGACTTCTGTATGTTGTCACTCCACCACTTTTTGAAAGACTTTTTGAGATAATATTGCTAGTGGTGTTTTTGCCCAAGTGCAAAACTTTGAAGCCTGTATCCAAATTTTGACCATTGCCAGCAAAGGAAATGCCAGTGTATTCAGTGCTTGAATTGTCTCCTTTTAAAATACTCATTGGATATAACATTGAAATTTTGCTTCCAAAACTCCCACTCACCCAATCAATCTTTGCATTTGTTTCGACAATAGCTTTTTTTGTATTTAGGTTAAGCATATTTTTTGACCAGTTTTCAATGGTGGAATATCTAAGGTATGCATTATTTTTAACAAAAAGTTCAACGCATCCTGCATGCAAATTGATTTTGCTATATTTTGGTGCACTGCACCCCTCGATAAAGTGCAAACTAGCTCCTTCATCAACAATAATGAGAGTGTGTTCAAATTGTCCACTCTCTGGAGAATTGAGTCTGTAATATGATTGAAGGGGCATTTCAAGCTTGAGACCTTTGGGAACATAAACAAAGCTACCCCCGCTGAACACTGCATAATGAAGTGCAATAAACTTATGCTCAGAAAGTGGCACACACTTTGAAAAATATTCCTTGACGAGTTCAGGATATTCTCTCACAGCGCTATCAAAATCAGTGTATATAACTCCAAGTTTTTTCATTTCCTCTTTTATGGAATGATAAACAACCTCACTATCATATTGTGCTCCTACACCGGCAAGATAGTCTCTTTCTGCCTTTGGAATGCCAAGTTTAACAAAAGTGTCCTTTATGTCATCAGGTAGGCTATCCCAATTGTTTTGGATGTCTGATTTTGGTTTGACATAGGTTGATATGTCATCCATATCAAGTTCACTCAAATCAGGCCCCCACACTGGAAGATCAAGTTTTTTATAAGTTTCAAGTGCCTTGAGCCTTATATCAAGCATCCACTGTGGTTCATTTTTGCGCTTTGAGATATCTTCAACAATTTCGCGAGACAATCCTTTTTTGATTTTGTAGTCATAATCGTCATTATTTTTAAAATCATAGAAACTTTCATTGGGAGTTTGAATTTCTTTTGCATCCATCAAATTTCACCCCTAAAATTAACATATCCGTTTTTTTCAATCTCTTCAATTAAACTCGCATCGCCACTTTTTATGATTTTTCCGTCAACCAAAATGTGCACAGCATCAACTTTTAGATGTTCCAAAATTTTTGATGAGTGAGTGATGATGAGCACAGCGTTTTTTTCATTTTTAAACATTTCAATGCCTTTTGACACAACTTTTACAGCATCAACATCAAGCCCACTATCTGTTTCATCAAGAATTGCTAGTTTTGGATTGAGAGTTAAAAGCTGTAAAATTTCTGTCTTTTTTTTCTCACCGCCTGAAAATCCAACATTTAAATCACGTTTTGATAGTTCTGGGTTCATTTCAAGTTCCAAAACATTTTTGTCAATTTGATCTTTAAGTTCAAAATAGCTAATGTTTTTTTCTTCAATTTTGCCCTTTGCAATTTTCATAAAGTCAAAAACACTCACTCCTTCAATTTCAACAGGGCTTTGAAATGACAAAAAAATTCCTTTTTTTGCAATTTCATCAGTTTTCGAATTTGTGATATCCTCGCCATCAAAAAAAATTTTTCCAGCTGTTTTTTGATATGCTGGGCTATTTAACACAACACTTGCAAGTGTGCTTTTTCCTGCACCATTTGGCCCCATTATAACGTGAATTTCGCCTTTCCTAATTTCCAGGTCAAGACCTTTTAAAATTTGCTTTTCACCAGCATTAACATACAAATTTTTTATCTCTAAAAGTTTTTCCATGACTTCTCCTTGTGGTTTATCCTTTTGCTTTTGATTTTTTATATAATTATATACAATTCCTACCAAATTAGTATGAATTATTTTACTGCAAAAAAAAATACTTGTCAATAAAATATTTATTTTACAAGATTTTTATACTTTTATATTTATTAAATATTCTTTTTATCTATCAAATCAAAAATTGTAATTTTATCCAAAAAGTTGTTAATAAGGCCATTTAGTCTTTCCCAAACACTTACACTAGTGCAATTTGATTTTTTTGGACAGTCCGTTTCTAAACATGAGACAATTGAAGTGCAGTCACCTGTAACTTCCAAAATCTCTCGCACTGTATAGTCTTGTGGCTTTTTTGTAAGTTTATAGCCTCCATCCTGCCCGCGCTGACTTTCAAGCAGTCCACTTTTGAGAAGTTTTGAAACAATTTTTTCAGCATATTTCAAAGATATATCTTGCCTTTCTGCAACCTCTTTTAGTGACACATAGCCGCTTTGACTTGCAATATCAACCATAAGCCTAACAGCATATTCTCCACTTGCAGAAATTTTCATAATTCACCTCTATTGAAATATTTTATCATAAAAATCTAAATCTGTAAAAATAATTAAAAAATTATTTACTGATTTTTTGAATAATATATTATATTTCACAAATTTGACATATATTTTTTTTTTGATATAATTTATTGTAAATAAATTTTAATGATGAAATAAATTAGAAGGAGATATATTATGCCATCAGGGTCACATTCTGGAAGTTTTGGAAGTCACAGCAGTGGAGGTAGTAGTTTTGGTGGAACGCACAATGGTGGCGGAAGTCATAGCTCACCAGGAAGATTTGGACATGGCACATTTATATTTTTTGGCAGAAGTTATTCAATAAGAAGCAGTCGAACAAATCTTTTTATAATTTTAGCGTTTACTTTCTTATTTTTGGGAATTTTTTCAGCGTTGATTGCGGCATCAAGCAAATCTAGCATAAACAAAATCGAAACAGATTATCGTTATTATCAAAATATGATTGGATATGCTGAAAATCATCCTACGTATTTAACCAATGCAAAAGTAAGTGGAAGATTTTTTAATAGAAATGCAAACAAATGGTATATAACATATGAATTTGATACTACAGATGGAAGAAATATAACTGTCGAGGGCTACACCTTTTCAATCTACTCTGAGGATGAGGCATATGCATTTCACATAAATGATGAAATTGAAATCGCTGTGGATAGTGATCCAATAACAACAAACACTGACTCTATACCAACTGATTACAAAAATATTTCACTAAATAAAGATGGAGAATACGTGAATGCTAAACGTTCATTGACTTTAAGCAGAGTTGGATATATTCTTTTGTTTCCTTCTTGCATTGCTTGCATAATTCTTTCTGTTATAATAGAAATTAAAGCAAAAAGAAAGCAAGAAATTGAAGAAAAACAAAAACAAGCTTTTCCAAAAACAAAAATTTGTCCATATTGCGGCAATGAAACCTCTGGTGATGAAACAAAATGCCTAAGTTGTGGGGCAAATTTAAAAACCGTTTAAAAATATCACGAAACATTCGTGATATTTTAATTTTTAATCATTGCAATTGTGTTATAACCAAATGTGCAGAAACTGGCCTTGTTCCTCCAGCAAGTGGAGTTATGGTTAATGCAGTGGAATTTCCAGCTGGATTTCGAACAGTCAAAACTGAATTTATAACCGTTGTGGTTACCAAGGCCATTCCAACTATTTGTGATGCGCATTTTTCTTCCAACAACAGTGTAATCCAAATCAGCACCGTTAAGCGTGAGCAACAATTGACCAGCTTCTGTTACACTAACATTAAACATAATCTGATATGTCCCAATTCAAAAGTCATTATAAAGCTAAAAAAATATCTAATATAAAATAATTAAAAAAGTAGACAATAAATTAAAATGTCTACTTTTTTTTATTATATTTTACTTTTCTTTATTTTTTTCTGAGTTCTGCCAAAATGTCAGCAAGTAGTTCATCAGTTGTTGGCTTTTTATTAGCTTCAACTTCTGCCTCTTCATTAGCTTTCTTTTCGGCTCTAAGCTCCTCTGTTTTAACAAGGACTTGCTTTCTGTCTTTTAGATTAACTCCTCTTTCCTTGAGTTGCTTTCTTTCATCTTTTGTTGGATATTTGCTTGCAGAGGCTTTAGCCATATCTTGCGCTTTCATCAATGCTTTGATGATGACGAACAACACCAGCGCAATAAGAAGAAAATCAATTATTGCAATTATAAATGCACCCCAATCAATATAGATACTGTTAGCAAGATCAACAATTGTGTCACCATTTGCATCGACTGTATAGGCTTTTTTAAGGAATGTATATACTGCATCCATACCATCTCCACCAACAATAAGGGCAAGAAGCCAATTGATAACTGGCATCAAAATTTTGTTTGTGAGCGCTGTGACAATTGCTGTGAATGCACCACCGATAATAACACCGACTGCCAAATCAATGATATTTCCACGACTGATAAATTTTTTAAATTCTCCAAAAAACTTTTTCATTTTTTTCTCCTTTTTTTATGAAATAAGTATAACACTTAAATTTAATATTGACAAATTATTATAAATAAAAATTTACAATGAAATTTATTTTTAAATCTTTCTATTTGTTATTTAAAAAAGTTAATTTATACTTGTTTTATCTTATTTCGTTTAACAAAAAAAATGCTAGTTTTAACTAGCAATTTTTATAATATTTCTTCCTTTTCCTTATTGCAATTACTTCTGCAATTATGTTTTAAATCATCTTAGTAGATCAATATGTTAAATCTGTATAAATTGAATAATCCATTTATATATTTATAATTTAATTTTATCAAAACTTGTTGAGCGGCACATCAACTTTTTGATTGCCCTTTTTTATATCCAAAATCGTCACAAAATATTGAACTTCTGGGCTAACATCAACAAAAACTTTTTCACCAACTTCCTTCCCAAAAATTGCACTACCAAGTGGAGACTCACGACTAATGATCCCTTTTGTTGCATCTATTCTCATTTTTGTTGAGACAACGACTTCTTCAGTATCACCAGTGTCATCAAAAAGCAACGTTACTAAATCAAAATAATCAACGCCTTTTGAATTTTCCGTTTTGATTATTTTTGCAGTTTTTATCATATTTTTTAGATATCTAATTCGTGACTCGTTTTTGTTTTTTGAACGCTTTGCCTCATGGTATTCAGCATTTTCACTCAAATCACCATAACTTCGAGCCATAACAATATCATCGTGAAAAGTTGAACGAAGCTTTATTCGCTCTTCAATTTCTTTTTGCATTTCCAAAATATCTTGCTCAGTTAATTCATCAAACATATCAATTTCTCTATTTTATAGTTGTTAACTTTAACAACAAAATTTTATTTCTATTTAGAAAAATAAACATAAATCTTTTGATATAAAATCCAAAAAGTAGCTTTTCTACTTACATAATCTCAACAGTATCGATGCACAAAAGGTTAAGAGCAAATTTAATTGTGTCTCGTGCAATTTTTATAAGCTGACATTTTGAAAAAGTTTCAGTTGCATTGTCTGTTAAAACTCTTTCGGTTGTGTAAAATTTGTTAACTGCTTTGCAAAGTTCCATTGTGTATTTGTTTATCACATTTGGCTCAATTCTTTCTATTGCTTGATTCAGCGCATCCTTAAATCCAGCAACAATTTTAACAACCTCATAGGCATCATCACCTGTTAAGTATTTTGCATCAAATTTTCCATCTTTGATGTCTGCCTTTCGCAAAATGCTTGAAAGCCTAGCGTAAGTGTATTGCATATATGGGCTTGTTTCACCGTCAAAGCGAAGTGCTTCATTCAAGTCAAAAACTGTATCTTTAATTTTTTCATTTTTTGTGACAGTAAAAACAGTTGCTCCAAGGCCAACAACTTTTGCAACTTGTTCTGCATTAGGTAAATTTCTATCTTTAATCACTTCTCTTGCCTTGCTTGTTGCTTCACTAATTATATCTCTAATGAGTGCCTGTTTGCCAAGTCGAGAGGATATTTTTCCTTCTGGAAGACGAATTCGGCCATAATATATATGTTTGCAATCGTTCGCATAGTCATAGCCCATTTTTTGTAATATTTTAAAAACCTGTTCAAAATGAAGTTTTTGTGCAACATCGGTCACATAGTAGTTTTTGTAAAAATGATATTTTTGATATCTATCAACAACGGCTGGAAGGTCACGAGTTGCATAAAGACTTGTTCCGTCACTTTTTTTAATAAGAACAATGCCTAAATTACCTAAATCAACAATTTTTGATCCACCTTCACCTTCTTGCAAAAAACCTTTTTGATCAAGTTGTTTTACAAAATCATCAACCATATCATTATAGTATCTTTCACCATTAAAGTCATCAAACTTAACACCAAGAGCTTCTGTCTCTTGTTTGTTTGACTCCAAACAAATTGCAATCAATTTGTTATATAACTCTGTTATTTTGGGGTCTTTTTGCTCTAACTTTTTGAAAGTATCACGAGCCAAATTGTCAAATTCTTCTTCTCCTTCATGCTTACAAAACTCAATATACAAATCTTGAATTGCATCAACTCCACGAGTTTTTATATCATCTTCATTTCCCCAAAGCTGATATGCAGCAATAATTTTGCCAAATGGTGTGCCGTAGTCACCAACAAAGTTTATTCTTACAACCTTGTAACCTGCGTTTTCAAAAAGTCTTGCAATACATTCGCCCAAAATGGTTGTGCTAAGATGCCCAATGTGCAAATATTTGGCAAGATTTGCACTGCTAAAGTCAATGCATATTGTTTTACCTTTACCTTCTTCACTACAAAAAATCTTTTGTCCTTTTCGAACAAAATTGTCAACAATATTTTTTGAAACAACTTCCCTGTTTAAAAATATATTCAAATATCCATTCACTGCTTCTACATTTTCAATAATATTTGTTTGTTGAAGTTTGTCTGCAAGTTCTTCTGCAATTAAATTTGGTGCTTTGTGAAATTCCTTGGCAAGTGAAAAACAAGGTATTGTATAGTCCCCTTTTTTTGAATCAGAACATTTAACGATGAGCTCTTGATGTTCTTTTATTTCAATGGGTAAATCTTTTATAAGTAATTCCTTTATATCCATATTCATATATTATCACATAGCAAAACAATTTTCAATCATTTAAAAATGGTTTTTTAATTTTGTTGAATAAATAGTTGTTGCTTTTGATTTTTATGAATTTTTCATAATGTATAAAAAATAATTTTTTGAAAAAGATTAAAAAAGTGACATATTTTTGTTGACAAGAAATAAATAAGTGCTATAATATTAGCAGTCAATAAGTTAGAGTGCTAGCAATAACGCTAACAAATTTGACAAAGTATATAAGGAGATTGAATTATGAGAGATTTGATAAGAAACGATGATTGGAATTTGGAAGATGTGTTCAATGAGTTTTTTGGACCAGCGCATTTAGAAAAAAGAAATATGAGTATGAAAACTGATGTTAAGGAAGATGAAAACCAATATGAACTTGATATTGATATGCCGGGGTTTAAAAAAGAAGAAATATCAGTAACACTCAAAAATGGATACTTAAGTGTTTCAGCAAAAAACGAAAGAAAATTTGAACAAGGCGAAAAAGATAGCAAAAACTATGTCCGTAGAGAAAGAAGCTATGTGGCAAGCAGAAACTATTATGTTGGCGATAAAGTGAGAGAAGAAGAAATCTCTGCAAAATATGAAAACGGAGTTTTAAGTCTTATTGTTCCAAAAGAAAAGCCAAAGGAAATTACAACACATAAAATTAAAATTGATTAAATTTATGTGTTAAACATAATTTATAAAAATGGAAAGTTTACCTCCTCTTTCCATTTTTTTTTAATAATTTTTATTGGCCAAATTATATAAAAACTTTGGAATTAAATTATTCGAAATTGATATACAAAATTTTTAAGTTATGGTATATTGTCTTTGTGAAAAAGAAAGAGACAAAGATAAAAAAATCAAAGAAAAACACTAAAAAACAAGAAGAGGCACTCAAATTTAAGCAAAAATATTTTGATTTTTACGATGATATAAAAGATTATACAAAGGGAAAGGAAGACTGGTAAAATAATTTTGCATATAGTTCTTCATCAAATTAAATAACTATAAACCAATCAATTTTTTACCAAAACACGCCTAAAAAATAAGCTTTTTATAAAATTCAAAAAAAATTTAAAAAATTAGGCTTTTGCTGTTGACAAGAATTAAAAAAAATGGTATTATCATAAAGCATTTGGGGGTATAGCTCAGCTGGCTAGAGCACTTGCCTTGCAAGCAAGGGGTCAGGAGTTCGAATCTCCTTATCTCCACCACTGGTGACTAGTTCACCATTTTATTTATCAATTTTTACATTGATAATTTTCCCTACAAAGGGTTAAACAAAGGTACAATTTTTTCATTTTGAACCTCCTGTGGCCTTTGTTTAAAATAACAATATCTGCAATCTTTGCAGTTTATATACAAAAATTTGATTGAAAAAATTCAATCTTAACATAAAAACTTGCAAATAAAATATTTTTCATAGGGATGTAGCTCAGCTGGTTAGAGCACCGCTCTGATAAGGTGAGCAAATGGCTTATTACACGCTACATTGACAGATGTTAAAGTCACTAAAACATATTGAAGGAACATAGCTCAGCTGGTTAGAGCACC
>CAJOLY010000010.1 GCA_905235485.1 uncultured Clostridia bacterium
AGTGGTATTTGTAAGAGAATCACTATAAAACTTTCCAACAACTCCAAAATTTGTTAGTTTGATTAAATTTGCACTAAACAAGCCTGTCGAGCCATTTGCGAGGGAAATATTATAAAGTGAATAAACACTATCATTTGAAATGCTTGAAATGTTGATTTCACCTTCACCTTTACTAGTTTCCCAATTGATTGAAGAAACTGTTGTGCCATATGCATCAATATCATTAACAAGTTTTGCATTGAAGTTTTTATTACTCGAATTTTGTGAATTCATCAACTTATTAACAATATAATTATATCTGCCAATATTATTGATGAGATATGCACCATATTGAGTATTATTCTTAGTCAATGAGTTATTTCCAGTGTTAATATACCCAACTTCACTAGTTGTTTTTGTTGAATTTTTGAATGAGAATGGAACAGCATAGCCATAGTTTATTGTGTCGTCACTAGTAATTTTTTCACCGTCCATTCTTCCAAACATTGATGCTGTTTGAGAATGCATACCAACATATGACTTATATGCTCCAATGCCTTTTACTTGGTTACTGAAACTATAATCATAGAAACAATATCCTACTGATCCCCCATCATTTGAATTTGTGAATCCAAAGACTTTTGAGTAACTTCCATTCACATCGAAAATACTTGGACTTGAATATGAATTGTAAATTGTTCCACTGTTTGAATTAGCAAAACCACTAACTGTGTGATCTTCGTCATAATCTCTAAATATGTTAACTGCATAAGAGTTTGTGATCAGACCTGTGTTTGTTTCAACAAAACCAGAGCGATCACTACTGCTATCAGTTACATATCGATTTGTTCCTGAAGCATTGATAAGCCCATTGTTTGTACCAACAAAACCTGTTGCTTGAGATTTTCCCTCTGCAAGACAGTTGAAAATGTAACCATTGTTTTGAGATATTATATCACAAATAAATATTACGCCACTTATATAATTATTATAGTCAAGTTTATTATTTTTATTATTGTCAGATATAATACTTAAATCATTCAACACCATTCCAATATCTGAATCATTTACAACATAACCATTTGTTACAGGTGTTGTATAACAATAATATTCGTTTTGAGTTGTTGCGTCTAGTTTTCCATTTAACACTGTGTTTGAGAATAGATTGTAAACTCCGTTTTTCAAATCAGTAAATGTCAAATTGTTTGTTTCTGCATTATTCTTACTTGTTTTTATTCTCTCAGCAGCATTCATAACACCACTGAGATTGTAGTTATAATATATCCCATATTTTGTAGTAAACGCTGTTGCACGAGTGCTTTCTCCAACAAGTTTGAGTGTTGTGAGTGAATAGTTGTTTGTTATTTCCGCTGTTGCATCAAGACCATTTGAGTTTTCACCCATTGTTGTAAATCCTGCTGCAATGCCTGTGAATGACACTGTTGCTAAATCATATTTCCAACGCTTATTAGTTTCATCAAAACTAATTTTGTTTTCTTCTGTTTCAGTTTTTGCAAAAACCAAATCACCAATTGATGCTGAATATGTGATTGTGCCAAAGCCATCACCAGCAAAACCTGCAATATCTATTCCATTTTGTGTGAACAAAATGTCAACATCAGCCACACAATTATTGATTGTTATTGAATTTAAAGCATATGAATCTCCAACAAATCCATTAGCCACAAATCCTGCAAGTTTTGCTTTGTTTGCTGTGCCAGTGTAAACAATTACACCCTTTGCAAGATTGCTTTGCAATCCATTATTTACAGAACCTTTACTTTGATTTTGTGTTTCAACTACACCAACAAAACCAGCAAGATAAAGATTTGGATTTGTGCCTTTAACTTCAAGTCTATCAAACACAACTGAACAATATCTTATATTACTTGAATCTGTTATTCTTCCAGCAGCTCCACCAACATATGCATTTCCTGTTGAAGAAATACTATCATCAATTATCAAATTTTTAAGTGACAATCCATCAATTGTTAACTGATTTGCATATCCAACAATTCCACCAACATATTGATTTGTTGCTGAGCCATTTAACTCAATTAGAATATTTGAATTGATTGTTTTGATATTATTGTCACTACCACCATTTATTGTTGCATTGTCAGCATGTCCAACAATACCAGCAATATAAGCATCTTTGTCTTCGCCTTCTATTTTGATGTTTGTATAAATTTTTAATTCACCATCAATAGTGATATTTGTTAAACTACCATTTAAACGTCCTGCCACACCTGCTATGTTTGTTTTTGTTACAGGAATTTGTGCTGAATCACCAACTTTAACATTTATGTTAGACATCTCAATATCTTTTAGTTGTGCATTTGCATCTCCAACACATCCCCCTACATACACATTACTAAATGTGCCATTAGAAATTGTGATATTCACATTTTCAATTGCACCTCTTAAAGATTGTGTTGTTTGAGTTGAATTGATAAATCCTCCAACCATACCACCAATTTTTAATGTGTCAATAGTTTTTGTTGTGTTGAAATTTAATTCTAAATTACCTAACTCATCTGTGATAGGATTTTTTAGCATTTTAACATTGCAAGAAATCCCCGAATCTTCTGAACTACCAACAATTACACCAATACCAATGCTTAAACTTGCACTTGCATTTTTAGAGTTATTGTTGATTATAATATCAGTTGAACCACTAGATAGACTTTTATTACTTCCATTTTCAGTTATACTTCCAATATAAACATTTGACTGACTGATTGTTGAATTATCAAGCAAACCTGACATAATACCAAAGCTTGTATATTGATTATTTAAAGAAACTGAATATGTTGGTCTGTTTTCAACTTCACTTGCTAGCGTGTTTAAATAAACATCACAACCAATTATTGTTGTGCTTGCATATGTTTTTCCAACAAGAAGTCCAACATTATTTGCACTTGATGAATAATTAAATCCTAAGATGTTATCATAATTTGATTCAGTATAGTTAAACGTTGTTCCAAACACAAAATTTATATTTTTTATGTTCGAATATCTAAGTGAATAGAAGAAGCCATAATCATCGGTGTTTGTGCTTGAAGTTGACATATTTATGTTATAAATAGCATAATATGGACTTCCATTTATACCTTTACCATCATTTCTTTTTGCACTTGTAAGAGTGACAAACGAAAGTGATTGTAAACCGTCCCAAGATGATGACAAATAGATATCATTCATGAGTCTATATCTATAACCAGACCTCATTGATTTCAAATCTTCTTCTGTTCTTATATTGATATATTCAAGGAAATCTGTTGGCTTGAATTTTGGATAAATTGGAGTTTGGAACAGCCAATTACTATCCCAAATTCTATATATACCATTTTCATTTGGCTGATATGTTGCATATGTACCTTCACCACGCAAAATGAGATATGCTTTTTCAGGATTGTCATTCAAATTGCAAGTGTAGGAATTAACATTATCCTTAATGTGATAATTAAATTTGTTTTCAGTATTTATTTGAGTCACTATATTTGTACAATCATTTAATTCCCTAACATTTTTTCTGCTTATATCATTTAATTCCCTACCATTTTTTCTGCTTATATCATTATTTGTGATTATATTATTGTTATAAACATAATTTGTGTTTAAATTGTTATAGGCATCTACTGATTTGTTGTAAGATACATCACCTAGAACCTCTCCAAATATGGCGCCAAGTCTTGCACCAAACACAACCGTTTCTCTGTTTCCATTAGACAAAGTTCTTATTCCAGTGTAACCGGCCATTATGTCACTATATGTTGGAATAGAGCCATTGATTCTATATTCAGATGAGACATTGTATCCATTTGGTTTGTGGAATGCATTGATAGCAACTACACCATTGAATATATCAAAATTACCAGAAATAGTATATGTTTTATCATTTTTACCATCATTATAATCTATTTTAATATTGGTTGATGGTTCGTAATATCCAGCAATTCCACCAGCATAACTTGTTGGCGTGCCACTTCCGTCTTCAATATCATATCCATCACCTGCAAAGACATTGCCTGTGGTGTAAACTTCTTGCATAAGCACAAATGCGCCATATTTTGTTGCCGCAAGAGGAAGTGTTTCTTTGTTAGCTAATGTTATAATTCCTTTGTAATTTGAAACAAAGTCTGTCAAATATCCAACAACTCCACCTGCATATTTTGCATTTGCATTGATTACATTTGTTTTTGAATAACTTGAGATTATGTATCCACCACGCTCAACTCCAACAAGGCCACCTATTGCAAACGGATATGTTGTTGTTCCAAACAAAGTGTTGCCTGTTTGATTTGTTAGATTTCTGTCATAATCATCTGCATATGCCTGAGAAACTTCAACTTTTGAAAATCTTATAACTCCGCCATTGTTAATTCCAACAATACCACCAGCAATGTAAAGTCCATTTAGTCTTTGACTGTCATTTGCTGAAACCTCCAAGCTGGCGTTTGCAATATAAGTATCTTCATTTATCGCGCCAAATAATCCTCCAACAATTTCACCTGTTATGGCAACATCTCCACTGACTGTCATAACATTTACATTAGGTACACGGTCATATCCAATAACTTTATCTGCCTTGTTATTAAACCCTTCTTGATACAACTTATCATCATTTGAATTTGCTGAAGGTTGATAGATATCAATGATTCCTGCAATACCACCTGCATAACTGCCTTGTTTTGATAAGTTAAGTACAGAGTTATCAAATACTATTTTATCATTTGATTCAACTGTTGAAGAATCAATTGAATAATCAACAAATTTATATGCTTCAATTTCGCTAAATTTTTTATTTCTATAAGCACTATTTGTATAGCACTGATATGAACTTGTTACACTTGCATCAACAGTGATGTTGTAAAGACTAGAGTGTCCAACAACAGCACCAGCAACACCACCAACAACATTTCGTCCAAGCACTGTCACATTGTTTGATTGAATTTTGAGCGCTTTTATATCTGTGTTTACAACAAGGCCAGCTAATATTCCAGTGAAAGTACTTGTTGACCTTGAAACAGCATCAACTTTCAAAGTTAAGTTTCTAACTTTGGCAGTTTTGACTTGTTCAATAAAATTATTGTATGTATAGCCATGAATTTTTTCTTCAACAGCAGTTGTTGCTGTTCCAATTTGATTAAACAAACCAAATGAACTTTGTGTATATAAATATGGATTTTCCACTTCTGAAGTTGAATTGTGTGTTGAAGTTGAATTGTGTGTTGAAGTTGAACTGCCCAGCAAACTTATGCCACTTATAGTCATACCGTTTCCATCAAAATCACCATTGAAAACAACATGGCGCAAATTGTTAAGCTTATCTGTTCCAGCGTATTCGCTTAAATCAATATCATTTATGAGTCTTATATCGTGAGCAAAATAGCCAGTGCCATCTTTATACCAAGTTGACTCTTCATTAAATACATTAACAAATTGTGTTGCATCAGCAATTTGATAAGGTGTTTGAGAATTTGATGCCCTACCAAACACAAGTTCAGGTTCGTTTGTTGCAGTATTTAAAATTGTCATATATGGTCTTTCAAAACCATTTCTTATATTTACATCTTGGTTGATTTCGTTTGACCTCAATGTTGGCAACACATATTTTTCTGACCTTGGATTCCAAATTGTGCTATCATCATTCAAATTTATATCAAAACCAATATATGCTGAAGCAATAAGAGAACCAGAAATTGACTTGTTGTTATCGTTATTGGAATCTTCAGTTTCTTCACTATTTGAATTATCATTTTCTTTAAAATCAATACTTATTTTTGAAGCTGGCTCTTTAAAGCGTACATCTTCTTCAAAAATTTCATCAGCATTGGTGAGATAGTAACAATATCTAACAACGCTTGTCTCGGAATTGCTAAGCACTTCGCCAAGTTCATTTGTTCCAACAAAAGGCGCATATGCATTATTATTTAAGTTTGTTCCATCGTAAAAACTTACAGTGTAAGAAGTTAACACACTGCCAGAATTTAAATTATCATAAACAAAACCTGCCGTTCGAGACTGTGTCTCCATTGGAAATGCTGAATAAGCATTTTCAATTTCTCCAGAATTAGCATAAACAAATCCAGCTACATTGCCGTTTGAAGCTATCCTAGCAAAATACAATTCGTTGCTTGAAATTTCAATGCTATTATTAGTAATTATGCTTGCGATTCTTTCATCATTTTTGTTTCCAACAGGCAAAACAAGTCGTTCTTCATCCAAGCCATAATTTTTATTTCGAGAAAGTCTTTGCCCTGCTGCACTGCTGTTGTAAATTCTGCCACTATTTGTAATTGCAAATCCTGCAACTTTTGAATTGCTTGTTGCGTGAGATAAATTCTCAATACCAACAAATTCAACTTCACAATTTGAGATTAAGTCTGAATTTGTTCCAACAAAGCCTGAAATATTGCCTTGAGTTGAAGATGAAAGTTTTGTGTTTGAATCATATTTTCCATCGACAAAATTACTATTGTTGAAATCAACACCATAAACCGATGAATATGTGATTTTACCGGTATTTGAATAAACAAATCCTGCCATGTAAACTTGGCCATCATTGTCTTTAACAGCAATAGAAATATCGCCATTTATGTAAACATTACAGTTTGAAATAACACCATTATTGTTTACAGCAATTCCTGCAAAGTTGATTGATGTTGCAGAAATTATTGTTTCACTGTCAATATTTATGCCACCATTGTATTCAACATTGACATCTTTCAAAATGCTTCCTGACGCAATTTGAGTGAAAAGTGAGATGTTGAATGTATCTGTTCCATCTGCATTGAAGCATTGTTTGTCAAAATGAATTGTATGCATATTTCCATCAAAACTGTTTGCATTGAGTTCAAATGGAGTGTATGTTTTAGAACGAGTATCATCTTCAGTTGACGCACCAAAATACAAATCATTCATCAAAATATAATCAAGACCAGCTTGCATATCATAGAAATCTTGAATTGTGTAGATTGCAATAGGTTCGTCCAAATTTGAACTTGCGATTATATTCATATTGATTGTTGTTTCAAATGATGATTTTGAGTCTATATTATCATTATCTTTTCCAATAGGCATTATGTTTATTTTTAAGCCATCATTGCTATATTCATAATAATAACTAAAACCAACTTTAAATGCAGCATCATCATCTGTTTTGTTCGTTGCAAGAATGCCTAAACGTGATGGCTCAGATTCAATTAAACCATGTTCACTTTTACTTATTGTGAATTTCTGATAAACAGTATAGTTATTAAATGCCCTAGTTTTTGTTCTTACATCTCCTTCATCATTACTTTTATTAAAAGTCCAAGAAGAACTACTGTTAATATCTGTCCAATATGATGGATCTGTATTTAATAGATCAACATTTGTATTATCAATTTGATCTTCAGCCGTTTTAGGCGCAACATTATCTAAATATAGGATATTTGCTTTCAAAAGTTTTGGTTCGTTTATTGTAAAATTCATTTGACTGTTTGTTGCACCTTGAACATTCAAACCAGTGATGATTGAATCAACAACCAAATAAGTTAAAGTATTGCTGTAATATGTTTCTTCAAAACCATTGAAAGTTTTTCTAAGTTTGACTTGAATTTTAATAATATCACCAGCTTTAAGTTGTTCGGTTTTAGTATCACTTTCTGCTGTCATATAGAATGCATATTTGCCTGCTGAATTTGAAATAGCTGTAACTGGACCATAAGAAATTTTTATATCATTATTTTTCTTTTTAGCCCTAATTATATCATAAGATATTTCAGGTATTCTATCTGATGTCAAACCATGTTTAAGTTCAATATCAAAAGTTAATTTTTGACCTAAATATATTAAGTTGTAATCGCCATCAAAAGTAATTTCTTCACCATTTTTTGTATAAACAGGTGCAGTATATTTTGTGCCTGATTGAGATAGTGAAAGCGTTGGTGCTGGGTTAACTGTAACATTTAATGTCTTTACAATCGCTCTTTCTACAACATAATTTCCAATTTCATCAATCAAGAAATTTCCATTTGTATCACGCGCATATGTGATGCCTGTAACTGTTATGGTGAAAATTTCTTCATTTTCAACATTTGAGCCAATCAATGTGTTGACATAAAATCTGCCATCAAAATTATATGTTGTAACCTTTCCGTCATTACCAAACTGAACATTTGAATATGGAAGCAACAAAATACCATTGTCAATCACATTTGTGTTTGGTTTGAGTTCCACAAAATTTGAAGGGCTTAAATCAACAAATACATTGTTGCTAACATTATTTTCATCCTTTCTTGCCATTTGAATCAAACTGATATAATTGCCACTTGCATCAACACTACTAGATAGACTTAGTTCGTCATAGTGAGCATACTCAGGATAAATATCTATCATAAGCATACCAACCTGGCCCGGAGTGAGTGTGTTTGCTGGATTTGTTATGTCAACTTCATAAGTTGTTCCATTTTTTATGCCTGCAGGATAATTTGTTATGTCAATTTTGAGCAAGTTTTGTGGCCTTGCAACAATTTCAACTGTTGTAGCAATTTTGTTTGAATTATCAGCAATAGTTTCGCTATTTTCGGCAAAAATCAAACTGCTTTCAGCAATAAATTCCATATTTGCCGAGAATGACTTATCAAATCTAAGTTCCTTAGTGTTGACATCTAAATATTTATCATTAAACTTAAGCCCAAAAGTAACAGTTAACTTTTTATCGCTTATACCTTCACTTTCGATTATGTAAAGCCTTAATTTTGCATCACTATCATTATTGCTAGCTATTCCACCATCTAATAGTGCTATTCTTCCATTTGCATTTGTGTTATCAAAATAAATTTCTTCACTGTTTGGATTCACAAGAACTTTGTCATCTGTTTTGTCTGTGTCAACAGTGATTGTAAATGTTACTTCATCCAAAAGCGTTATATCAAAATTTGTGTTTGTTGTGTAAATTGCACTTGCGCCAGTATAAACATCTATATTAAATGTTGTTGCCACATTCTCTAATTTAATAAATTTTAATTGATTCTCACCGCTTAAATCAGTGTAGTTTAAAACATAATATAATGTTGCTGAAAGATTTTCAATTTTTCCGCCTTCACTTCCATTGACCGTTGCATTTCCATCAAAGAAAGTTATTCCTTCAAACTCAACATCATCAATTGTGTATGCATGAACCAAATATTTTTTTGAATTTAATGCACTTGTATTGACGCCAAGTTTGTATGTTGATAAATTACCAAAGACGTCAAAGTTCTGCTCTTGATTTGCATTAGGAATTTCAAAACTGATTTGCGAATTTAGAGTTGTTGTTTCGCCAAGTTTTATGTTTACATTGTCAATTTTGATTGCTGTTGCACTTTTTATAAATGCAACTTGTTTTTGAACTCTAACATTTGGATTGTTGCCTAACACAAAGGTGAGAGTTACAACTTGCTCTGAATTTGAAAGTATACTTGCACGATTAGAAAAAATGTTTGTTGAGTTTGCCGTGTTCAAAACCCCAATATTATCTGAGTAAACATAGTATGAAGATTTTGTTGCAACATCAGTTGAAAGTTCAAAAATATCTGACAAACGATATATAGTATCAACATTCAAAACAAGCAAATCATCATAAACCTTGACAATATTTTGATTGTTTTGATTAACAGTTACAATAAGTTCACTTGGTTGAAGTTTTCTCATCAAATAGCCATCATAAACCAACACAGGATAGCCATTATTTTCAATGTTTGTGGTATTTTCATTATTTGTTATATACCAATCATAGCCACTATAATCTGCTTCATCAGCTATTTGCCAACCAGCAAAAGTGGTTTTTGATTTTAAATTTGTCACATTACTATCTTCATCAACACCATTAAATGAATTTATGACTGTTGCATTTCCATCTCCAACAAAAGTATTTGTGTTGTATGTTGAATAGAAATTAGTTATGTTGACATCACTTTCAACTTTTCCAACTGCACTGCCATAGGTTTTTGCCAATGCATCAACAATTGCATATGCATTTTCAATATTCACATTTGAAGCATAGCCTGCAATCCCTCCAGCAAAACCACTTTCTGTGTTTGCATTGATTTTTGTGTTTGCATATGATTTTGAAATATTAGTATACTCAGCATATCCAACCACTCCACCAACATAATTTTTTCCTGAAATCGTTGAATCAGTTGCATAACTATATATATATGAATGGATTATATTTGACCTGTTTGTTTCAGTGCCTAATGAGTAACCAACAATTCCACCAACATTATCACTTCCTTGAACTTTTCCAAAGCGTGTCAATTCTGCAACATTTTGATGCATTTCAACAATTGCATTTTCAATTGTGCCTGAGTTATATCCAACGACTCCACCAACATTGTTGTTTGCTAAAATATCAGCGTTTACAAGCGAATTGTTGATTACACCTGTATTTTTCCCTGCAATTCCACCAACGTTGTCAATATTTTTTGAAATTACTTTTGCGTTTGTTGCAAAACCTTCACCAAAAATTCCGTAGTGGTTATTTATTCCAAGAGTAGAATTGTTTTCTGCAACAATTCCACCAATTGCAGAATCAGTTGACGAAATCTTTTCACTAATGATAATACTTCCATCAAAATCATATTCCTGAATTGAATTTTGAGAGTAATATTCATAATTGTTATTTGCTCCACGCACAAAACCATTGTTTTCTGCAACAATTCCACCAATTTTTAAGTTCGAAAGATTTATTACTTCTAATTCAGTACTTAATTCCACTTCAAAATTTGCTGAAACTGTTGAGTTATATATATATCCAATATTCTCAGCAATCAAACCAGATATTTCAATATCTAAGTCAGCTTCACTAACAGTAAATTTTGCAGTTGAATAGTAAATATTGATATTTTTTGCTATTCCATTATTTATTTGAGCAAGTCCTGCAATTTTTAAGTTTTCATTGGCAGTTATATCAAAACTTGCATTTATGTTGAGATTTTGTATTGTTGCATTTTGACTAATTTCACCAAAAAGTGATGGCTTGTCGTTTGTTAAAACAACACCACTCAAAATACGGCCATTTCCATTTATGTTTCCATTGAATATGCCATCAAAATAATAATTGTTTTTAAGAGTTATATTGTCTGCAAAATAATAGAAATAATCGCCATTGACATAATTGTTACTGTTTTCATCAATGTTAAATATTCGGGCAAAATCCTTTTCTTCTCTTATTCTAAATGCTGATTCTTCACTCAAACCATCAGCAACAACAACTTGAATAACTTTATATGGTCCATAATTATATGATGTATGTCCATAACCTGTCATCATATCTTCAGCATAAACATAAATCAATGTTTTTCCTGGTGTTTTTGGTTTAATTAAACCATTTTCATCAACAGTTGCAATAGCTTCATTTTCACTATGATAATATACTTTATCAAATGAAACATTTTGTCTTCCACTAGCTGAAAAAACTTTTGAATTGATTTGAATCGTATTTGGAGCATATATTGAATTATTTAATTCAAAATAAGCAGTTGAAATATCGATATCATCAACATTTGCGAGCAAAGTTGCTGCTCTTGTTGCTTTTACAACATTAAATATACATCTTCTAATAATTGTTGTTGAATAATATTGAATAGTTGCAGTTACGGTATATACGCTAGATTCAGCAGAAATATTTGAGCTATTAAATGCACTGATTTTAACATTTAAAGCATTTGAAATCTCATAATAATTTGCGATATCATCCACTGTTGGTGAATCTATAAGTTCATAAACACCAAAATCATTTAAAAAGTAATATGATTTATATTGTTGAATTTTTGTGTCTTTTGTTAAAACAAATTGCCTACTGATACTTAAATTGTTTGGACAATCCCAACTAATGTTAACTTTTGATGCGTTTATTGAGTTTGGATATAATGACAAACTTAAATTATCACAAAAAGCCCTCCCTTTATCTATTTGAACAGGATTCAAAGTATCTTGCCAATATATTGTTGATGTTGTTTTTGAAATTATCACATTTGAAAGCGGAATATAAACTTCGACATCAATATATCTTATTGCTTCAACAAACTTAAGATTTCCGTTTTCATCAGTTGTAAGTGATTGAACAGCAATTTTTACTGCCAAGTTGTAATTTATGTCAGTAAACACTTTTCTTGCAACAACAAAACCTGTTCGAGAAATAGTAATGTAATCACTTGCGGCAATAATGCTCTCGCCATTAACTTCTTCTCCAACTTCCACACCATCTTGCATTAAAACAGGAGTATATGTTATTCCATACACTGTTGCATTTGTTGGATTTGTTGACATTTCAAGTTGTGCACCCGTACCTATTGAAAGTACAAATGAGCTTAAAGTATTTTTTGAATCTTGCTTTTCATATTCAACATTTGCAATATTTCTGTTTTCCAATGGGCTATCTGTTGAAAAGAACACTCCGCCCATTTCATTTTCATCGCCGATATATGATATTGGCTCAAAAGTTGAAATTGTAAACACTTCACTTTCAACCAAATTATCAAGCACAAGTTTGCAAGAAATTTCTCCCAAACTTAAACCAGTTACTGTTACTTGTGGTTTTTCAGCATCATCTGAAATTTCATATGAAATTATATTATCAATAATACTGCCATCAGCACCCAAAAGCTTTATACCATAAGCTGATGAGTTTATATCTATATCATAATTAAGTTCAAAAGATTTCCCTACTTGCACAAAATAAATATCAGACTCTATGTCATCAATTGTTCTTTTTTGCAATGTTAAAGTTTTTGATCCTAAAAGTGTATCCAAAGAAATTGTTCTAACAAAAACTTCATTTCTACCTATAAGGCCATTAGCAATTACATACAATTTTGTTTTTGAGTTTGGATTAAGCCCTGTGATGAATATTGATTGACCAGATTGCAAAACATCATAATCGCCAAAAATAGTTCCATCTGATAAAGTTGCTACATTGACCAAGCTTCCATCATTTCTTACAATTCTAATGTTATTGTTTGCACTGCTTACAAAGTCAGTGGCTAAAATAAATGATTTGTCAAATGCACGGAAATCACCAACATTGACAACATATTCTTTTCCTAAGTTATTTTGATAATAAGTATAGACAACATCTGAAAAATCTTCACTGTTTTCATTTATAGTTATTGTTTTTGGAAGTTCAATAACATTTATAAACAAACTTTTTTCAATATAAGGCCCGTCAGTATATTCTGCAAAAGCAATGTGCAAAGTAAACTTGCAAATACCAATATCATTTGCATAAAAGTGAAAATCATTTCCAATTTGTTCAATTTCCACGCAATCAGTATTTCCACTTGCTGTATCATTTACGTTTTCAATAACATAACTTGTTGATAATTTTTCTAAAGTTGTTAAATTTAATGTCATTGAAACTGAGCTTTGCACGCCTGTTGTTGTTAAGTATAAAGTTCCATCTTTATAAATAGTTTCTGGTGCATCAAAACCAATGTCAAGCGAGCCGAATTCATCCTTGAGAGTTTTTATTAAATGTATATTTATTTCTGCAGACAAATTTTTAGCATCATTATTGGTTGCAACAACAACTAGTTCAGTCAAATGCTCACCATATGAATTTAAAAGCGTTTTTTCTATGTTAATTATGCCGCCTGGGGTAATACTTACGCCATCTACATTTTGTTTGAGAGAATATGTAACTTGATTTTGAGTTGTATCATAAGGATAAAAATTTATTTTCCTTGAATTAACAACAAATGTACTGCCTTCTTCATTAAACATTGCTGGTTTATAGTTTGCATCAAAACTCATACTTTCAACTTTTCTGATGCAATCAATTTGAACACTGTCAGTTTTCCCACCCTGTTCAGTAAGAGCTACAAGCTTTGTTGAACCGCCTGCAATCGCTTGAAGAGTTAATGTAACACTTTCACCATTAACAACTTTTTCTGTAATTGTGACAATTTTACTTTCCTCATTTCCATCAAAGTTGAATTTAAGGTTTTTTGCACCATCTTCTAATCCAGTTACCGTAAAAGTTACTGTGCCCACCGACAAGATATTTTCATCTGTATCCTCATCAAGATATAGTTGTATTCCTGTCGCGTCTCTATCTGATGTAACTTTAACATCATCATATTTGCCACGGCACCCAAAAAGCAATCCGCTAAAGGAAAATACTATAAGTAGCAAAAAAGTTAACATTTTTTTAATATCTCTCATACTAGGCCTCTCTTTATCTTGTGCATTTTTATATATTTATATATAAAAAAACATATCTGCTATAATAATTATATTTTTTTTTGTAGTATAGGTCAAATGATTTTCTTATATAAATATAAGAAATCAGTTTAAAAATGCAGTCAAAATCCAAAAGATACAAGCATAAAACAAAGTATTTTCATATGAACATAAGTAGTTTTGATTAAGTTGATTAAAAACATATAGTGCATTTTACAAATTTTAATGATAATTGATTGAACAATTGCGATGTTGATGATATAATTTTTTTATGCACATTAAACAAGTTTTAGGAAAAATAAAAAAAGCATGTGATTTGTATAATTTGATTGATGATGGTGATAAAATTGCCATTGGCCTTTCTGGTGGCAAAGACAGCATAACACTTTTAACTTGCTTGTCCATGCTCAAAAAATTTTATACAAAAAAATTTGACTTAGTCGCAATTAGCGTGGATTTGTTTGGCGGGAAAACAGATTACTTAAAAATAAAAGAATACTGTAAAAAATTAGATGTACAACTTGAAATAGTCAATTCAAATATTTACAAAATTGTTTTTGAAATTAGAAAAGAAGCACACCCTTGCAGTTTATGTGCAAACTTAAGGCGAGGATTTTTGAATAAAACAGCAAAACAACTTGGTTGCAACAAAATTGCTTTAGGTCATCACGCAGATGACTTGATTGAAACATTTTTTATGTCGCTATTACACGAAAGCAGATTAAACACATTTTTGCCAAAAACAAAGCTAACAAACAATGATCTGTATGTAATAAGGCCAATGATTTTGGTCTTTGAAAAAGAAATTATTGAGATTAGCAGAGATATTCCAATTCTGCAAAATAAGTGCCCTGCAGATAAACATACAGAAAGAGAAAATATTAAAAATTTGATACAAGGTATCAGTAAAAGAATTCCAGAAGTAGAGCAAAAAATTTTAAGTGCACTAATTCACCCAGAAAGAAATTACCTGTTTGATAAATTAAAAAATTAAATCGAAAAAACTAAAAGGCTAGAAAATACAATAATTAGAGTAAAAATTATTGATATTGAGTCTCAAAAAAAGCGAAAAATTTTCGCTTTTTTTAATAATATTTTATACAAGCATTATTAAGTTTTACGTGCTAAAATTAATGTAAATTATTTTTATATTTATTTTTTGTAGATATTCCTCCCCTAATGTTTTTTTCTTGAAAATTAATGTTGAGAATATATCTCACTTCTTCATATAAAACACTATCAATTTTTGGCAGTCTTTTAGTTAAATCATAATGGACAGTGCTTTTGGCAAGCCCAAACACTTTTGCTGTTTTTCTTATGGTTGCATTGTTTGTAATCATATATTCAGCTATTTCTTTTGTTCGACTATATAAATCTTTCATGCATCACACCTCTTGTAGTGTAATGTATTATTGTGAATAACAAAAAATGACAAAATATGTCAAAAATTTTTTATATCTATCATTTAATAAATAAGATTATAAACAAGCAAAATGCTCTATAAGCAAAAAAAAGGAGCTGTTCGCTCCAAAATTTTATTACTTTTTTGATGAGTTTTCATCAATGTAATTTACAATATCACCTACGGTTTGTAGTTTCATAGCAACTTCGTCAGGAAGTGAAATACCATATTCATCTTCTAATGCCATAAGCATTTCAACAACATCAAGACTATCAGCGCCCAAATCATCAACAATTTTTGTTTCCATTGTAACCTTTTCTGGAGCTTTGCCTAATTGTTCACAAACAAGTTGTCTAACTTTATCAAAACACATAATTTCCTCCGATTAACAATTATATTATATAACTTTATAAGTGAATTGTAAAGCATTTTTTTGTTTTTTTTGTGCTTTGATTATTGTAAATATAGTTGTGATTTTATAATAATACAAGAAAAACTTTTAAGCGATTTTTGTTCAAAAAGTATATGATTTTTAATTCTTGATAAGTCATTTAAAAAGCTCAAGCGATTGTAAAATTCAATCATTACTTGAGCTTAAATTATTTGGTTGTTGAAATATCTAAATAGTTTGATGGGTCAATTATGTTGCCATCTTTCCAAACTTCAAAATGTACTTCGCCTTCGCCTGCGGTTTCACCAGTGGCAGTGCTACTCGCTTTACCTATAACATCACCTGTTTTAACAAAATCTCCAACTTTAACATTTACTATTGAATCTAGACTACCATATTTTGTGATAAGTCCATCTCCATGATCAATTTCAATCACTGTTCCTTCCAAAAGATTTGTTGAAATGCTTTTTATTGTTCCATCAAAAGAAGCTAAAACATCTGTACCCACTTCGGCTGTAAAATCGATTGCCTTATGAACTTCCCAAAGCTTGAGTGCGCTGTTATATTGCAATTCAGTTGCACTAAACCCTTTTGAAATTGTGCCATTTAGCACTGGTGAGGAAAATGATATATTTGTGGCATTTGTTGGTGTGGTCTGATCTTCACTATTTGCCAAGTTACTTGTAACAACAATAGCAATAGCAAGCACCAAAATTAAAAAAGCGAGAGCAATATAATAAGCGTATTTTTTTATGAATCCTTTTACATTTGATTTTTTTGAAGTTTCAATTTTTTCTTTTTCCATGCATCCTCCTTAACGTAATTATTGCCAAAATATAATTATATAAACAAAAAATTTAAAGTTAATTTGTTTTAAATTATTAAATTGAATTCTAGTATCCATTCAAAATCAATGGATAACCTATATTTATTTCATTATCTTTCACGGCAATTTGAACATTTATTTTGGAGTTTGAAAAGTAAACGCACCTTTCAAGAGAACTATCATAACAATAAAATATTTCAATATTGTCAATGACTTCTTGCTTTATAATTTTGTTTTGATAGTTTTGCATTATGGCATTCAAAGTTTGATTGGTGTAATTTCTTATTCTTACACTTTCACCCAAAATATCACAAAGTGAATTTTTAACCTTGCTAGCTAAACTTGCATCACAGGAAATTATGAATGAATTTCCAGATCTAATCACATTTGCATTTATATCATTAACAAAATCATTGGAATAAAAAAAATATGTAGTATTTTCGATGTCCTTAAACTTTGAAAATATAGGTTTTGTTATTGGCAAGATTGATACTGATATAACTATTAAACAAAATAATAAAAATCTAATTTTTGTAAATTTCATAAAAAAATTATTGCCAAACAAAAAAAAGTTAAGCAATAATTTATTATAAAAATGTTAAGCAAATTTAATACAAAAATTTTACTAATTACAAACAGTAATGTTTTCGCATTAGATTCATTTTAATATTTATATTTCGTAATTAAGCAATCCTAATTGATACATTATCGTCAAGAAATTTTGAGATGAAAAAATATCTGGTTCTAAACTTAAATAATTTGTTAGAGATAGGGTCCTATTTTTGCTAAACAAAAGATATAAATAATCAATATCAATCTCAGCCAAGATATTTCTTATTGTCTTTTCAAAAGTTATGCTAACATTAACAAATTCTAAAAGCTTTTGTCTGCACTCATCAAGCAAAAATTCAAGTTTTGCGATAGGTATTTGTTTGAAATTGAACGATGAAAAATGTTGAAAATTAGCTAAAAATTTTTGATGAGTTTGATAGTTTATTGTATCAATAAACTTGTTTGTATAATACATAAAAAAATTTTTTTCAAGTGACAAAATTATTGATTTAAATGCAAATTTTGTTTCTATTGGATTTGTTGAATTTGAATTGATATTATATAGCCATAGCAAATTATCAAGAATGCCAGGAAGATCTTTTGCGACTAATAAGCAATAAGAAAGATATAATTCAGCAACATTCTTTATATATTCTTTAATTTTTCCTTTTCTATCTTCAATAACTGACTGAAGATTTTGTATAACTTTCCTTTTTTCATCAATACTTTCATAGTTTATTTTATTATTAAAAAATAAATGTTCGATTTTTGATTGTAAAATTTCAAATGAAAGTGACGATATTTCAATAATTGCATTTGAAACAAATTTGCGTGCATCATATGCTGAATCTAGATCCAAAAAAATACCCAAAGGATAATTACAAGGTTTTATTTTATTTGATTTTGAAAAATAATATTTTTTAAAAACAGAACCATCGCAAAGCTTTGTTAAAGCAACAATATATGGTATTGAATATTCATAGCATAACTGTTTAACTTTATCAATATCATTGGAATTAACCACAATAATACAGTCAAAATTATCAAGATCAATTACTTTTTTAAAATTCCTACAAACTTCGAATTTACATCTTGTATTATGCTCAAGTTTATTAATTATTCCACCAAATTCATAATGCGAATCAACTATCAAAATGTTTTGATATAAAAAAAATTTTTCAAGCACACATTTTAAATTTTCATCAATATTTTGACTTGCAAAAGCAAATTCAATTTCACAATTTATTACTCTTTTTGCCATACAAAAATCATAGCATAATATAAATTTAAAAAAATAAAATAAAATGGCGAATTATACATTTTTGTGACAAAAAAATAACTACCACTAAGATAGTTATTTTATCTAAAATTCTAATTGTTTTTTTTCTTATTTTCTTTTCTTAATAGTTTCTTTTCAGTTTTCTTTTGTTTTCTCTTATTCTCTCTCTCATCTATTTCAGCAATAAGTTGCTCTACAGGTTTAACTCTTTCATCCATTTCTTCACTTGAAACAAGTGAACTATTTTCTATTATTTCAGCCCCCTCATATTTTAAATTTGCTCCTGTAAAAACTTGGGTTGGAATTGTATCTTGCTCTTGCAATTGCACAACTTCAATTGTTTGTAAATTGCTTTCCAGTGATTCTCTGAATGTGCCTTTGCTTTCATTTTCATTATATATCGCAGCTCCAGCTTTTTTGAGCTTTTCTGCTTTTCTATTTCCAATGGCAAAGTCATAAACAAGCACAAAAAGTCCTTGAAGAATAGGATAATAATATGTTGCAACTCTCCAAATTAACAGTGGCCAAAACAAACCACTTTTTGAAAATATTCCTCCAAAAACTAGTAAAAACACACCTTCTGCACCACCACTTGCACCAGGGGTTGGGATAAATCCAAGTGACAAAGCGCAAATAAGTGACTGTATAAATGTTTTAAATACTGTGATATTTTGTGCCTCAATAACGCTTGATGATACAAATGTTCTAACAATAAAATAAGGAATTAGGTTAAATACAATTATATCAGCAAAAGACAAAAAGAATTCACTAATCAAAACAAGAGGATTTTTTAACAATGTTTTGAATGTCTTTTGATAATTAACAACAAAACGCATAACCTTTCGAAAAGTCTTTCGATAGTTTTTTACAATATGCAATTTTGCAAGTAATTTAAGAATCCAGATAACAAGTTTTGGCCCAAATTTTTTGCTAATTGAAAGTGAAATAATGGTTAAAAAAATTATCAAATTAACAAGTGTTGCAATCCAAGCTACTGTTGTGATAAATGGATCTGCTGTTCCACCGTATTTTATGCCATTATATACTAAAGCAAATACACACACAAATACATAAGTAATTTGCCAAGTGATGTATTTCATAAGTGGAATGCCTGTTGCAATATCTCCGCGCACTCCCCTTTTGTTCATATAAAATATTTGAAATGGTTGACCACCTGTTGCCATAGGTGTGATATTGTCATAATATTTTCCGAGTGCACTTGTTTTAAAGGAAAGAAATGGTCGAGATTTTTTTGTTGAAACCTTTATTAAAATGAAAATTTTTAGTGAATCAATTATCATAAATAAAGCAACCATTCCAATTATTACTGCCATAAAGCGCCAATCAATTGCAGGAGCTAAAACTGTGCTAGAATCACCACTTAACTGAACTATTAAAATAACTGCAAGTATTGTTAAATTTATTCCAAATGCTGCAATACTCCAAATTTTTTTTCGCTTCGATTTTCTTTTTGCATTTTGTTCTTCTAACAAAACTTTAGTTTCATTATTCAAAGGATAATATTTGGTTTCTAAAATATCTTTTTGATGCTTCAAAAAAGGCAAGAATTTATCTTGCTTGTTCTTTAATATAAAAAGTTTCTTTTTATTCTTAGTCAATTTAAAGTCACCCTATGATATATTATATATATAATTTATCATTTATATAAAAATAAGTCAATAACTTTACTTAAATAAGCAAAAAAAAGCCTTGGTTTTACAAGGCATTTTTTTAATATAAATCTTTATAAGCACTTACATAATATGTTATTTTCATGTTTTCTTTTGCTGTGTTAATCAAACTTTTTTCATAATTATTATAATCACTTGCATAAATTGTGTCATAGATATAATCATAAACTGTTTTGTTTATGCCAAGCATAATTTTTTTGTTATAGAGATAATCAGCATCAGTATAATCTAAATTTCTTACTTGTTCAATTGTAAGATCATTTTTTATAACACCAGCATTGAAGATGATGTGATATCCACTGTAATTGCTTTGAGCGTTAAACACAGCTTCACCAAGGTTTCCACCATCTTCATTAAGCGATGCAAGTCGTCTTGCTTCATCAGCAAATGGTTTTGCCATTGTGTCATCAACATTTGTGTCTAAATTTACAGCATAATAATGAGTTGCATTGATCATGCCTGTATCTTGTCCATATTTGTAAATATATTTATTGAAAGCAATAGCTTTTTCTTCAACAGTTGAGTATTGATTAAGATCAGCCTCAATCTCTTCTCTAACTTCAGCAACAGTTTTTGTTACTTCTGTTTCAAAGCCATCTTCATCTCTTGCGTGAACGACAGTTTTGTCAAGCACTTTTTGATATTCTTCATCATATTCTTCAATTGTGATTACTTCACTGTCTCTTTTTGTTTGAAGTTCTTTAATTTCATCAAGTTGTTCATCAGAAAGTTTAATTAGCACGTGACTAACTGCAACAAATGCTTTCTTTTCGTCAAGTTCATTTGTACCATAATCTTTGTGATAATAAACTTTGCTTGAGTCATTTTGCATTGCTGAAACATAAGCTTTGTAACCATCTTCATTAGTTTCTATGGCATATTTTTCATAACTATCTTCAACAAGTTGTTTGTAATAATTCACAACTTTTTCATTGAATGAGTCATCAATATTTTGCATAAAATGCTCGTATATTGTTTCTATTTCTGAAATATATTTATTTTCTTCGTAAGCATTATAAATTCTTTCAAGTTCATAAAGGAAAGCTATTTTTTGACTTGTTGTGAGATGGAGATTTGCATATAATCCATCAAATTCATTTTGAGTTACTGTTTTTAAATCATCAATAGTTAAATTTCTTGATTTATAATTGAGTTCTATTTTTTTGATATATCTTTTGAGAGCTTTTTCACTGATTTCAGCATCACCTGTTGCGTTTTGAACAAAGTCACCAATTGTGAGTTTATCTTCTTCGGCTGGTTTAAGTTCATCGAAAATTATGCTCCATTCACCATCTTGATATTTAACTTTTTTCTCATATTCTTTATATGCGTCAAAATCAGGCTTTTCATCCTCATCATCCGTTTCATCAACTTCTAAGCCAAGCGATTTTCTGATTTCTTTTTCATATTCAGCAATTTGCTCATTAAGTCCATCAAATGCTTGGTTCCAAATTTCATTGTTCCAAACATTTCTGTTGAAAAGTGTTGCAATTTTTGTTTCATTTTTGTAATAAGCAACTGTGCCATCATCTTCAAGCTTTATCATCTCTTTTGCTTTTTGAAGTTTTATCTTGTTGTCGATAAGCCTATCAAGTGTTGTTTTAACCGCTCTTTCTGTTGTGTAACCATAATATTGAGCGTATTGATAGCCATAACTATTATAAGCTGAAATAAGCTCTTGTTTTGAGATGTTAACTTCTCCTACTGTTGCAACAGTTCTATTTAAATATCTTTGTGTGTTTCTTTGTACCAAACTGCAACCTGTGAATGCAAAAGATGCAGAGAGACATAAACAAATAAGTAATTTACCAAATTTTTTCACGATTATTCTCCTAAATAAATTCTAGCAATTTATATTATATATTATTTATCGTCGAAATGCAAATAATTAGACACATTTTTATTTTAGATTTTTAAAAGATTTTTCAAAAAATTCTGCGACTAATTCAAGTTTGCGCTTAACAGAATATTCACTAAGTGCAAAATTCATTATTATTCCCGTTGGAGCATAATAAGCCTTGATCTCAAGTTGTTTTAAAGTTTCAGTAAGTGTTTTGTTAAGCATTGCGCTTTTATCATAGAATTCTGCTTGGCAGCGACTTCTATCTATAGAAATTCTTTTAACTTCAAACTCTCTTGCCGTATTTCGTAAAAGTGCAACATTGGCTAAATTTAATATTTCCAAAGGAAGTTCGCCATATGTGTTTTGAATTTCTGAAAGCACTGAATCCTTTTTTTCTGTTGAATTGATTTGCTTTAAATTGTTATAAACTCTAAATCTTTCATCACTACTTGAAATGTAGTACTCAGGTATAAAGCAATTAAGTGCAATATCAAGTTTTATTTCTTTATATTCCTTTTGTTTTTGCCCTTTGATTTCACTTACTGCTTCGTTAAGGATTTTAACGTACATATCATATCCCACTTTTGCCATATGCCCACTTTGTTCAGCACCCAAAATATTGCCACAACCACGAATCTCCAAATCCTTCATTGCAATTTTGAATCCGCTGCCGAGTTCGGTGAATTCCATAATTGCGTTGAGCCTTTTATATGCATCAGTTGAAAGCATCTTATCTTTGCTAAAGGTGAAATATGCATAACCTAAGTTTTTTCCTCTGCCCACTCTGCCTTTGAGCTGATATAATTGACTAAGTCCTAATTTGTCGGCATCAATAATTACAAGTGTGTTTGCATTTGGAAGGTCAATTCCATTTTCAATAAGTGTTGTACTTACCAAAATTTGAGTTGTGCCATTATATAGTTTATAGATTTCATCTTCAAGTGCTTCACTATCCATTTGCCCATGAGCAAAACTAATAGAAATACCTGGGGACAACATAGTTTTGATTTTGTAGGTAAATTCTCTAATTGTTTCGACTTTATTGTAAATGATTAAAACTTGTCCGTTTCGTGAAATCTCCCTATTTATTGCTTGCAAAATTAGTGAATCACTATATTCCCCAACTGTAGTTTGCACGGGAAGCCTTGATTTTGGAGGAGTTGTGATTAAACTTATATCCCTAATTCCAACCAGCCCCATATGAAGGGTTCGTGGGATGGGGGTTGCACTTAAGGTGAGAACATCAACATTGGTTTTGAGAGTTTTAATTTTTTCTTTGTCGGAAACTCCGAAACGTTGTTCCTCATCAAGTATCAAAAGTCCTAGGTCTTTAAATTCAACATCTTTTGAAAGCAATCTATGTGTACCACAAATCACATCAATTTCGCCACTTTTTAGTCTTCTCAAAATTTCTTTTTGTTCTGACTTTGTTCTAAAACGATTCAAACACTCCACAACAATTCCAAAATTTTGAAGCCTTGATTTTGCTGTGCTGAAATGTTGCTCAGAAAGCACAGTAGTTGGTGCTAAAAATGCAATTTGCTTGCTGTTGATTGCAGCAACAAATGCTGCCCTTATAGCAACTTCTGTTTTTCCATAACCAACATCACCACAAACAATTCTATCCATAATTTTGCCAGATGTCATATCTTTCAAAACATCTTGCATTGTGGTTAATTGATCCGGTGTTTCTTCATAAGGAAAACCATTTTCAAACTCAGCATATAATTTTTCATCAACTTCAAACTTAAATCCCTTGGAGTGCTCGCGCTTTGAATATAGTTCAACCAGATTAAAGGCTAGCTCTTTCAAACTAGACTTTACCTTTGCTTTTGTGTTTTCAAAATCCTTTGAACCAAGTTTGTTAAGTTTTGGCGGATTTCCATTTGACACATAAGTTGAAATAAGCCCTATTTGTTCAGTTGGAAGATACAACTTGTCGCCTTTATCATATTGCAAAATGATATATTCTTTTTGATAATCAGTGAACTTAAGTTTTTCAAGCCCCACGCATTGCCCAATCCCATGTACCTCATGCACAACGTAATCACCAATTTTTGGAAGTGTGAATTCTTCTTTTTTGTTTTGAGACACAATCTTGCTTTGCATCTTTTTCTTTTGAAGCTCCAAGCATCCAATGATAACAATCCTGTCCTCAACAAAAATTGCACCATAAGGAATTTCTGCACTCAATATATTGACTGAATGTTCAATTATATTTTCTGAGTCAACAAAATGAGCATCAATATCTTTTGATCTTAAAAATTTTTCAAGAAATGAAGCAAGCTGTTTAGTGCCAGCAGAAATTATAATTGTATTGTTAAATTCGAGATAATATCTCAAATCCTCACACAAAAGGTCATAATTTCCAAAATAATTTGTTTCTGCACTTGATCTATAACTTGCCACATAAGTTGGTTCAAAAATACGATTGCTTGTTGTTATTTGTTGAAAAGATAAAAGTTGCTTGTTGAAATTGAAAATGTCATTTTGTTCAATCAAACAATCTCTTTGTCCTTGCAAAATTTCACCAGTTGCTATGAGCGACTTATACAAACTATCAAATTCTATATACTCATTTTTTATTGTGTCAACAATTTGCTTAACATCATCGAAAACAATAAGGGCATCATCGTCAAAGTAATCCTCTATTGTGCTAAATGCACAATATGGAGTTAGCCAATTTTTCACAAAATCAAAATTGTTGGCATCAAAATTAAGTTTAAATTCCTCAAAATTTGTTCTGAGTTTGATGGCTTCATTTGCTCCTAATGTCTTTAATGTTTTTTCAAAATCTTTTGATAGGTTATCAAGAATTTGAGATTTAGTATCAAAATCAAATACAAAACTTGCTTTTGGTAAAATATCTATATTTTTTAATGATTTAATCTTTTTGTAACTTTCTAAATCAAACTGATTTATTGTCTCAATTTTATCATCAAAAAATTCAACTCTGGTTGGATTCTTGCTTGAAACGTCAAACAAATCAAAAGTGTCACCACGAACTGCAAACTCACCAACATTTGAAACACTTTCAACTCTTTCATATCCAAGCTTTTCGAGATTTTGTATCAAATCGCTTTGACTTATGGATTGATTGATTTTGAGAGATATGATAGATTTTTCAAAAACGGTTTTTTTTGGGAATTTTTGAAGAAGTGCCAGTGGTGAAACAATGATTACGTCAACCTTTTTTTTGCAAAGAGAATATAATGTATTCGCATTAAGTCCCAAATTATCACTATATGTTGAAGAAAATGAAAAGTAGTTGTTTGGAGCATAAAACAGTGTTTTGCAAACCTTTCCAAAGCTTTCAAATTGCCTTATCAGTTTGTTGCTGTCAGCCACACTATTTGTTACAAAAACTATTTGTCTATTTTGCCCACACAAAAAAAGTGATTTCTCACCAAAAGACAATCCAAAAACACTGCAATTCTCTTTTTTTTGAATTGCAGTATTCAAGTCTTTTAAAACATTTTTTATGATAGGCAATTTGTTCATTAAATTTCGCCCTTTTTTTCAATAAACTCTTTTATTTTGTCCACCGCCAAGTCAAGTGATGAGTCAAATTCATCTACATACTTTTTGTTAACTTTTCCAACAACAAAATCAATCAAATTATATACTTCTTCCTCTGGCTTTATTCCAATTCTAATTCTTGGAATATCTTCTGTGCCAGTAAGTTTTACGATATTTCGCATTCCGTTGTGCGTGCCTGCACTGCCCTTTTGTCTATATCTTATTGATCCATATGGCAAATCGATATCATCATAAACAATCAAAATTTTGTCTGGCTTAAAAAAATTTTTAAGTTCAACAACTGCTTCACCGCTAAGGTTCATATATGTTTGAGGTTTTGCAATTACAACACTTTCACCATAAAGGCTGCCACAAAAGTAAAGTGATTTAAAGCCTTTTTTTGTTACTTCAACTCCGTTTTCATCCATGAGCCTATCAACAGCCATAAACCCTGCATTGTGATTTGTGTTTTGATATTCTATTCCATAATTTCCAAGTCCAACAATCAAAATCATATCATTCTCCTATATAGCTAAAAAAACTTTCAAGTTTGTCATCTTTTGTGACAATCGCATCCTTAATTAAGCAATGTGATGGAATAGTAACATCATCACAAATTTTTGAGTCACATATTTTTGA
>CAJOLY010000011.1 GCA_905235485.1 uncultured Clostridia bacterium
TCTTATCAATATTTGTTTTGTCTTGTTCACCTATTCAGTTTTTATGGTTCTTTTTACTGCCCATTTTTTTGACAGCCTTGTTAGTTTATCACATCATTCTTCCATTGTCAACAACTTTTTACTATCTTTTTTAAAAAAATTTTTTAAATAGTATAATAATAAAAGCAATAATAAAAAAGGCTTATTTAAAAAGCCTAAATGAACGATATTTACACTCACCAAAAAGGCTAACAAGTTGATTGTTTATTTCTAAAAAAGTGTTTGTTGAACTAGTGAGAACAGGTGAAAGTTCAAATGTTTCATCATCATCTTTAATTTTGATTAACAATTTTAATATATCTCCTGTTGTGTTTATTGCAATTTTAAGATTATTACAAAACATATCTATGGGCATAGTTTCATTTTCTAAAGCAATTGTGCCTCCATCAAGAGTTTGTGATAGATTTTGAGTTTCTGTGGCAATATCATCAGAAATTTGATTTAACACAACAATCACATCTGAATTTGTTGTTCTTGTTTTTAAATCATTAACCAAAACTCTTAAATATTCTATTTTGTTAAAAAGTGAATCTACATCAATTCTATCAATTTCACTCACCTTTGTTTTTAAACTCAAAATATTGCTTTCCTTTGCTTTATATTCCTTTGCCATAACCTCGAAATTTTCAGGACTAAGAGCATAATCATCATAAACTTGCATTGCCACCTCGAGAATATATATTCACAAAAAAAATATTTTGCTACAAATTATTAAATTATATATTTGCTGTTTTAAAAATACATATAATGCTCTTTGCTGTTTTTAATTTTTTTCAATTTATTGATATGTAGAATTTTAAATAAATTAAAAAAATAACAAAAAAACAGCCAAAAAGCTGCAATTTCGTCATTTTTTATAGTTTTAAATCCATATCAAGTTGCTGATTTTTTATTATCATCTTTGTAATTACAAATTCCTAATCAAAATATATACGAACAAATGTTGAGATTTTTCCTTAGTCAAGATATTCTGATGGATTAAAATAACATTTGATATCTAGCGATAGTATTGAAAACGAAAAAATCTATTCGAGCAACACTTATATTTCTCGCCTATCTTGAAGTGCTCTTGAAAGTGTAACTTCATCTGCATATTCAATGTCACTGCCCATGGAAATTCCTTGAGCAAGACGAGTAACTTTTATGCCAAGAGGCTTAAGTAGTCTAGCTATATACATACTTGTGGCTTCACCTTCAACATCACTATTTGTTGCCATAATGATTTCCTTGACATTGCCATTATTCACTCTTTCCAAAAGTTCTTTTATTCTAATATCATCAGGACCTTTTCCTTGCAAAGGGTTTAAAACTCCATGCAAAACATGATATGTTCCATTATAATTTCTAACCCTTTCCATAACAACAACATCTTTTGGCTCTTTAACAACACAAATTGTTTCACTGCTTCTCGATGCACAGATTGAACAAACATCATCTTCGCTCCAATTTCCACAAATTTTGCAAAATTTTATATTTTGCTTTGCTTGAAGCAAATTGTTTGCAAATTCCTTAACATCATTTTCGTTCATATTTATCACAGCATAGGCATATCTTTCAGCTGTTTTTTGTCCCACAGCTGGAAGCTTTGTAAAACTGTTTACAAGCCTATCCATACTTTCTATACTATTTTTCATTTAAATCCCTTTCCGTGCATTATATTAAAAATCTTTTAGCATTAAAGAATCCCAATTAAAATCCCATGCCGTTTGGAAGATTTGGCATATTATCTTTTTTTGCCGTTGTTACTTTTTCAACACAACTATTTACAGCACTTGTAACAAGGTCAGCAAGCATTTCAGGATCTTCTGGATCAATAACTTCTTTTTTTATATTGATTGACAAAAGCTCATACTTTCCATTCATAGAAGCTTCAACCATTCCACCACCAACAGAACTTGTGAATGTTGATTCTTCAATTTCCTTTTCTTTTTGAGCCATTTCCTCTTGCATTTTTTGTGCTTGTTTTAAAAGGTTTTGCATATTTCCACCACCAAAACCACCTCTAAAATTGTTATACATATAAATTCTCCTTTTTTAATTTATTTTTTAAATAGTAATTTTACGTGTTTTAAAAAACTAGTCTTCAATCTTTAACTTTCCATCAAGTAAATTTGAAAGTTCATTTTCAATTTCCTTTTGCTTGTCAACCAAAATTGTTGCTTCAAAATTTGTTATGTTATGTTTTGTTAAAAATTCCAAAATAAAATTTCTGTGACTTTCAATCATTTCTTTTGCATCGGAATTTACGCAACAAAACACAAATTTACCATTTTGAATATCAACGCCTTTTATATCATTTAATCCGGCAAGAAGTAGCATTTCGCCAGAATTTCTAGTGTAACCAATAAACTCACCAAAAATTTGCTTTGCAAAATTTGATTGAATTGGTTGTTCACTTGAACTATTCTTTTCTTGATCTTCAGTAAATGGATTTTTATCACCAATCAATGAATTTTGAACTGGTGTGTTTGATAAATTGTTTTCAATTTTATGCTCTGATTTTTGTGCATCAATATTATTCTTTAATGAATTATTTTGAAATATTGTTCCGCTTTCAAGTTTTGCAAGCCTATCTTTAAGAATTTGGAGCTCCAAGTTTTCATCATAAAACAATGACAAAAGCAAAGTTTCTGTGAAAACTTTTTGGTTGCTAGCAAATCGCACTTGCGTCATTCCGTCACAAAGCTTTTTGAGTATGTCGAGCAAAAATTTTTCATTACAGTCATTCGCTATATTTAGATAATTTTCCTTTATGTTACTTGGAACATCCAAATCAAAATCTTTTGTAAGTTTAAGTGTGAGCGTATTTCTAAAAAATTCACATAGGTCAGTTACTACAACATTTAAATTTTTGCCATCTTTGTAAAGATTATCAATAATTCTTAACACCTCACCACCATTTTTTTGTGTGATTGCTTTTGAAATTTGATAAATAATATTATCATCGGCAAGTCCTAAGCATTCAATAACTGATGAATAGGTTACATTGTTTTCAGCATACGCTTTGCACATTTCTGCAACGCTTAGTGTGTCTCTCACACTGCCATTGCCAGCTTTTGCAATGAGTTTTAACGCATCAGTCTCATACTTTGTTCCAACTTTTTGAAAAATGTTTTCAAGCAAAGTGGCAAGTGCATCAATTGTGACAAGTTTAAAATCAAAACGCATACACCTAGATAAAATTGTTGCAGGCAGCTTTTCGGGTTCTGTTGTTGCCAATATAAAAATTATATGAGATGGGGGCTCTTCCAAAGTTTTCAGTAGTGCATTGAAAGCGCTATCTGTGAGCATATGAACCTCATCTATGATGTAAACTTTATATTTGCCAATGGTTGGAAGATATCCAACCTTTTCTCTCAAATCTCGTATTTCATCAACTCGATTGTTGCTTGCAGCATCAATTTCAATAATATCCAAATTTCCGTTGCTATCAATTTTTTTGCACACTTCACATTCGCCACAAGGTGAACCATTTTTTGGGCTTAAGCAATTCACTGCTTTTGCAAAAATTTTTGCAGAACTTGTTTTTCCTGTTCCTCTTGTGCCACAAAAAAGATAAGCATGGCTTACAGAATTTGTTTGAATTTGATGTTTCAATGTTTTAACAATATGGTCCTGTCCCACAACTTCATCAAAGGTTTTTGGCCTAAATTCTCTATATAATGCTAAATGTGACATATCCTCTCCCATTTATGAATAATTTATATCCTATATTTACAAAATATAATAATTTTTAAAATTATAGCAAATTTAATAATTTGTGTCATCTAAAAGATGAGTAAGTTTTCCGCGAATTCTGAAAAGTGCATTATCAACACTTTTTTTTGAAACATTATATTCTTTTGCGATGTCAACATATGATAGCCCTCCCAAGTACTTTTTGAGAACCTCATATTCAAAATCACTAAGCTTTGTTTTGATTTCCTTATTCATATATTCATACTTTTCTTTTGAAATTGCTTTTTCTTCTGGATTTTCCTTTTCACTAGGTGGCTCCATATAATCCAGCATTTCATCATCAAAAAGTTCATTAAACACACTACTTTTGATTGTGAATTGTTTTTTTACAGCAGTTTGCATTCTCCTTTTTATGCACAAGCTTGCAAATGTTTTGAAGCTTGCATTTTTGCTTTCATCATATGTTTGGATTGCTTTGTATAATCCAATCATACCTTCTTGAACAAGGTCGTCAATCTCACCACCCACCAAAAAATATTGTCTGGCAATTTTGCTGACAAGTGGTTTATATGAATTTAGCAAAGTTTCAACTGCAAGTTCACTTTTTTTTGCTGAATTTAATAATTCTTGTTCTTCAATAATATTCATTTTTTTGTCTTTATGCTTTTTAATAAAATTTAAATTTTTTATTCAAATCATTAGATTTTAATATTTTTGTGATTTTTTACTAGTTTATAATTATATTTCTCTCTGTCTAACTGCTTCATATATTGCAAGAGCACCTGCAACTGATGCATTGAGCGAATTAACCTTGCCTTTCATTGGCAAACTTAAAATTTCGTCGCATAATTTTTTTGCAAGATTACTCATTCCAAAACCTTCGCTACCCACAACAAGTGCCATTGGCATTGTGAGATCTGTTTGATAAATTGTATTACCATTTGCTTCAAGCCCAAAAACCCACACGCCAAGTTCTTTTAATTTTCTTATGGCATCATTTAAATTGGTCACACAAGCAATTTTAATATTAAAACATGCTCCAGTGCTAACTTTTATCACTGTGTCATTTACTTGGCATGCTCTGTTTTTGGGAATGATTATTCCGTGCACACCTGCACATTCTGCTGTTCTTATCAAACTACCCAAATTATGAGGATCTGCAATGCCATCACATAAAAGGATAAAAGGATTTTGATTTCTCTCCTTTGCAACATACAAAATCTCATCAATACTTGAATATTGATATCCGTTAATAACAGCTATAACACCTTGATGATTTTTGACCGTACTTTCCCTGTCAAGTGCTTCTTTTGGCAAAAACTGAAGTTTAATATGCTTTTTATTTGCAAGTCCAATAATTTCGCTAAGTTGATTTTGAGCAGTTTTTTCAATCAAAATTTTGTCTATTTGCGTGTTTGAACGAAATAACTCAACAACAGCGTTTTTTCCTTCTACCTTCATAAATCTTTCTCCATTTGAGCTTTGCACAATTCAAGAATTTCAAAAAGTCTTTCATTTTGATTAGTCAAATACAAATACCCTAGAAGTGCTTCAAAAGATGTGCTTTTTTTATATTCTTCCAAATTACTATTTTTTGCAATATTGTTTGTTTTGGCGTTTCTAGCCGTTAAACAAATTGTATGTTCTTCTTCCGTTAAATTATCTTCCAACATTTCAAGTAACTTTTTTTGATAACTTGCCCTAACAAAAGAACTAGCCTTTGTGTGTAAAACCCCCGCCTTTGCTGAACTTATTTCTGCAAGGTGCGTCCTAACAAACAAACTAAAAATAGCATCCCCCACAAAAGCAAAAACAAGTGAATTCCTATTTTTACTTTCATTAGGCGACAAAGATTCTTTGTTGCTATCTATATATTTATAAAATTTTTCCAAAAAAAATCTCCTATGATAATTATATCACAAGAAATCAATTTTTGAAAGAATATTAAATGATTTATTTTTTAATGCCTAAAAAATAATTGAATCAAATGTTTGTTAGCACTAAAACCAGCCGAAAACAAATTGATTAAAGACCAGAATTATTGATAACAAGGCAAGATACACGCCAAACCATGCAAATTTGGCTTTCTTGATAACTTTAAGCATAAATTTTATGGCAATATAGCCTGAAATTGCACTTGACACAAAACCTGCAAGTAAAACAGCAAAAGAAACATTAAAACTTGATACTCCCACATCAAAAATTTCAAAAATCAGACTGCCCAATATGGCAGGAATACTCATCAAAAAGCTAAATTCCGCACTTTCATTCCTTCTAACTCCTTGAACAAGTGCAGATGTGATTGTGCTTCCACTTCTACTCACTCCTGGAAATATTGCTAAGCCTTGAAAAACGCCCATAATTACTGCTCCACCGCGAGTGAGCGATTTGTATTGATAGTTATTTTTGCAAGAGTAATGAGCTATAAACATAATTATTGCTGTAACAAAAAAACCAACAAACAAAAACTCACCACCAAAAGAATTTTTAAAGATATCCTTAAATAGCACAGCAATTACAACCGTTGGAATTGTTGCAAAAACAAGCTTTTGTGCTTTTTCGGAAAATGGATGCTTAATAAGATCCCATATGCTTTTGTGATAAATAATAACCACTGCAAGAAGTGTACCTAGATGCAATACAATATCAAAAAGTAAACAATCAACCTCAACTCCAAAGATTTTTTGAAATAATACCAAATGTCCACTGCTGCTCACTGGCAAAAATTCAGTTAGTCCTTGAATTATTCCTAAAAAAATTGCAATCCAAATTATCATATTTTCACCTACAAAATACAATATGCTGAATTTTGTAGATTTATGGCAAAATTTACTTAAATTGAATTGCTTATTATTTATAGTTAAGTAAAAATAAAGTAATCTGTAATTTATAAAATGTAATAAAAATAAATTCTTTACTTGAAGTCTAGCAAATAAAAAACAATTATCACTTTTTTGTAATAATTGTTTTTTTATAATGTTTTATCAAATTCAAAGTCGCTAGTTTTCTGCTTTTCACCAAGCGCAAAAAGCAATTTTTGATTTGTTTCAATCATCTTTTGAATTTTGTTTGCCTTGGTTTGATATTCATTCACCAAATTTTTGAATTGTTTTTGACCGTTTTCCAAAATGCTTGACAAAAAGATTTGTTGATTTTGAATTTCATATTGCAAAACTTTATGCAAAACTTTTTTGTTGACTTTTGTCATTTCTGCGTTTAAGTTTGGATACTGATTTTCAAACTTGACAAGATTCTGTGAAATTTTGCTGTCAGAAAACTTTATTGATGGAAAAATTGATTTTTGAATAAGTCCATTTTTTGCTTGTGCAATAAAGTTTTTGTCAACTTCTTGCAAACTTTCAAAAAAGTAACTTTCACTATTTATTGGCTTTTCCTTGACGCCCAACATAACAACATTTTTGTTGTCAATCAAAATTTTGAGTTCATCAATGGTATAGCACTTTTTTATATCAATTTTTGAATTATCAACAATAACATTATAGACAAGTCCTATTTTTTGCTCAGTCATTGAATTTGTTTGCGGATTAAGGATATATTTTGAATAATAGTAAGGTGAATTTAATAATGAATTTATGTATTTTTTGTTTGTAATTTTTGTGAATATGTTTTTTGAAATGATATCAACAACATCCAAATTTTTGCTTGGAGCAATTCCATACATTTCAAAACCACGAGAATTAAGAATATCGCTTACTTTTTTTGTTCCATAATTTGCCAAAAAGTTGTAAAAAAACTTGGTATCTTGACTTTTTGAAAGGCTATTCAAAACCTTCAACAAGCTTAAAATATCATTTTGTTCATATGCAACAATTTGACTATTTTTGCCCATAATTCTCCTTTGCCAACGTCATTATACATTATATCGCACCCAATGTCAAGAAGCTATAATATATTTATTATTAAATAAAAGTATATGTGAGTCTATCACCATTTGTGAAATTAAAAAATTATTGTTAATTTAACAATTCATTTGATAAGTAAAATTTATATACTTAAATTTTGATATTATACTTTTATTTTTTATCTTTTTTATATGGCATCAAGTTTTCACTAAAGCTTTTTTTATAAACTGGTATTTTAAATCTTTCTAGACATATTTTTATGATATCAACAACCCAAACAATCAGTGCCACACCCATGAATACAGTCATAAACTCAAATGTGATTTGTACTGCATTTTGAACAAATGTGTTCATAATTGACAAAGTTATGCCTAAAATTAAAACCATTCCAGTTACTACACATTGATAAAATCCTTGCCAAAATTTTCCAACATAAAAATCGTGAACACCAAAAAGTCCTAAAAATATTGCAAAAAGAAGTAACTTTTTTTTGCTCACATCTGCTGGAATGCTTGTTGTGTAAAGAATATCATCTTTATAAATTGTTTTTTTTATTTCTTTTGCTTCCTTGTTGCTTGCACCATCAAGTTCAGTCATATCAAACCCACAATATAGGCATTTCTTTTTATCTTTACTTAATTTTCCATAACATTTTGGACAAAGCATAAATAAACCTCTTGAATTTATTTTATCACAAATATTTACATTTGTATATATTTTTTATAATTTATCAAATAAATATGTACCTGTTAAACAAAATAAAAAAGTGGCCATGCCACTTTAATACTTTCAAAAATTATTTATTATCAACACTTGACATATATGCAATAAGGTCAAGAGTTTTGTTGCTATATCCCCACTCGTTGTCATACCAAGCAAAAAGTTTAACAAAAGTGTCACTAATCATAATGCCAGCATTCGCATCAAAAATTGATGTTCTTGGATCAGAAATAAAGTCAGAACTAACAACAGGGTCTTCTGTGTAACCCAAAATACCTTTCATTTCATTTTCACTTGCTCGTTTGATTTCTGCCTTGATTTCATCATAAGATGCAGGTTTTGCAAGTCTACAAGTCAAATCCACAACGCTGACATCTGCTGTTGGAACACGCAAACTCATGCCAGTGAGTTTTCCTTTAAGTTCTGGAATAACTTCACCAACTGCTTTTGCTGCGCCTGTTGTGCTTGGTATCATATTTATGCCAGCAGCTCTACCACCACGCCAATCTTTTTTGCTTGGGCCATCAACAGTAACTTGAGTTGCTGTGTAACTATGCACTGTTGTCATAAGTCCTTCAATAATTCCAAATTTGTTATTTATAACTTTTGCAAGTGGAGCCAAACAATTTGTTGTGCAGCTTGCATTTGAAACAATATTCATTTCCTTTTTGTAATTTTGATTGTTAACGCCCATAACAAACATTGGCATCTCTTTGCCAGGTGCTGTTATGATAACCTTTTTTGCCCCTGCAACAAGATGTGCTTCTGCTTTATCCGCACTTGTAAATTTACCTGTTGCATCAGCAATATATTCTGCTCCATATTCCTTCCAATTTATGTTTTTTGGGTCAAGTTCTTCATAAAATCGAACAAAATTGCCATTAACTTCAAGTCCATTACTTAATACTTTTATTTCAGCATTGCATTTACCGTGAACGCTATCATATGTCAAAAGATATTTTGCATATTCAGGAGAAACAAAAGGATCATTAACTGCAACAATCTGCAAATCTTCTCTCTCCAGCGAGGCCCTAAACATAAGCCTACCTATTCTTCCAAATCCATTGATACCAATTTTTGCTTTCATATTTTCCTCCATTTTATATATTAAATTGATTAAAAATCAAAATAATCCATTTATTGTTTTTTTTGTATTTTTTTATGTTTTTTATTGTTTTTTTTAGAATTTTTAAGAAATATTTAAAAATTATTTATTTTAATGCCTCAGGATTTAATCCTTTAAGCTCTTCCAAAACAAAAATTCCATCTTTTCTAATTAAAATATCATCAAACCAAATTTCCCCACCGCCATATTCTTTTCTTTGGTTTAAAACCATATCCCAATGCACTGCACTTTGATTTCCATTGTATGCATCATTATAGCAACTGCCAGGAGTAAAATGAATGCTTCCGCAAATTTTTTCATCAAACAAAATATCAAGCATTGGCTCCATAATATGTGGATTTAGTCCAAGTGAAAACTCTCCAACATATCTTGCTCCTTCATCAGTATCCAAAATTTTGTTTAAGGATAGGTTCCCGCCATTTGAACAGGTTGCATTGATGATTTTGCCCTCTTTGAATTCCAAACAAACATTGTCAAAGCGTTTGCCATCATAAAGGGTTGGAATGTTATAGGTGATTTTTCCATTCACACTATCTTTCACTGGTGCAGTGTAAATTTCACCGTCAGGTATATTCATTTCACCAGCACATTTAATTGCTTTTATTCCCTTTATGCTAAATGTAAGGTCTGTGTTTGGAGCTAGAATGTGAACTTTGTCAGTTTTTTCCATTAGCTTTTTTAGTGGAGTCATTGCATCATTCATTTTTTGATAGTTCAAATTGCAAACTTTGAAAAAATATTTTTCAAAAGCTTCACTACTCATATTTGCAAGTTGAGCAAAAGCTCCAGTAGGATATTTTAAAATCACCCATTTTGTTTTTGTAACTCGTATATCGTGATGAATGGGTTTGGAATAATACAGTGAATGTATTTGCATTTGTTTTTGTGGAACATCACTAGTTTCATAAACATTATCGCCACCTGAAATTCCAATGTAAGCATCCATATCTTCAAAGATTGGTTGCATATATTTTGTACAAAATTTGCTATGCTCCACGCTTGTCCCAAAAAGTAAAGATCTTTCCAGTGCGCTATCAGTCATATGCAAAAAAGGGTATGCTCCCAAAGCATAAACCTCTTTTACAATTGCCTTAACCAAATTTTTTGCACAAGGTGGATATTCAATAAGGACTTTTTCCTTTTTTTGAATTTTACAACTATAATTTACCAAATTTTTTGCCAAAACAGTATTGTTATCCATAAATTCTCTCCTCTGGATAATAATTGGCAAAAGTTGATTATTTATTCTTTTTTATTTCTTTTGGCTTTTTAAGTTTGTCATTCTATAAATTACATATCGATATAAATTAAATATTCCAAACAATCCAAACACAACAAGTAAGCCTGTTCCAACAATGAAAAACATACTTCTATTTGCTTCTGTAATCAATTTGTTTGTTAATATAATAGCAGTCAAAAGTCCTCCAAAGAGTAAGGTTGAAACAATAAAGCCCCATAGTGAACCAGTTGACTTTTTTTGCCTACGTTTAACACTTAGTTTTGATTTTGTGTATATCACACTAACTCTAAAATCTACCCAGCAATCAAAGTTTCTAAGATAATAGTTTTTTTCAGGAAATTGTTTTATGAGTTCAACAACATTGCTTGCAAAGAGTTGAAAACTATTTTCTGCGCCAAATTTTTTGCTAAGACCTGCAAACCCTAAAAACATATTGCCAATTTTTCTTCCAATTTCAGCAAAAAAATTACCTATTTTTTGCCAAAAATTAAAACTCTTTTTGTCACGTTTAACAAAAACTATTTGTGCTTTACTTTCCCATTCAACAAGTAATTTAAGTAAATAATCCTTATATTCAACGTTATTTAAATCTGCAACAATAACACAATTGCCACTTGCTTTTTCAAATCCATCCAAAACACAATCATCGTGACTTATATTTTTGTCTACTTTTGTATAGATAAACCTAGCATCTGTCATGAGATTTTCTGGCAAATCAATTGAGTGATAATAGAAAACCTCAAACTCATACTTATCCTTAAAAAATTCAATAAGACCTGTTACAGTCTCACTAATTCTGTTGACATTTTCAAAAACTGGTGAAATTATGCTGACTTTTTTCATTTTCACCTCCGTTACTTTTATTATAAGTTAAAATTAAAAATATTAAAAGCAAATAACAACATTTTTTCAAAATTATTTAACATATTTTGTTTTTAAGTATATAATTAACATATGGAATTAAAGAATGGAAATTATGTTTTGTCTAAGGCAAAAGAAAACAAATATGCTGTTGGAGCTTTCAATTTTTCAAATTTTGAACAACTTAAAGCAATACTCGAAGCGTCAAACGAAATGGGTGCTGATGTTATTGTTCAAACAAGTCAAAGTGCAATAAAATATATGGGACTCGATGTCATATATCCAATGGTTTATGCCCTTGCAAAAGATTTGGATATTGCAGTGTGTCTTAATTTGGACCACGGCAAAAGTTTTGAAATTGTAAAATCTTGCGTTGATGCTGGATACACAAATGTTATGATTGACGCCAGTGATTTGAATTTTGATGAAAATGTTGCCTTGACAAAAAAATGTGTAGAATATGCTCACTCTCACAATGTCACAGTTGAAGCAGAACTTGGAAGTTTGAAAGGTATTGAAGATGAAATTTGTGCAAAGGAAAGCCTATTCACAAAGCCAGAAGATGCTAAAAGATTTGTGGAACTCACAGGAGTTGACAGCCTGGCAATAAGCATTGGCACCAGTCATGGGGCATATAAATTTGAAGGTGAAAGCCATCTTGATATTGAAAGGCTAAAACAAATTCAAAAACTTGTTAACATTCAACTAGTACTCCACGGAGCTAGTGCTGTGAGCAATGAATTAAAACAAGCTTTCAAACAAAGTGGTGGTGAAATTGGCAATGCAAACGGAGTAAGCAGTCAAAATATCACACAAAGCATTGAAAATGGAATTTGCAAAGTTAATGTAGACACTGACCTTAGAATTGCATTCACAACAGGTATACGCAACGCTCTTAAAGATGCAACTGTGTTTGACCCAAGAAAATATTTAACTTCTGGGATGGAAGAAATTAAAAATGAGATAAAAAGAAGAATTAAAATTTTGAATTGCAATAAAAACAAAGAAAATCAAAAAACAGGCCTTGTTTAGCCTGTTTTTTTGAAATAATTTATAAATTCCATACTAAATAAAATCTTTTTGGATCATATTCTTTTCCTCTTAATTTTTAAAAGGAGAATTAAATAACCTTTGTGGCTTCTTTGGTGGCGCCCTTAAAAATAAAAAAATCTAAACCAAACCAAAGTTCAATTTAGATTTAAAGTGGTGGAGCCACTGTCCCACAATTTAAAATTTCATTCAAACATGGACTGATATATTTGTTCACAACAATATAAGTTTGCCTTTTAAGTTTTTGATATTAAGAACTAATTGCTAATGATGTGATATAATAATGGATATGAATTATAAAAAAGAAAATGAGTGATTAATTTTACAAAAGGTATATGATAAAAGCATAATCATTGAGAACAGTGAAAACCCAGATACAGTAAAAAATAATCACAAAAATGAACAATATTAACTAAACTTTTATTTTACGAAATGAAGGCAAAGTGATGTCTTCATTTTTATTGATTATATATAAAATATCTCTTTGTTTTGCTTTTTAGCATGATAAAAATATTAAATTTTGTTAGTAAAATTAAAGCAACCAAGTAAATATTAAAACATTCATAAATTTAATACAAAAACACAAGAAGTATGATATAATAAAAACGTTAGTAAAATAGATATCATAAAAAATGATTTGTTGTAAAGATTGGTATCAAAATAACAAATGAATAAGAAATAATTGTTTTTTCATTAAATCATATATTAGATTGCAACATTATGTTATGATGGAAAAATTATAGTAACTTTAGAGTTTTAATATATAGGTAGGTTAATTATGAGTAGAATTAGCAATACAATAATGATGTTAAAGATATTATCATCTGGGAAAAAAATTACTGTCAACGAATTGGCTTATATGATTGAAGTAACTCCACGTATGATAAGGAAGTATAAAGATGACTTAGAAAAAGCAGGCATATATATTGAATCTAGCGTGGGTGCCAATGGTGGATATATATATAAAAATGAAGAAAAAATTGATTTTAATTTTTCTATTGTTGATTTGAAAATTCTTGAAGACTTAAAATATCAATTGGAACAATATCGTTATTTTTCAAAAAAAAGATTGCTTGATTTGGAATCAATTATCGAAAAAATGCGAAGTGTCGTTATTATGCAAAAATACACGACAAGAAATGAAAACGATAAACATAAAAGTAATATTGATTTATTTGAACATGCCATAAATCAATCAAAGAATTTAAAGGTTATGTTAAATAGAAAAAAGGTTGTAACCATTAAGCCCTTACAACTTAATTTCTATAATGATATGGTATTTGTAACAGGTTATGTCATTGAATATCAGTCAATCAGAACTTATTCATTATACGAAATCAAAAAAATTTTATAATAAGACCATATAGTTCCTTATTGCTATGATATAATCATCGTGAAAGGAGAAAAGCTATGAACATACTCTTTGCCGTTTTATACTTGGTCGTAACGTTTACTATAACTTTGCTTGCATACAAATTTTTTGGAAAAATAGGTTTATATATTTGGATATGTATTTCAATAATTATTTCAAATATTCAATCTGTCAAGTTGATTGATATTTTTGGATTGACAACAGTTCTTGGAAATGTTGCATATTCTAATATTTATTTGGCAACTGATATATTAAATGAAAAATATGGTAGCAAAAGTGCAAATAAAAGTGTTTTGTTTGGATTTTGCTCTATGGTGCTTTTTTCAGCTTTGATGCTCTTGGCTTTGTTGTTTATTCCAAATGTATATGATACTTCGCAGGAAAGTTTGCATAACATATTTATGATTGTGCCAAGAATAACTGCTGCAAGTTTGGCAGCATATTTGGCAAGTCAATTTTTGGATGTTTATATATTTAGTAAACTAAAACAAAAATATAATAAATTGTGGCTCAGTAATAACATAGGCACAATTGTCAGTCAAATTGTCGATACAATAATTTTTGTTACAATCGCATATATAGGGACAATGCCAATCAAAGAACTATTTATAACAATGGGCACAATATATGCATTGAAAGTTATTATTGCTTTGGCAGATACGGGATTTATATACATTTCAAAAAAAATTACGCCAAAAGAAATTGAAAACATAGTCGAAACTAAAAAAGAAGAAATAGAGGATATATAATTATGGATATTATTTATGAAGGCAAAGAATCAGAAGTTGTTATTCCTTATTTTGGACAACAATCCAGATTTTTTAAATTTTTTTATGACGTTATTTCCAAATACATAAAAAAAGGCGATATCTATGCAGAAACTAATTCTGGTTCAAATGGAAATGCTTATATGTTTGCTAAAAATGGTTATCGAGTAATAATAAACGACAAAGGTGAATATAGCAACTGCATTGCCAATGCAATTTTGTCTGATGACGACAAAGTATTAAGCACCCGCGATGACATTGCGACATTTCTCAAAGAATACTCTCATTCATATTTGGACCGTGCAAGTGTATTTGCAGCACTAATGGATGAATTGGGTTATAACTACAATATACCACAAAAATTTGATGAAAAGACCTTGCAAACTATAAAAAAATATAAATCACATCTTTCACAATTAAATAAAAAGAATATAAGAGCTTACAAAATTTTTAATGATGACTTGTTTGATTATTTAAAAAAACTAGAAGAAGAAAATATTGTTGTTGATGCAATGTTTATGGATTTTGCTTGGCCATGGCGAGATGGTAGCAAAACTGAGGAATATGAAACGTCAGCAAATATTTTAACAAATGTTTTTGCTGATGGATATAACAAAGTCGATATTTGGGACAAAACCAATGTGATTGAAAATGTTTTAAAAGCCGTAAGACAAGCACAAAAAGTATCAAAATATGTTTTTTTATCTAACCAAAGTTCTAATTTTCCAACACCAGAATTGCTTGAAGTCGCATTATTAAAAAATGGAATTCAATACATTGAAAGACATACCATGCTAACTAATGCGACAAATGAAGATAATCTAAATAAATGTGATTTTTTTAGAGAATATCTTTATGTGATAGAAGGAGGTAATTTAAAAAATGAATTATGACAAAAAAATATTGACGTGGGATGATGTCTATAAGAACATTCAAAATCTAGTCAATGAAATTAATAATGACAAAATTAAAATTGACCTATTATTACCAGTAATCAAGGGTGGATTTATTCCAGCAATGTTTATTGCAAAACACATTGGAATTGACAAATTTTCATTCATTCAGGCCAGAAGGTCTAAATCAAATTTGTCAAATTGTGATTTTGGTGATGCCAAATTTTTGGGATTGCTGAATAAGGATGCAATTAAAGGTGTAAATGTTTTGATTGTTGAAGATATTGTTTATACAGGTGATACTTTAAAACTTGTATTAAATGAAATAAAAAAATATAGCCCAAAAAATATATATATTTGTTCAATGTATAGCTTTTATACTAGCAATGACCTTGGTCATATATACAAAGGTAATTCTAATCCTAATGAAGTCAATTGGATTGTATTTCCATGGGATTATGAACATCCATATAAATAGGAGAAAAATGTATGGTAAATGGTTTTAGATTTATTATTGGAAACGGATGCAATTATAATTGTTTTTATTGCCATCATGAAGGAGTATTTGAAACAAAACCTGATGAAAATTTTCAAAATAAGATCGATATTATTAAATCTTATTGTGACAAGCACAAAGTTTATTATCTATCAATAACTGGTGGTGAACCATTCTTATATTGGGAGAAAGTTAAATATATTCTTGATAGATTTAATTCAAAACAATTTTCATTTTCAATCAATACCAACGCAACACTTTTGAAAAACTATATTGATATTTTAGATACTTATAAATGTAAAATTGAATTACATATAAATGTTTCTTCACTTAACGAAAATACGCATGCAAAAATTTCTGGTAGTAATAAATTTGAACAAATGATAAATACTTTAGAAAGTTTGAAAAAACATAATTTAAAAATTTGTCTCAATACTATTCTTTTGAAAGGAATAAATCAGAATGAGGTATTGCAATTTTTAGAGTATTGTGATAAACTTAATTATACATTGAGGTTATTGCAATTTTTGCCGAATAACATTTATCAAAAATCTTTGGTCATAAGTGAAAAAGATTTGCCACAGATTTTGCCAAATGTTGAAGTAGGAGAAATAAGCTCATATGGAATTTTCAAGTGTAAATATCAAAATTATCACTTTGAGTTTGTGAAAAATTTATGTTGTGATAAATTGTGTGAACGTTGTAAAGAAAATACATATATTCATTTTACACCAGAGTTAAACATTAAAAATTGCATGTTAAGTTCAGAAATTATTTATCCAGATTATACAAATTTAATCTCATTTGAAAAAATAATTAGGGGGATATCGTGAATATCGTTTTTGAAGGAATTGATGCTTCTGGGAAGACAACTATAATAAATAAATTGAAGGAAATTTTTGACGCCAATAATGATAATAGTCAAATTATTGCGGATATTAAAGAACCAACACCACTTTTGCCAGTTTTTGAAAGTATGTTTAGCAGCAATTTTTTGGAATTAAATGAGAATTTTAAAACATCAATATATCAAACATTATTGTTTGCTTGTAGTCATTTTTATGTCCAAGAGAAAAATAAAAACAACAAACATATAACAATTTATGATAGAGATATTTTTACTCTTTTGTCATATCAAAAAGAATTGTTAAGACAAGAATATCCAAACAACTATAATGATTTCTATAAGCCATTCAAAGAAATGTTAATGTTTGAAAATAAACAGATTGATATGTTAGTCTATGTGAGTATTCCGCTTGAAGAAAATATCCAAAGAAAAATAAATCGCGATGGATTATTATTTTCTGAAGAAGAAAAAGAAAAACTGGCTATATTTAAAAAAAATATGGAAGCTGAAATTAAGTGTTATACCGAACAACACCCAAATACCATTGTTTTGAATTTGGATGGACGAGAAAATCCTTTAACAAATTGTAAAAAAATTATAGAATGCCTACAAGAAAACAAAATAAAAAAATCAGGAAATGATAATGAAGAAGTACTTTAATAATTTTCATCTATCTTTAAAAGAAAAACATAACATCATTAAAACTTACAAAAATGGTGATGTTAGTTGTTTTTTTAGTCCAACAATAGCAAAAGTTGAAAAATTATTTGCGGATTATGTCGATATGCCGTATGTAATTGCAACAACAAATTGTACTTCTGCTTTATATTTAGCATATAAATCACTGCAAATTACTGATAAAAATTCAAACATAATCATTCCAAACTTTACACACCCCTCAACAGCATTTGCTTTAAAAATGGCAAATATCAAAATGAAGCTTTGCGATTGTAAACAGAATAGCTATAATTTAAATACAAAAATGCTTGAACGCCTTATTGACCAAAACACCAAAGCGGTTGTTTTTGTTCATATGCGTGGCTACATTCAAAACATTTTAGACGTTCAAAAAATCTGCAAAAAACATAATATTGTTTTAATTGAAGATGTCGCACAAGGACTTGGTATTGAAATTAATGGGAAAAAAGCTGGAAGTTTTGGTGAAATATCTTGTTTTAGTTTCAACGATTCGAAAACAATTCAATTAGGCGAAGGTGGAATGTGTTGTTTTAGGAATAAATCACAAGAAGAATATGCTAGAAAAATTATACATGAAGGTGAATACTCAATAGATACACAAAAAAGCACTACTATTTGTAATGGAAGTGCTTACAGCGTAATTTTTAATAAATTTGATTATATCCCAGATGGCTTCAATTTTAGGCCATTTCCACCAATCTTCTCAATATTGGAGAATAGATTGAAAAATATAAACAAATTGAGAATTAAGAAAAATAAAATTAGAGATATTTATAAAAATAATATAGATAAAAATTTATTCAAATCATTTGATACATGTGAAAATGATTTACCAATATGCTTTCCAATGTTGACAGATAATGTTGATGTAGTTAAAAATGTTTTGCTTAACTTTTATCACTCTGGCTATCCAATAGGCAAAATGGCTTATCCAACATTAAATAAAATAAAATCATTTGAGAACTGCTGTTTAAATTTTGATGACAATTTTGAAAATAGTGAAAATCTTTATGACAGATTGCTATTTTTGCCTTTGTCACAAAACATAACAAAAAAAATGGCAACCAAACTTACAAGGTTTTTGAATAACTCGATTAAAAAATCCACCAAGGTATTGCCTGATGGTGAAATTGATAATTTTGACGGATTTTATTTATGGTAATTAGTTGACATTATATAAAAAAATTATTAGTATGATTATAGGAGGAGATATTTATGAAAATAACATATGTTACAGGTAATAAATATAAAATTGAATTAGCGCAAAGAATTTTAGGACCATTAGGTGTAGAAGTTATTCAAAAGAAAATTTATTGTCCAGAAATTCAAAATGATGACATCGCTGAAGTGTCAAAATATTCTGCAAAATTTGCGGCAAATGAATTAAGTTGTCCAGTAATAAAAAACGATAGTGGATTAGTTATTGACGGACTTAAAGGTTTTCCTGGCCCATATACATCATACATAGAAGACACAATAACAGAAGATGGAATTCTTAAATTGATGCAAGACATAGAAGATAGAAACGCTCATTTTGTTGAAGTTATTTCCTATTGTGAACCAAACAAAGAACCCATTTCTTTTATTTCAAATACATATGGTTCAATTGCAAAAGAAAAAAGAGGAGAATTTGGTTGGAGCTTTGACAGGATATTTGTCCCAAAGAATGAAATTAGAACTTTAGCAGAAATGCCGGATGATGAAAGATGGAAATTTTGGACAGATGATGCATATATTCAATTAAAGGACTATTTGGAAAAAATTTAGTTTTTTAAAAATAATGAAATTATAAAATATGAAAAAGATTTATTGCATAGTTTTTAGCTATGCAATATTTTGTATTAAAATATCAATATGAAAAAATTATATAGCAACTTTTTTTAATACTAGAACACAACGACAAGAAAAGCAAAACACGCAAAATTGAAAAACTTGAAAAGACATACATCAAAGGCAAGCGTAGTGTTAAACTTTACTATAACTCTGCTCACTTTAACGAATATGAAATTAATGATGACTATGACTGTGAATATGAAAAGGATGAAGTTAGTAAAGTTTTTAGAAAAACAATTCGCCAAGAAAAATTGTGGAAGTACTTTAAATATTAGATAATTTAGCGTTTTTTATTAGACAGTTAATTATAAAAATATAATAAAAAAACCTAGCAACTACTGCTATGAACCCCAAAAGTTTGACAAAAAAATTTAATATGAATGAGTTCGATATTGAATCGGGCTCATTTTTAGTTTTAAAACTATCCTTTCGTTATTGTAATAATATATATATATATATTCTTTCAGTTTGTCAATGAAAGTGTTAACACTTTCAAACTTTTCGCCGAGAAACATTTCTGTTTTTAGTCTTCCAAAGAAGTTTTCCATTATACTGTTATCTTAGCAATTTCCTTTTCTTGACATACTTTGTATTATGTTATGTTCTTTGAGTAATCGTTGATATTCTTTCATTTGATATTGCCAACCTTGGTCTGAGTGTAATATTGGTTTTGAGTTTGCTGGTAGAATATCAAAAAGATTGTTTAACATTTCTTTTGTCTGAGCAAAATTAGGACTTAAAGAGATTGAGTATGAAAGTATTTCATTGTTATACATATCTAGTATTGGTGAAAGATATACTTTGTCATCACAGACATTAAATTCAGTAACATCAGTTGTGAGTTTTTGAAATGGCTTGACTGCTTTAAAATCTCTCGCAATGATATTTGGAGCGATTTTACCAACTTCACCTTGTATGACTTGTATTTACTCTTTTTTTGTTTACCTTTAATGTTAAGTGATTTCATTAGTTTCAGAACTGTTTTATGATTGATTGTATATCCAAGTTTTCTTAATTCTAACTCAATTCGTCTATATCCATATATACCTTTATTTTCAATATGTATTTGCTCAATTTTTTCTTTTATCTCAGCATATTTGTCTATTTTACTTTTAGACAAATGGTAGTAGAAATTACTTCTAGGAATATCTGAAAGTTTAAGGAGTAAATCAAGCGGATATATTTGCCTTAACTCAGAAACAATTTTTACTTTCTCTTTTTCTTTTGTTCTTCCGCACGAATTAAGGCATCTAATTTTTTTAAGTAATCATTCTCAGCTCTTAGATACAAATTTTCTTCCTTCAATCTTTGATATTCAGCAATCAAATCATCTTTAACTTCTTTGTTTATTTTTCTTTTTCTACCTTTGTTTGGATTATCCATTTTTTTTGTTCTTCCACGCCGTTCTCTGTAGAAACCAGCTTCTCCTTCTTCTAAGAATATGCGTTCCCACAATTTGATTTTACTAGTATCATTGTATTCTTTGCCCGGTTCAGAGTTAAAAAATTTTCTGCAAGCTTCATTATATCCTAAATTGTTATTACGCATATCTAGTATACACGATATTTTGAACTCTGGACTATTTTTTTTATTTTTTCTCATTAAAAATGCACCTCCAAAAGTGTCTAACTTTTGGGGTGCACTTCAAATGGTTGTGAAAACAAAAAAATAGTCCAGTGGACTATTTTTAATTTACTGGTGGGGACGGTGGGACTTGAACCCACACTCTTGCGAACACGCCCCTTAAACGTGCGCGTCTGCCAGTTCCGCCACATCCCCGTTTATTAAGCAAATGTATTATATCAAACAAAAATCAAAAAAGCAATAATTTTTATTAAAATTTTTTAATTTTTTTAATTTTTTTTGGACATTTGTTACAAGATTAACATATAAATATTTATTGACAATTTTTTGATATAAGAATAAAATATCACAGAAATGTTATTTAGGAGCTTTATATGATAAAAATTTTGAAATACTTAAAATCAAAAGAATGGATTTTTGTTGCTTTAAGTGCAGGGCTCATTGTTTTTGAAGTATTTTTGGAACTTAAACTGCCTGAATATATGACACAAATAACTACAATTATGACCACAAATGGCGAAATGAGTGAAATTCTCAAAAATGGCGGGCTAATGCTTGCTTGTGCATTGGGAAGTGGACTTGTTGCTGTTGCTGTTGGTTTTTTGTCTGCAAAAATTGGGGCTGGTCTATCTCAAAGGCTAAGAAGCAAAATATATGGTCAGGTTGCGACATTTTCTCCAACCGAAATGCACAAATTTTCAACTGCTAGTTTAATCACAAGATCAACAAATGACATATCACAAATTCAACAATCAGTTTCAATGGGACTTCAAATTATTTTTAAAGCACCAATCACGGCAATTTGGGCTATTGTTAAAATCACAACAAAAAGTTTTGAATGGTCTCTTGCAACTGCCATTGCTGTCGGGATTATTTTGATTGGTGTGATACTGATAACAACAATAGTTGTGCCAAAATTTAAAATAGTACAGAAACAAACAGATGATTTAAATCGTGTCACAACTGAAAATTTGAGCGGCATAAGAGTTATACGGGCTTTTAATGCAGAAAATTTTGTAGAAAATAAATTTAACAACACCAACACTGCTCTCACAAAAACACATCTTTTCACAAGCTATGCACTTTCCTTTATGAATCCAATTATGAATATTGTTATGAACGGCCTATCACTTTCAATTTATGTTATTGGTGCGTTCCTAATCAATTCTGCTGTTGGACTTGAAAGAATAACATTATTTAGTGATATGACAGTTTTCTTTTCATATTCAATGCAGATCATAGCTTCATTTATGATGCTTGTAATGATATTTATGATTATGCCAAGAGCTCAAGTAAGTGCAAGACGTATTTTGGAAGTACTTGACACAAAATCCAAAATTCAAGACGGCGAAGGTGCAAATCCAACCGAAATTGGCACAGTAAAATTTGAAGATGTAACTTTTGAATATGCTGATGCAAAAGAGCCAGTTATCAAAAATATATCTTTTGAAGCAAAGCAAGGAGAAATGCTTGCAATAATTGGTGCCACTGGAAGTGGTAAATCTACAATAATCAAACTTATTCCAAGGCTATATGATGCAACAAGTGGAAATGTTTTTGTGGATGGCGAAAATGTGAAAAACTATAAATTAAGTGAGCTATACAGCAAAATTGGATACATTTCTCAGCATTCTGTTCTCTTTTCTGGAACTATTGCAAGCAATGTCTCTATGGGAGAAAAAAATTCTCAAAAGGTGCAAATTGAAGATGTTAGAAATGCCATAAAAGAAGCTGAATCACAAGATTTTGTAGAAAATATGGAAAACACATACAACGCAAGCGTTTTACAAGGTGGTTCAAACCTATCGGGTGGGCAAAAACAAAGAATCGCCATTGCAAGAGCACTTGCAAGAAAACCAGAAATTTTGATTTTTGATGACTCATTCTCTGCTCTTGACTATCAAACTGACAAAAATCTTAGAAACACATTGAAAGAAAATTTAAGTAATACAACTTGCATTATTGTTGCACAAAGAATTGGAACTATAAAAAACTGTGACAAAATTTTGGTCGTTGACAATGGTCAAATAGTTGGCGAAGGAACGCACAAAGAGTTGATGAAAACATGTGAAATTTACAAACAAATTGCTTTGTCACAACTTTCAAAGGAGGAACTAGAGAATGACTCAGAACAAAACTCCTAAAATGCATGGCCCTAGAGGAATAAGAGGGCCTCAAGAAAAAGCGAAAGACTTTAAAAAATCAATCAAAAATCTTATTCGATATAGCAAAAAATATTTGGGCTTAATTATCATTTCAGCAGTTCTTGCCATAACTTCATCAATTCTTGCAGTTATCGGTCCAAACAAACTAAAAGACCTAACAAACGAAATTCAAATTGGCCTTGGCGGAACAATAAATTTGGACAATATTTTAAACATCATGTTTGTTTTGATTACAATATATCTTGTTAGTTCAACATGTATGGCCTTGCAAAACATTTTTATGGCAAAAGTTTCTCAAAGTGTATCAAAAAAACTAAGAACTGACATTGATAAAAAAATAAATCGTGTACCAATCAAATTTGTTGACAAAACTGCTCACGGAGACCTTCTTTCAAAAGTAACAAATGATGTTGATACAATTTCGCAAGGACTAAATAACACTGTGGGAACGCTTGTGCATTCAGTTGCACTTGTGGTTGCAACCATACTTATGATGTTTATCACAAATCCCATTCTTGCAGTCACAACAATTGTTTGCTCACTTTTTGGTTTTGTTTTGATTGCAATAATCATGAAAAAATCTCAAAAATATTTTGTAGCTCAACAAATTGGACTTGGTAAAATAAATGGGCACATTGAAGAAATATATTCTGGACATAATATTATAAAAGTTTATAATGCAACAAATGAAGAAACAGAAAAATTTGAAAAATTAAATTCAAATCTATATTCAAGTGCATTCAAATCACAATTTTTGGGTGGACTAATGATGCCAATTATGATTTTTATTGGTAACTTTGGTTATGTTGCAGTTTGTGTTGTGGGGGCATTGCTTGTTTTAAGCGGAAAAACAGATATTGGAACAATCATAGCATTTATCATGTATGCAAGAATTTTCACAAATCAACTCACTCAATCATCACAAGCTTTTGCATATTTGCAATCAACAGCAGCAGCAAGTGAAAGAGTTTTTGAGCTGTTTGATGAAACCGAAATGCTTGATGAAACTCAAAAAACTCAATATCTTTCGCCAAAAACAGTGAAAGGCAACGTTAAATTTGATCATATTTCTTTTGGATATGAAAAAGATAAAACAATTATAAAAGATTTTTCAATCGACATAAAAGCTGGACAAAAAGTTGCAATTGTTGGAAAAACAGGTGCTGGAAAAACCACAATTGTTAACCTTTTGATGAAATTTTATGAACTTGATAGTGGCAATATTTACATTGACGGCATCAGCACAAATAATCTTACGCGAAACAATATTCATGACCTTTTTGGAATGGTTCTTCAGGATACTTGGCTTTTTGAGGGTACAATTAAAGATAACTTAAAATTCAACAATCCAAATATTACTGATGAAAGATTGGAGGAAGTTTGCACTGCTTGTGGCATAAATCACTTCATCAATTCTCTTCCAAATGGCATAAATACAGTTTTGAATAACAACACAGCCGTTTCTGCCGGGCAAAAACAACTACTTACAATTGCAAGAGCAATGGTTCAAAATAGTCCAATGATTATTTTGGACGAAGCAACAAGTAGCGTTGACACCAGAACTGAAATTCTCATTCAAAATGCAATGGATAACCTATCTTCTGGCAGAACAAGTTTTGTTATTGCTCACAGACTCTCAACAATAAAAAATGCGGATATAATAATTGTTATGCAAAATGGTGAAATTGTGGAAACGGGAAACCACAAAACTTTACTTTCACAAAATGGAGCATATTCAAAACTTTACAATAGCCAGTTTGATGAACAATAGATAACAACAAAAGCGGACTTTGATTAGTCTGTTTTTGTTTGTAAACCAAATATTTAAATGACAAAATAATTCCCAAAATTGTTGCTCTCCTGCTTGACAATGATATTTCACTTTGATATAATTGAGTTGCATTTGTGCATAAGGAATTTAGATTTATTTTTGTATAATATTAAATTTTAATATGGTAATGTACAACTTAAAACTTAATAATTATGGAGAGTTACCCAAGTGGTTAAGGGGGCACCCTGCTAAGGTGTTAGGTCGGGAAACTGGCGCAAGAGTTCAAATCTCTTACTCTCCGCCAACGCCAAGAAAAACTGATAAGAACACTCTTGTCAGTTTTTATTAGATTTAAGGAGAATTTATGATTCCTAAATTTATTAATATTACAGAAAAACAACTTGTTTTATTTGATATGGATGGGGTTTTGGCTGAATATGTTGCTGCGAAGAAGTAAATATAATAAACGAAGTTCCTAACACATACTTAAACAAAAGACCAATAAAAAGCGTTATTAAAGTTGCCGAACAATTACATAAAATGCAAAACATAACAGTCGGCATTTTAAGCAGTTGCGACCACGCTAGCCAAGTTATTGAAAAGAAAAAATGGTTACAAAAATATTTACCATATATAGATGATGACAACATTTATATAGTTGTTTGGGCAAATGAAAACTACACAAAGGAAACAAGATGCAGAGCAAAGCTGGACCAAATACAAAAGATAAGTGGATACAATGATATTTTTTTAATTGAAGACACTCATAAAAATATATCAACTACAAATCAAACCATTCAAAATTGTGCTCATCATGTAAGTGAAATATTAGATTAATTTTTGTGTTTTTATGGAGAGTCGGGCTTTCCGCCAACAACAGCCGCATTCTAATATGCGGTTTTTTTTGTTACAAAGGTGTTGCAGACGCAATTTTTATTAGCGCACATTCTTCTTGTTTCACTAATAACTAATTACAACCAAAAACAACTTTTCAGATTTTTATTTTTTGATTTACATTTCAAAATTATTTTTTGCTATACTAAACAATATGGAGATATGTAAATGAATAACAATGAACTATTGCAAACTCTAAATAGTTTGAAAGACAATAAATACAAAACTTTACTAGCAAACTTATACCGAATATCAATTCAAACGCTATTATAGGAGTAAGAACTCCCGATTTAAGAGCAATTGCTAAAGAAGTATTTGTAAGTGAATACAAGGAAGAATTTTTGGCGGAATTACCACATAAGTATTTTGAAGAAAACCTTCTTCATATGTTTGTAATTAGCTTGATTAAAGATTTTGACGAGTGCATTCAATATCTGGATAAATTTCTTTCATTTGTTGATTGTTGGCCAGTTACCGACCAAAGTACGCCCAAATCATTTAAAAGACATCATAACAAATTGTTGCCAAAAATTAAAGAATGGATTAAATCAGAGCACATATATACAGCTAGATTCGGAATTAGAATGTTAATGAATGAATTTTTAGATTATGATTTCAATGAAGAATATTTGGAAATGGTTGCCAATAAAAAAGGTGATGATTATTATTTAAAAATGATGATTTCTTGGTATTTTGCCACAGCACTTGCAAAGCAATTTGATAGTGCTATTATTTATTTAGAAAATAAGAAATTAGATCAATGGACGCATAACAAAACAATTCAAAAAGCAATAGAAAGTTTTAGAATAACCAAAGAACAAAAAATTTATTTGATATCATTAAAATGCATTTAATTTTTGAACGTAGTCACACCGCTCCACCAAAAGAGATTGTATTCTAACTGGTATATGATCTTTTTTATAACTTTAAAAAAATTTGATTATTTGAGATAATGCAAAATAAAAAAAGAACTTTACTAAAACGAAAGTAAAATCCTTTTTTTAATTTGTGTAATATTTATATTATTCTTGTTTTGGTTCTTCGTTATCTTTTTTTGCATTGAGAACTTTGAACAAAACAGCTGCAAGAACTGCACCAAGAAGTGGAGCTACTATAAATACCCAAACTTGAGAAAGAGCTGTTAAGCTTCCTTCATAAATAAGAGAAGCTAAAGCTGTTGCTATTGATCTTGCTGGATTTACAGAAGTTCCTGTAATATTTATGCCAAGAAGATGAACAAGTGTCAATGTTAAACCAATAATGATACCTGCTTTTTTGCCTGCGCCATTATTTTTTGAGTCTGTAACATTCAAAATGACATAAGTGAAAATAGCAGTCAAGATTACTTCTGCAAAAATAGCAGAAATATAACCACTAACATCAGTAGCAGGAACTGCATTGCATGCATTACCAAGCAATGTTATTCCGCCAAGTTTTGCAATACCGAATATAACAACGCCACCAACAAATCCACCAACAACTTGAGCACAAACATAAACAAAAAATTCTTTAAGTGTTATACGTTTTTGAAGCAAACATGCAAGTGAAACTGCTGGGTTGATATGGCAACCAGAAACTCTTCCAATTGAGTATGCCATTGCAACAATAACAAGGCCAAATGTCAATGAAGTTGCAACAAGTGATCCACCAGTGAATGCAGCAACGCCACAAGCGGCAAATACAAGAACAAAAGTTCCAATACATTCTGCAAGACCTTTTTTAAATAATTCTTTCATTTTTTCCCTCCGTATTTTTTTAACAATTTTTGAATATAAAAATCAAATTGTCATTATTTTTATTATAGTAAAAAATACATTTTTTGTAAAGCAAATATAAATAATATCATTAATAATTAAGATGAGTGATTTTATTTTTTACTAACAAAAAACACATTAAGCAATTACTTTTCCCTAATGTGTTTTTTTAAATCATAGCCCACTTTGAGCAAATATACTCAAATTAATTATCTTTTTATTTCTTTAATAAGCAACCATAAATAGTGTAACATTTCTACACATATCTAACATTGATTGTTCCACTCTGTGCATAGGTAAGTCCGTCTGGGGTTTCCACGTTAAAAGTGCCACCAGCAGATGTCTGGTCAATAATTATAGTGACAGTAGGAGAATTGCCTCCCTGTGAACTAAATACTTGTTGACCATTACCACCAACAAAAGATACATTACCTTCAATAATCAAATGTATGTTGAGAGTATTCATTGCTACAATTCGGAAAAGACTGCACCAAGCACCTGCTTCAATGGTTATATCTTTCAGTTTAATATAAATATCGGCAGTTCCAATATTCTGGTTGGTTTGATAAACATTGATGATATTATCACATCCGTAAATTTCTTGATTTTGAATCAAATAAGGATTATCAGCGGAACTGACAAACTCAGTAGGATTAGATAAACCACTTTCCCGCCTTGCATAACCATTCGCACTAATATAGATTTGGCCTTCATTTAAAGATATTTCTAGATCTTCGCTTTCCTCTTCACCTTCGCCCTGGAATATATCAGTGTATTCTACACCATCAAAAATAACTGTTGCAACATATTGAAGCACTTGAGCACTACTGCTATCTATTGAAACTTCTGCGGTTAGCACCATTTGGTGACTTGAGTCATTCAAGCAAGTGAAAGTTGCCGTTGCTGATGGCATATCATTTCCATTTTGTGTCCATTCAAACATCGGCTCTCCATAATCGTGACCTATTGGTTCCAATTCTACAATTTGTTCATCACTAAATATCGCGTCTGCTTGTTCAACATAAATGCTTGCAGTATAAACGATGTTTCCTGCTTCTTCACAAGTTGCTGGTGTTTCATATTCTTGAACAAATGCTTCATAAGTCAAAGGTTCTCCACCATAAATATCTGAAAATGTAATGCTTGCCATACTATAATCTTGATTCCAATTCCAAATACCATTTTCAAAGTCATATTCTGGTTCAGGAAAAATTGTTAATTGTTCAAAACAACAAACTTTTCCATCAATAGATAGCGTAAACGTTATTGTATCTGGCTTTTCAATGTCAAAACTATATTCTTTTTCTTGTTTAACATCACTATTTCTAAACAAAATCTTTCCTGAACTGTCTGTTGCAGTGAATGTATAAAACTCATTTGATTTTGATTTTCTACAACTTACAAAAGCATAGATAGTATTTTCTTCGTTTGAAACTTCAACAAAACCTCTTTGAATATCTTCTGTTGCTGTGAAATATGATTTTTCTACAAAAATCTTTTCATCATTTTTAATTGTGATTGTATATTCTTTTCCAGGTTCTAAATCCTCAAAAGTTATATATACGCTGTCTTGGAATATTTCTTGTGATTGTGAGTATCCATCGCCTTCCAAAACAGCATAGTATGTTTTATTTTCAAAATCTTCTTGTTGAGCACCAATCATTTCTAGTTGGAACACTAAACTATTTGTTCCCGCCATTACAAGTGCAATGTTTATTGTAAGCATACTAACAAATGCCACGGCAACTATAACTGCAGTTGCAACAGAAGAAACAACTCCGCCAATAACAGAACCCAAGCTGCTACTTATTGTAGAAGCAGTAGATGATGCTGTTGAAGCGGTTGTTGAAGTTGCAGAAGTTGAATTTAGTGAACTGTTGGCATCATTTGATGTTTTTTGATTTTTTGTTTCAACTTTTTTATCTAAATCAAATGTTTCATTCTCGTTAAAATTTTCGTCTTGAACTGAAAGTGAGTTTTCTTCAATATAATGTGGATTTTCGTTGCTATACTTTATTTTTCCGTCATTACTGCTTTTGATTATACCATCTGCGTTAGTGATTTTATAATCATTTAATTCACTTCTCATACTTATATCCTCATAAATAAATTATTGAAGTTAAACATTGTTTATATCCGCATCTGCAATTCCTTTGCTAAGTTGTTTTTGTTCCTTAACAAATTCTGTAGCTGATGTCTTTTGTTTTTTTGTTGCATCTTCAAATTTTGTTGGTTGATTCAACACAATTTGTGGGAATGGGATATTAATATTATTTTTATCAAAAAGCAATTTGAATTGTCTGTTCATATCTCTTTCAACTTGATATCTACATCCTTCATCACAATTTGCTGCAAATCTAATAACAACTGCTGAATCGCCAAGTTCTGCAACACCTTTATAAAAAGGTCCTTCCTTTATGTCAGGAATTGCTTCTTTTATTGCTTGTAAATTATCTTTTAATATAGCTTCAACCCTTTCAAGTGATTCGCCATATTCAATGCCAATATCGCAAACTGCAAGTGAAAGTTGATTTGTCATATTAACTATATTTTTAAGGTCTGCATTATTTATAATTTTAATATTTCCACCCGTATCAACAAGTTTTGTTGTACGAACACCAATTTCTTTTACTGTTCCACGGAATCCATCTACAACAATAATGTCACCAATATCAAAGAGTTTTTCAAATATGATGAAAAATCCTGCAATTATGTCTGCAATCAGTGGCTGTGCACCAAGACCTACAACCAATCCTAAAATTCCAATTCCTGCAAGGATTGTTGTTGTGTCCACACCCAGAGTTTTGAGAATGAAGAACACAAGCGCAATAATTGCTGCATATTTGATAAGACTGCATACCAAATCAATTATTGCCTTGCCATGACTTACAAATTTTGCCACCTGTTTCAAAATTAATCGAGTTAACGAACTTACGCCCAAACAGAAAATAGCGTAACTGAGTATTCTAAGAATAGCATTAAATTCTCCCGCAGTGCCAAAAAAGTTGATACTACGCCAGAATACACTAATTGGACTAAAAATAAATTTGCCAAAAATCATAAATATTGCATATGTAGCCAAAAGGACATACCCCGCAATTTTTACACATAGTCCTGTTGTTATTTTAATTTTTTTTGATTCTTTTTCCATTTTTTTCTCCTATGTAATTTTATGTTAATCATCGTTTATTCATTTTATTAAATCTAATTTTATTTATAAAATTCCAATAGATGTAAAGAATAGTTTTACGAATTTATAAAAATGCATATCGATTATTTTAACACATTACTACTATTATATTTATTATTGAAAGTTAAGTCAAGCAACCATACAACAATATAATCTTCAAATTAAAAAAAATAAAAAAGTAATTTTCATTTAAGGGTGGGTATTAAAAAATAAACTCGTAGGAGTTTATTTTTTGTTTGATCTATTTTCATAATATTCGTTAAAATTATGTTTTATTCCATCAAAATCTTTGTAGGCAACAATTTTGGCAAGGTTTACATTCTCTGTGCTTTTGAAAATACTTGACTCAATCTGCGGATCCTCTTTTGAAAGTTTTGCAATAAGCTCTTTAACCTTTTTTCTTTTTGAACCTGTGTTAGAATCTGCAAGGCAAGCGTCACTTGTGCAAGTGTCGGTGAATTTGCAAGCACATTGAATAAAGTGCAAATTATTGTAGTCTCTCCAATGTTTGATGTCTTTTTCTCTTATCAAATACATTGGCCTTATGAGCGAAATATTTTCAAAATTATCACTATGTAATTTTGGCATCATTGTTTCTATTTGGCCACCATATAGCATACTCATAAGGGTGGTTTCAATTACATCGTCAAAGTGATGGCCAAGTGCAATTTTGTTGCAACCAAGCTCTTTTGCTTTGCTGTATAGATATCCTCTACGCATACGTGCACAAACATAGCATGGATATTTTGGTATGGTGTAAACGCTTTCAAAAATATTTGTTTCAAAAATAGTTATCGGAATGTCTAACATTTTTGCATTGTTTTCTATTATCTCCCTATTTGCTTTGCTATAGCCTGGATCCATTACAAGATATATAACTTCAAAAGGAATTTTGTTGTGCTTTTTTAGTTCTTGAAAGAGTTTTGCCATGAGCATTGAGTCCTTTCCACCAGAAATGCAAACAGCAATTTTATCATTGGGTTGAATCAAATCATAGACATTGATTGCTTTGCAAAATTTTGTAAAAATTGTGTCGTGAAATTTTTTTTGAAGACTTTTTTCAACATCTCGAGCTTTTTGAATGTTTTGAGTGTTGGCAATATTTTGATTTAGCCATTCAAGATATCCACCTTTTAAGTTATATGCCAAAAAGCCGTCATCCTGCAGTTTTTCGGCCACAGGCAAGCTGAGAGTACCATTCAAACAGCAAATATACAATTCTTTTTTTGCAAGTTCAGGATGCTCATATATCTTTTCAAGTGACAAGTTTTTTGAGCCAGGAATATTCCCATATTCAAAACTTATGGCATCTCTGATGTCAATGATTTCATATGTGTCCCTATTTTTGTGGGCTAGTTGATCAAAAGTAATTTCTATATTCATACTCAAATTATATCACAACAGATTTGGTTTGAAAAGTATAAATCCAAACTAGAATAGTTCAAAATATTATTTTTTTATATTGGGTTTTTTGCTGATAATAAACATTAAAAAACAACAAAAATTTTTGGAGCTATTTTTATGATTTATCCAATTGGGTTCAGTTTTGCAACAACTCTCAATTTGTCAATGTGGTAAATTGATTTAAATCAAACATAATGTGCAATTAAAAATCACGAGCTGATACTCGTGATTTTTTTTTATTGTTTTTCATAGTAACTGCCTGAATGTTGAGTTGCAGGGAATCTGTCGCCTTTTTCAAGTCTAAGAGATCCGCCATTACGTCCATTTTTGTCATATGCAACATATGTGGTTGATTCAGGAACAATTTCACCTGGTTTCCATCTGCTTGCCATATTACTTACCTCCACGCTTTTATTTTGTGGAAATTGGCTTATTTTTATTCATAATGTTCAGCAATTTAATTTGCAAAATTTGGTTAGAAATATCTTATTTTTGTAAGAATATTCAAAAAAAATGTAAAAATTTATGCAAAATTTGGCAAAAAACTTAAAAAAATGAGCAATTTTTGCTCATTTTTTAAAACTTGGGTCTGTTGAAAATAATTGCTTTTCGCTTGTTTGTTTTCTTTTTCTTTTTACGTATAACAATAAATAATGTTGTAATCAATCCAACAGTTATCGCACTCGCAGCAATTATTATGATAAGTATATAATTATTTTCAACTTGGATGAATACTGCATAGAATTGTCTATCACCAACTGAGCCTTTTCTTATCACAACATCTTTTTGTGGATCATCGCCTGCGTTTTCAATCCAACCATTGAATTGATATCTTTCTTTTTGAGGCTCTGGCAAAGTGAAGTCATCTGTGTTGATATCATATTCAATAATCTCTGTTTTGGTATCAATTTGCAAAACTATTTTGTAAGTTTCAATTTCAAAATTTGCAACGAGAATTCCATCGCCAACGATATTTGAAATTGTGGTTGTTAGTTCATTCTCTCTATTTATATAAAATGCATTGTTTTCATTTGTCCAACCAACAAAATTATAACCTCTTTCTGCATTTGCTTCAAAATTATATGTGCTTAAATTTCCATATAAAACTTTAACATTATCTAATGAAGTTATTGAACCCATTTGATCATCATTTGCCTGAGCTGTTATTGAGAAAATTTGCGTAACAATCAAATTAACTGTTACATCACTATTTATACTTATAGTATTACCGTTAATACTTGTAATTTTGTTTGTGCTAATATTACTGGCATTCAAAACAAGATTATAGCTATATTGATTATCTTCAATTTCAGCATATAAAGAAATTGTTGTACCATAATCAAATGTGAAAGCCACTGAGTTGTTATGTTCATTTAATGTGCCTGTTTGATCATTTGCATAAACACTGATTGAAGGTATGTTTGTTGCATTGTAAGTCACCGAAACAATATATTGATAAGTTTTCAAAATATTTCTATATTGAGCTGTATATGTAACATTACCTGTCACGGCACTTAAATTTGGACTCCAGTTTAAAAACTCATAGTTATATTGACTATCACTTGCCCGCGTTGGGGTTTCCCTATCATATGTTGGAAAAACTCCATAATATTCTGTTGTTGTTGACAAACGTGAGTTATCATAGTCATTCCAAGTAACTTGATATGTGTTTCTTGTGTAATAATATTCAACGATTGTGCTACCATCAGCCTTAATTTGTACTGTTTGAGTGTTTGGCGATGTGAAACCTTCATAGTTGTTTACACTAGGTGAAACATAATCATCAGTCGTTCCAGTCAATTCTTGTATATCATTAACAATCAAGGTGTATGATTCGCCATTAGTATCCATATGATAGTGATAAACTTTATAGATTGTATTTGTACTAGGCAACCAATTTGCAACAAATTGTTTATCTCCATATGAGCCAACCAAAATCTTAAAGCTTTTCTCTGGAGTAGATCCATTTGAGCCTGTCCATCCATCAAAATCATAACCAATTTTTGTTGGATTTAACAAGGTGATTTCATCAGTAACGGTGTATTCTGTTGGATTTGTGCCGTCGACTTCACCACCATTCAAATCATAAGTGATTGTGTATGTATTTTTTGTAACGATCGCTGAAATTATAACTTCTTCATTTGGCATAACAAAACTTGTGTCTGATTCAGTTTCATCATTATTCCATTTTTCCCAAGTATAGCCATCCAAAACGATTGCTTTCAATGTTACAGTCTCACCATAGAATATATTTCCGCTTTGTGTGCTCTGTGATAAGTCAACACCTTCAACAGCATTTAATGTGAATTGATGCTTGTTTCGTGTGTATTCATATCTTACAATTGTTGTACCATTTGGATCAATTGTTGTGGTTTGTGTGCTTGGAGCAGTGAAACCAATATATGTTTTTACATTTGGAGTTATCGTTCCATTTGAAACACCTGTAAGATTATCAGTGTCAATCAAAGTGAAACTTTCTCCATCCAAATTCATTTGATAATGCTCAACTTTATAAGGAGTGTCCCCTTTTTCTGTCCACTTTGCATAAAGTGTTATTGAATTTTGACTAAGTGCCGGCATTTTTATCCATTGAATTTGACTGCCTGTGCCATTGTTATCAATTTCATCATCAAACCAACCTTCAAAGTTATATCCATTTCTTGAAAGTACTGGAAGTGATATTTCTTCATCAAAGTCTGCAACAAGGTCAGCACAATTTTCTCCGCCATTTGAGTCAAAAACAATCGTATAAGAATTTATTTTCCAAACTGCATAAAATGTTATATCTTGTCCATTGAATCTTTCATATAAAGAATTTACATCATCTTTTGACAAGTTTTGTTCATCATCAAATTCAATATTCCCATTTTCAGTTGTTGACCAACCGTCAAAGGTATAGCCTTCACGAGTGAATGTATTTGTTGGTATAGCAAAAGATTCATCATATGTGATAGTTAAGCTATCCATTATTCCTTCACCTTCATTTGCATCAAACAAAATATCAAATGAATTAGTTGAACTATTTGCAGTTATTATTATATCTTCACTTACTGATGATGAATAACTTATTTTTGTATTCTTTGCAAAGTTGTTTTCAATTATTAAATTTGTTGAAGAAGTATTCCAACTTGTGAAAGTATAACCTTTATTCTCAATAGCAAAAATTTCAACATTGTTCTCACTGTTTATAATCAAATATGATGATGCATCAGCAATTTTTGCTGATAATCCCGTCTGAGCAGTTATGTTAATATTAGAAGCATATTGCTCATCACTTGAAGCTTCGTCACTACTTTCACAATTTGAGACATTACTGCTAATTGCTGTGACCTTGAATGTGTAAACACCAGCCCCAGATGTTTTTATTTCACTTGTAAAATCATATTGATATGGAGTATCTGCAACTTCTTTTGTAGTTCCCAAAATTTCGCCATCTTTGTAAAGTTGAATATTATATGATATTTCAATTCCGTTTACTTCATTTGAAGGTATCCAGCTAACAACACCAACATTCCAGCTCAAATTTGCTGGTGTGGATAATTTTGCCTTTTCTATTGAATAGTTTTCTGTCAGATTTGTAAGAACATAATTGCTTAATTTCTCTTGTCCGCCAGCAACGCTTGATATGCTTGCATTTGCAACATATTCACCAACATTGATTGTATCAACAACTGTGATCCCGTTTTGTGTGAAATTTATGCTTAAATTTATTGTTTCACCATAAATTGCATCAGCACTATTTGTTTGTGCTGTTGGGTTTTGTTGAGTACCATTGTAAGTATATGGTATGTTGTTTGTCCAAACAACTGCGACTTCTTTTGGTGATATTGTCCAGTCTATTTCAATATTATTTGTTGTGCCATCACTCCATTCATAGTTATCTTTATTTTTCAAACTTACAATAATGTTATATGTACCTGCATCTGTTTGCTCATTGTTTACAATATTCATTATATTTGCATCAAAGTTTTGAATATTTGCAATTTGTAATTCCCCGTTGTATGTGTATGTTCCACTAAGTGTTGGTTTTGTGAATGCACCTATTGTTATACTGAAATCACAAGTTGTATTTGTGAGTGTATAGTTATTTACATTCTCTTGTCCACTAGCAACACTTGATATGCTTGCTGTGGCTGTGTAATTTCCAATTTCCGTCTGTTCGCCAGTGACAATCAAATTGATTTTTTCTCCACCTTCACCATCAATTGGACTTATTACACTTGGTTTATGACTATTTCCGTCGTATATCCAACTTGTTGTAGTGTCCCAAACAACTGAAACTTCTTTTGGTGATATTGTCCAACTCAGTTCAATATCATCTGTTGAATTATCACTCCATTTATAATATTCTTCTTTCAAACTTACAACAATATTATATGTCCCTGCATCTGTTTGCTCATTGTTTACAATATTCATTATGTTTGCATCAAAGTTTTGTATGTTTGCAATTTGTAATTCCCCGTTGTATGTGTAAGTTCCACTAAGTGTTGGTTTTGTCAATGCATTTGCTGTTATACTAAAATCGCAAGTTGTATTTGTGAGCAAATAGTTATTTTTATTTTGCCTGCCACCTACAACACTTGATATGCTTGCTGTGGCTGTGTAGTTTCCAACTTCTGTTTGCTCTTCTGCAACCTCAATATTTATTATTTCTCCTCTTTCGCCATCAAGTGGAGTTAATACACTAGGAATATGACTATTTCCGTCGTATTTCCAACTTGTTGTTGTGTCCCAAACAACTGAAACTTCTTTTGGTGATATTGTCCAATCTATTTCGATATTAACTGTTGTGCCATCACTCCATTCATAATTATCCGTGTCTTTTAATCTTACAACTATAGTATATGTTCCTGCATTAGTTTGATCATTGTTTGAAATATACATTGTGTTTGAATCAAAGTTTTGTATGTTTGCTGATTGCAACCTGCCATTATAAACATAGGTTCCTGCTAGTGATATTTCATTGTTTATTGGTCTCTTCTGTACTGTTCCATTAGCTAAACCTGACCATACGATATCATCATATCCTTCTTTGCTTGCAGTAACTTCTAGATATATGTACTTTCCAACAAGACCTTGTCCAACAGTGTAAGTGTCTTCTGTTGCCCCATTTATAACTGTACCACTATTTGTTGAATTTGTATCGTTCGCAAACCATTGATATGTAAGATCTGCATTATCTGTGTTTGTAACATTTGCTGTTAAGGTTTCGCCATATATATTTGTTCCAGAAATTGAAACTGAGCCTTGTAACTCACTTTCAACCAAGTATATTGTCGTAGTATCTGAATAAACTTTAAAACCTAATGGTACAGTTATGTCAAAAATATCTAAGAGAGCAGAAATTTCTTGTTGGCCCTCATTTGATATAATTGGATTTGATTCAGCATAATTAAGTCCATCATCGACTGACACATTTATATTTTCATCTGTGATATTAGTTTCAACAAAAATCTTTGCCTGTGCTGCTAAATTTATAGTAGTAATATCACAGCTTTCACCAATATAAACGCCTGACTCTTCTCCTGAAGCATTGATTGTTGTAACTTGGCCAGATGTGCCAATGAAATTGGAATTTGCGTTTAAATTTACTGTGGTTATTTCTCCTTTAGAAAAATTTACAACAGAATTATTATATCCTGTGTATTTAGTTATTTTTCCACTTGTCATATTCAAAGATGAATTTTCGCCACCTATGTATTCATTTAAATTTATATTTGAAAAATTTATATTATTACCATTATTTGTAATTTTTCCTGTTAGTGAATATGCGTTTGTGCCTTTAGATAGAATCGTTATTTTATTTAATTTATTGTTAAATACACCATTTGTACCATCATTTGCAAGCAATGTTATTACAAAACTGTTTTCTGTTCCACCAACGCTGTTTATATAAGATACTGCATCTGAAAACGATGCAAACGAAATTTTATCGCCAAAAGTAACTTCTGTGGTGTATGTAATAGCTTTAACATCATTTTTTGAACTATAATTAAATAGACAAAAACTTCCAAAAGTTGTCACAAACAAAAAAATGAAAAATATCAAAAAATAAAATTTTAATTTTTGAAAGTTAAAAATTTTTGCCATATGACCTCCATACTAGTAGCTATACTATTGTTAAATATGTAAATATATTTATTATTTATAGTTTATTATATTTTTTTATTTTTATCAACTAATATAACACTTAATATTAAATATTAAATATTAAATATTAAATATAAACATATAACACAAATACTATATTTGACTTTACAATTTTATTAAAGCTATAAATATTTAACATATTATTTATTCAATTAAAAAATTAAATAGGTAAATAATTATATAAATTTTTACGATTTGACAGATTTATATTTCAATGATACAATATATATAAAATTGAGGGGCTAATGAACTTACATAATAGAATAAAAACTTTGTCAGCTGAGTTAAAAAATATTCAAGAAAATGATGGCTTTGTTTGTGATGAAGAAGGTAGAGGAATTATAAATATTGGTGCAGAAAACTATGATGATATTTTTTCGCCATTTTGCTTTAAGGGTGGAGACACATTGTCACTAGAATTGATTGAATACTTGTGGGAAAAACAGGCAGTTGTTCCATTAGACTATGACTTGACATTAAGATTTAATGTAAAAAATGCTTCTGAAAGCAAACGAAAGGAAATTCAAACCGCAGTAAAAGAAAATTTTGAAAATGATATTCATGCTGCTGAACACAAATTGCATAGGCTCACTTTAATGTCGATTTGGTTTATTCTTATTGGTGTTGTGTTAACCGCAATATATTTAGTTGCGTTAAATTATTTTCCTGTTGCAATAACATATATTTTAAATATTTTATCTTGGGTTTTTGTATGGGAAGGTGTTAGAGCAATGTCACTGGAGCGAAGAACTCTCAAAACGGATAAATTAAGGTCATTGAGACTTGCTGCAGCAAAAATTGAAGTAAAAGAATTTGAACCATACTAATAAAAAAGTGGTTATTTCCCACTTTTTTTTGATTGGAGCAGATGAAGGGAGTCGTCGTCACAACTCTCGCTTTTTTTCATATCTCGCTTCACTCGATATTTTAATCTTCGCTCGGTTGCTCCTCTCTTCAAAAATTTCGCTTCGCTGCTATTTTTGCAGTTCTTTGGGTTCGACTCCATTTGCTTTTTATGTTAAAAAAAGAAAGTGATCATTTCACTTTCTTTGTTTTTTTGGAGCAGGTGAAGGGAGTCGAACCCTCCTCTAAAGCTTGGGAAGCTCCAATTCTACCGATAAACTACACCTGCAAGTTTAGGCTATTTACCTAATTGTTTACACTATTAAACTTAATTTTTTATAACACTATAAGTTTAAGTTTTCATAAACTATATTTTGAGTTATTAACTATTCTCACTTTTTCACGGTGCTACCAAATCCACCCACACGTTCTGAAGTAATTTCGGCTTCGTTATCAACGGTTAAATATTTCATAAAAATTCCTTGACCTATCTTGTCACCAGCTTTGATTTCATATGGTGTGTCACCAAAATTATACAATCTAAAGCCCAAATTGCCATCGTTAGACACGTTTCCATAGTAATCACTATCAATCACTCCCAAAGTGTTTGCTAGCATAATTTGATGTTTTCCCATACCACTTGTGACGCACAAAAGTAGTACTTCATCTGGTTCAAATTGTGCCTTTATATTTGTCCAAATCATTTCCATTGACTTTGGCTCAATAACAATGTCTATTGGTGAATATATGTCATAACCAGCACTATTTTTTGTTGCTCTAACTGGCATTTTTGTTGGAATAACTCCATATTTTATTGCATTTTCTTTTACAATCTCAAATTTCCTCATACAATTATTATATCACAATTAATCAAATATGTATATAAAATAAACTAGTTATTTAGTAAAGATTTCTTTTGTTTTATATGAGATATAAATAAAATATCATTTATATAATATAAAATTAAATTCACAAAAAAAAGAAAGGTGAAAACCTTTCTTTTTTATTAGCTTTTTTTGAGATATCCATATTGATTTTTGAAATCAATATACTCAAATTTTTTGTTATATTCAACTTTTGTTACTTGAATAATTGAATCGTTTTCATTTTCAACAGTTTGATCATTTGTTGTATCAACTGTGTCAATTTGATTTTCAATATCTTCTTCAAAATAATATTGATCAAATTTACCTTGCTCATCAAGTTTTTCAATTTCAACTTGTTGAATATCATTTTTTGCTTCAAATACTTCTTCCACAATTCTTTCACTAGCCAAAGATGTTACATAAGTGTTGCTTGCATTTGAATCATAGAATCCACCACCAAATGATGCTCCGGTCATTTTTGCAACAACCACTGTGATTCCAATACTCAAATGGCTTTCATCAATTGTTACAGATGTTGAAGTTGAGCCATTAACTTTTGCTGTATGATTTATGCTTGCAAATGTTTGAACACTGTATGTTCCAAATCCAAGACCAGAAATCTCATAAGTTTGACCATGAACCATTATAAATGTCCAAGTTCTTGTGCTAAGTGTGATGTTCACAAAGCCCATAGCGATACTTTCAGAACCAGTATAACTACTACTTATGGTAATAGTTCCCATATAAATTGTAAGGGTTCCAGTTTCATAGTGAATATCATAATTGCTTGTTCTTACATCAGAATTATCTGTTTTGCTAACGATTACTGCTGCACTTGGAGTAATCACTGCACTTGGTATATTTAGTGCACTTGGAGTGAGAGTTATTGAATACAACTCATCAAAGCTTGTCAATCCAACAACAGTAACTTGACTTGTGCCCGTTGCAATTGAATCTCCATAGTTTATAGTTTGAGGTTTTGCTGTTATAGTCAATGTCTTTTGTTGTACAACAACCAAAAGGCTATTGTTTGCACTGCTTTCAAGAGCAACTCCACTTGCATTTGTGTCACCATGCAATGTAATTGTACAAGAATATGTATATGATCCTGCATTTGTCGTTGCTGCGTGAGCGTATGTGCTAAGTGAACCACTTGCATCATCACCCCATTCATATGAGTAAACACTAACGCCAGCATCAAACGTACCAGAATAACTAGCTGTTATGGTGCTTGCCGTTCCATATGTGAGTGGTAAGTTTTCACTTGATGTCAAACTCACTGTTGGTGCAGAAAGAGTTGTTGCATCAAAACGAATTGTGCTTGTATCTGCTCCAACTGTGAAATTATTACCAATAATTGAACCCGCACCAGTAAGGGTGTACTCAACACCAGAGTATCCGTTTTTGTATGTTTTTGTGACTGAGCTAAGATTTACAACTGTGCCATAATCCAAAGTTTTTGTGATTGTTGTGTTTGTTCCAGTCCAACCATCCGCAACAATTTTGCTGATACCAGCCCCTGCTGTGAGAGTTATGGTGTATGAATTAATCTGCCATTGTGCATATAAGGTTATACTTCCATTTGCTGTTGATACTAGGTTACTTACACTTGTTGTTGTTGTGCTCTTTGGCAATCCTGTATCGTTTGTTAATCCACTTATTGCATTTCCAGCACTATCAGCCCATCCATTGAATGTGTATCCTGTTCTTGTCAATGTTGCTGTGAATGTGCCTGCTGAATCATATGTTCCAGTCAACTGACTATTTGCTGTTTTCACACTCAATCCACCAGTTGCTGATAGGCTTGAAATTGAACCACCTGTCCCAGCATTTAATGTGATTGTGTAGGTGTTTGCTGTCCAGTTTGCATAGAGTGTTACATTTGCATTTGCTGTGTAACTTATTGTGTAATCTGGTGTGGCTTTTATTGTTGATGAGTTTGCAACCCAACCATTTGGTGTGTAACCTGTTTTGGTTAATTCATTTGCTGTTATTGCTCTTGCTGTTCCATGAACTTTGTATATTGTGCTTGGAACTATTCCACTTGTATTGCCATTGCCGTTATATTCAATTGTATATATTTGCCATACATACATATTCCATGTTTCATCTGTTGTGCCAACTGTCCATGTTGTTGAATATGTATTTTGTATTGCTTCGCTTGGTGTGTTTGCGTTGTTTATGTAGTAGTTCAAGTTAGCAGTCTTTTTGGTTATGGTTATTGTTACTGATGAACCATAGTTTGCTGTAAACTCTGCATATGTTGTGCCAGTTGTTGCAATATCTTTTGATGTTGTACCATCAGATACTGTCAAGCTGGTTGCTGTGTCAACTGTTGCACCTGCATAGTTCACTCTCAGTTTGTGTGAATCTATTTGCCACCCAGCTGTGAGTATTGGATTTCCCACTTTACTATATGAATTTGACAATGTGGCACTTGCCACTGTTATTGTGGTTATTCCTGCATTTTGCTCTATTGTTGTGGTGTTTGCCAATGTATAGCCTATTCTTGAACCTGTGATTTTGGTTATTGCTGTTGGACTACTTCCGTCACCAACATAATTTAGTGTTGTTGTTGAGTAGTACAATGTTGTGTCACCAATCTTTGCCCATACATTTGTTGTTCCATTCGAACTTACTGTGTAATCTGTGCTATGTGTAAATGTTACACTTGTTCCTGAATTTAAGTTGAGACTAACTTTATAATAATTTGCTGCCCAAGTTGCAACAAGTGTTCCATCTCCTGAACTTGTATATGGGTCACTCAACACATATGCCAAAGTGCTTGCGCCTTTTGCTGGTGATACTGCAATTGTTGCTCCTGTGCCTGTGAATGATGTTAAGGTGTAGCCGTCATAGTTTGCTGTTATACCTGTTATTTCATATTTTGTTCCACTTACATCTACATATAATTTATTACTATCATATAATCCATATATTTCAGTGAATGCGGTTGAACTTGTTCCGTTATATGAAATTGTGAATGTTCCACCATTTTTTGTTAGAGCTATTCTATAATAATCTGCTTCCCACTTTGCCCAATATTCTTTGTTTCCATAACTACCAGTTGGTATTGAAGTTTGTTGTTCTCCTGTTAATCCAGAATTAAAGTACCATCCTGCAAATGTGTAGCCCTCTCTTGAAATTTCAGTGTCATTTGGCAAATATATGTCTAAACTTTCAACTGTAAACTCTGTTGGTGGTGCGTATGGACTTACCCAATCTCCACCATTTTTGTTAAATATGATTGTGTATGTTTTTGCAGTTGCATTTGCTGTGATTGTTACTGCTTTTGCTGGCATTGTGAATGCGTTGTTTGTTATTGTAACATCACTTGTCGACCAAGTTGGATTTTCATATCCATCATCTGGATCAGGTGTTATTGTTACACTTGAGTTATACTCAACTGTGTATGTTATGTTGCTTCCAGAAACTTGTCTGTTTGATACACCTGTTCCTTCTGCTGTGATATCATACATTCCAGTTCCTTTCACAAGTGTGAGCGTGTATGATTGTATTGTCCATTGTGCTGTGAGTGTACCATCTCCTGCGCCAAAAGTATATTTTTTGGTGCTTGAATTCCACGTTCCTGAATCTGTGAGATCCCAACCATCAAATCTATATCCTACTCTTGTTGGATCCTCAATTGATTTTTGTGTGTTGTAGTCTTGTGTGAATTCGCTATTATTTGTTGTTCCACCCCAACTTCCACCATTTGGATCGATTGTAAGTTTGTGTGAATCTATTGTCCAGTTTGCCCAAAGCTCTACATCTCCCGTTGAGCCTTTTGCAATTTGTGTGATTGCACTGCCTGTGAAATCTTCATTGTCATACCATCCACCAAATGTGTAGCCTGTTTTTGCTATTGGATAACTTGATAATGTTATTGTTGATGTTGTTACATTGTATGTTGCTGGAGCTGCACTGCTTGACCAGTCTCCACCATTTTTATTGTATGTTATACTGTATGTTATCAAACTTGCATTTGCTGTGATTGAAACATCTTTGGCTGGCATTGAGAATGCGTTGTTTGTTATTGTAACATCACTTGTTGTCCATGCTGGGTTTTGATATCCAGCAGATGGTGTTGCTGTTATTGTTACGCTTGAGTTATACTCAACTGTGTATGTTATGTTGTTTCCGTCAACTTGTCTATTTGATACGCCTGTTCCACTTGCTGTAATATCGCTTATTCCTGTGCCTTTCACAAGGGTAACTGTGTATGAATCTATTGTCCATTGTGCTTTTAATGTTACTGTTCCATATTTGCCTGTTAAACTTGTTCCTGATTCATATATGGTTGATGAATCCCAACTTCCTACTGTGCTTGT
>CAJOLY010000012.1 GCA_905235485.1 uncultured Clostridia bacterium
TAAAATTTCAAAAAAGGAGGATAAAAATGAATACAAAAAGGCTGACAAAAATGTTTGCGGCTGCTGTTCTTGTTTTATCACTCTGTTTTGCGGGGGGGGCTTCTAAGCCAAAAACCTTCTAACCTCGCAAGCGAGGTTAAAGCAGTACCAGCCACCGCCACGGTGAATAACTTGACTTATAATTACAGCGGCACAACGGCAGCCGTGACTGGTTACAGCACAAATCCAGAAGGCGATTTGGTTATCCCTTCAACTGTCACAATAAGCGGAACAACCTATACTGTGACAAGCATACGCAGAGAAGCATTTTATGGTTGCGCTGGTTTAACCTCAGTCACATTTGAGGGAACTACTCCGCCAACAATTGGCGATGGTGTATTTGAATCGTGTGATAATTTAGCCAATATCTATGTGCCTGCTGGCACGGGAGATGCTTATAAGGCTGCTCTTGGTGCAAGTTATGCAAGTCTAGTCACGGAAATGGCTGCACCTGTTGCACCTGTTGTAGAAGAAACTGGCGTGTTTGCGGATGTAATTATACCTGCAATTTCACTTGTTTTGGTTGTGGCAATGATTGTGGTTGCAGTCAAAAAGAAAAGACTTGGTGCAATATAACAATTTTAATAGCAAATAAAAAACCACGGGTAAAATCCGTGGTTTTTCAAATTGGGGATAAACCACCAATTAACCCTAGGGTTATCCTAGGGTTTTCTAATACAAAAAAAGCAACTCGTTCGAGTCGCTTTTTAACTAAGCCTTGTAAATCCACCAATCATCAAAAGCACAAAACCAATCAAAATAAGAGCTAGCCCAGCAATTTTCATTCCAAGCAAAACCTTATCATCAGGCTTAACTTCCTCAGTTTTTCTAACAAGTTTTGTTATTCTTTTTGCAAGTAATGCACAAGCAATGCCTACTGAAGCAAATACAATTGCCAAAATATAAATTGGATCTCTTAAAACTATTCCAAAATTTTCTAATAACATAATAGCCTCCAGCTAGTATTATGATTATAGTATAGGCTAAAATATCTTTTTTGTCAATACATAAGATAAATATATTTTAAAATGAATAAAATATAAAGATCACATTTTTAATACAATTTTCAATTGTTTTGATGATTAATTGCTTACTTTTTGTTTAACAGTTTTTCAAGCAAGCAAACCATTCCATACATAACACCTGCAAGCAGACATAAAATCAAAACACTCGTCATAACAAGATCCAGCTTGAATACTTGACTTCCATAAACAATGAGATAGCCAAGTCCCGCTTTACTGACAAGATATTCACCCATAATCGTGCCTACCCAAGTCATACCAACATTGATTTTAAGAACCGACAAAAATTCATCCTTTGCATGCGGAATTATAAGTTTTGTTAGTATTTGAAACTTGCTTGCACCCATACTTTGCATCAAAAGGATTTTATCTTTATCGCAAGCCAAAAATGCATTCATTTGTGAAATGATTGTTATTATAATCATAATTAGTATTGCCATAACAATAATGGCATTCGTGCCTGCACCAAACCAAATTATGATAATTGGTCCAAGTGCTATTTTTGGTAGGCTATTCAAAATAATTATATATGGTTCCAAAATTTCGCGAAGTCTGTCGTTCCACCATAAAAGTATTGCAATCAAAAATCCAAGTGCTGTGGCAATTACAAATCCCACAAAAGCTTCCATAAATGTTATATAAATATGATAAAAAAGATTTCCGGAAGCGACCAAATCGCCAAGTGTTTGAATGATTTTTATTGGTGAACTAAACACAAACACATTGATAACATTTAAGCTGGCAAGTAATTGCCAAATTGCAAAAAACAGAACAAAAATCAAGATTCGCATTGAAATTACAAAAATTTTTCTATGCTTTTGATTCTTTAAATATTCTTTTCTTGCGTCAGACACTATTTCTCTTTTGTTCATTTGTCAAGTTCCCTCCAAATTTCATTAAATTTAAGTGAAAATTTTGGACTTTCTCTTCGCTTTAATGGCGTCTCTCCTGCAATATCCATTTTAAATATTTTTTTAACACTTGCAGGTCTTTGAGTTAGCACCACAACTCTATCCGCCATGCTAATTGCTTCACTTATGTCATGAGTTACCAAAACAGCTGTTTTGTTCTCATTTTTTATGATACTATAAACATCATCACAAACACTTAGCCTTGTTTGAAAGTCAAGTGCACTGAAAGGTTCATCAAGAAGTAATATTTGTGGTTGTAAAACAAGAGTTCTTATAAGTGCCACTCGTTGCCTCATTCCACCACTAAGTTCCCTTGGCTTTTTATTTGCAAAATCTTTAAGACCATATTTTTCAATAAGGGTTTTTGCATATTCTTTTTGTTCATCCGTTACTTGTCTTTTTATTTCAAGTCCAAGCATTATGTTTTGCCAAACTGTTCGCCATTCAAAAAGTTCATCTTTTTGAAACATATAGCCAATATATGCATTGCTTTCTTCAAGTTTTTTGCCATCTATCAAAACATTTCCAGAAGTGGTTTTTAATATGCCGCTCAAAATTGAAAGCATTGTGGTTTTACCACAACCGCTAGGGCCTACAATAGCAATAAATTCTCCATCATTTACATCTAGATTAAAATTTTTTACTGCTTCAGTCTCACCATTTTTTGACTGATAAATTAGTCCAACATCTTTAAGCTTTAACAACTTTTTATCCATAGTTTCTCCATTTTAATTTTCTTTTGTCATAATCCATTATATTTTTGTATATTCTATTTTGTTAACATATTGATTTTTGATGTAAAAAAAATTTAGTGGATTGACAAATAAATCCAAAAGATATATAATTGTTAGGAATTTTATATTTTGACGAATGATTTAAATTATAATGTTGAAGTTAATTTATCATTTTAAAATAGGAGGCGAATAATGTCATTAAGGTGCATTGATCAATTAAAATCTGCAAAAAAAATAGCAATATTAGTTCATCAAAATGCAGATACTGATGCACTTGGCTCAGCCATTGCATTGAGACGTATAATTACTGATAATTTTGATCAAAAAACTTGCATAGATATCTTTACGGAAACAGAAGAAGAAGATTTTAACGAAAAAGATGAAAACTTAATAAAAAATGAACATATCAATACTCGTACGCAAAAAAAATATGATTTGGCGGTTATACTAGATATTTCTACACGATCAAGACTTGGAAAATATGATGAAATATTTAGAAAAGCAAGCGACAGTTTAAACATTGACCATCACATAACAAACAATAATTTTGCAAAAAATAATATTGTTTTAACTTCATGCTCAAGTACATGTGAAATTTTATATCTATTGTTAATAAAATCACAAAAATTGAAATGCTCTCCTCAAACATTAGCTGTGCTATATTCTGGTATCATAACAGATACAAACAATTTAACTCAAAATTTAGGACCAAGAACTTTCAATGTTATTGAAGAAATCAATAAAATTGCAAAACAGAATGAAATTGATATTGATAAGATAAGAAATCATTATTTTAAAAACAACACTAAAGAGAGCAATCAATTACTTGCTCGTGCATTAACAAGTTTGACATATTCTGATGATGGCAAAATTGCTATGATGAAAATTACAAAACAAGACTTTAAAGAAACTGGTGCTTCTCAAAATGATACACTTGGAATAGTAGACTTTGCTATTAACACAAAAGGTGTTGAAGTTGGCGTTATCTTTATCAAAAATGAAGATAATACATATTATGTAAGTTTAAGAAGCAAAAATGAAAATATAAATGTTGGGGAAATTGCAAAACAGATGGGCGGTGGTGGACATTCAAAAGTTGCAGCTTTTCAAACAAAAAAAGACGATAACCTTACTGACATAAAAGCGAAACTAACAAGTTTATGTAACGAACAATTAAAAAAAGCTGAAAACTTATTTGAAGATGTTTCATCTTTATTTTCCGAAATTGAAAATAAAGATGTTGAAACTGAAGAAGATAATGAAGAAAGTGAGCAAATTGATTTAGTTAAATAAAAAACTGCTTAAAGCAGTTTTTTTTTATTTATTTGTTTCTTGAAATTAAATCAAATGATTATATCATTCGCAATGCAATACAATATTTCCACCAAGAATTGATTTTTTAACATCAATAACTCTTTGATTTGTACTGCCTCTCCAGATTGCTTTTGTTGAAAATTTATCTTGTTCAAATCTTCCATCTATTAAAATATCAACATACTTTATAAAATCTAAATCTTTAATGTCTTCCCACAAGTAGCCTGTATAAAGCCAGATATTTTTATTTGGAAACTTTTCGACTATTTCTTTAATAAGATTGCCAACCACTTCTCGGTTGCCTAAAAATAAAGGATCGCCACCACTAAAAGTTATGCCATCAATATCATCATTATCAAGAGCATCAAACAATTCTTGCTTTGCACATTCATCAAATGGCAGTCCTCCATTTTCATCCCAAGTCACAGCATTGTGACAATTTTTGCAATGATGACTGCAACCTGAAACCCACAAAACAACTCTAACGCCTTCTCCGTTCAACACATCACATTTTGTTATATTATGATAATTCATAGAATATCCTTTTTTATTTTTTTTGAAAATTTGCTAAAAATTTAATATTTTAATCAAATTTTAGCAATATTTTTTGTGTTTTTGATATTTTTTTTAGATTTTTTAAAATTTATGCACATATATAAATATATCTTACATACTCTTTCTTTCTTTTATTTCAACCATTTTTGCGTGATTATATCTTGACTTGCCTTTAACTCTACTATAACCCAAATAACCATTCATACGATCAATCTTTGTTACCAAATTGCTTCCACATTTTGGACAAACATCCATATCTAGCTCTTCATAGCCACAGTTTTCACAGTAAGCCAAACTTAAATTAACACCTTCATAAAATCCAAATTTCATAGCTCTTTTTACTGTAGTCTTTATTGCTTTCAAGTTGTACATAACTGGATATCTAACATACTGAATTTTGCCACCATTCATATAATTCCAAAATCTATTTTCTAAGTCTTGTTTTTGATATGGTGTTATATCTTCCCAAACACCACAGTGGAAACTATTTGAAACATATTCTCTTTCACTAACATTTTTCACAATTCCATACTTTGCTCTAAACTGTTCAATTTGAAGTCCGCAAAGAGTTTCAGCAGGAGTACCATAAATTGCATACAAAATATTATCTTGCTTTTTGTATTCATTAACTTTTTCGTTTATATATTTCATTACTTCAAGTGAAAAACTACCATCTTCAACAAGTGATTTTTGGTGCCAAACCTCTTCAAGTTCATTAAGTGCAGTTATACCAAAACTCATTGTCATTGGCCTCAAATAATCTGTTCCCAGTTCTTCACCAGGTTTTTTGTTACCATTTAAAAATCCACCATAGCAATATCCTAAAGGATTTATACTAGCCTTTTTGTGTGATAAAAATTCAAAAGTGCGCTTGTGTAGATTTCGTATCATTTCCAAATAATAATCAAGCGTTTCATAAAAATCAAGATTTTCAATTTGAGCTTTTCTTGCAATCATTGGAAGATTAAGAGAAATCGCACCCAAATTGAATCTTCCAACAAAAATTGGCTTGTCATCATCATCAGCAGGATTCATCCCTCCTCTTTCATACCAAGGAGAAAGACTTGCCCTACAACCCATTAGGCTAATTACTCTGCCATATTTTTTGTATATGCTAGGTATATATCCTTCGCCTGTGAGAGACAAATAATCAGGATACATTGCCTTACTACTACACTCTATTGCTTTATCAAAAAGCCATTCAAATTCTTTGCCATCTCCATGCAAGTTTTCATCGTACAAAAATGTAAGTTTTGGGAAAAGTACTGGTTTTTTGAATCCTGGTTTTCCTTGACCATTTTTTCTGACTTCAAGGCAAATTTCGCTGGCCATTGCTTCAAACTTACTGGTTCCTATTCCAAATGAAACTGCAATAAATGGGTAATCGCCACGGCTAGAACCTAATGTATTAAATTTATATTCCCAGCCTTGAAAGCCTTGTTCAAACTCTCTGCGCACTTTTTTTATGGCGTACTCATCGCATTTTTTGTTCAATTGTTCTTGTTCAATATTAAGCTCTTCAAGAAGTGACTTATATTCATTAAAATATCTTTTGTAAGAAAGTTCAGCATAAGGTGCAAGAATTTTATCAATTTCAGGAATTGTAAAACCGCCATATTGCATTGAAGCAGCACTCAATGTTATGTCTCCAATGACATCAAAAGCAGTGTCAAGAGATTTTGGTTCATTGTACCAAACATTTCCCATTTCAAAGCCACCACTCAAAACTTTGTTCATATCAAACAAACAGCAATTTGTGGTGTCTAGTCGTGCACTTTTGTCATGAATATATATAAAACCATCTTTTGAAGCTTTTCTCTCTTCTTCTGTCAAAAAGAATGTTTCATAAAGTTCAGTGTTTAAAACATCATAAACGATGCTCCTTTGCGTGCTAACAAGTGCACTATCCCTATTTGCATTTTCAACATCGGCAAGATATTCAAGATCTTTTCTTTTTTTGTAGACTTTATCCAAAATCTTTACAAAATTTGTTTTGTAGTTTCGATATTCCCTATAACTTTTTGCAACTTTTGTGTTGACAGAATCCAAAGCATTTTCAACGATAATATGCATTTCATTTATGTTTATAATATCAAGATTTTTATCTTTTATAGTACTTTCAACAAATTCTCGAATTTTGTTATAATCTTCATTAGAAAATTTAATCATAACTCTATCAGCAGATCTTGTTACTGCACTCACTATCTTTTCGAAATCATAATCAACTAATGATCCATCTTTTTTTTCGATTTTTACCATAATTTCCTCCAATGAATAATTATAAATTCATACCAAAAAAACAAAGTCAAAAAGTTACCGCATATTACCACGGTATTTTATTTATGTCAAATGAAATTGTACAGTTTTTTTAAATTTTTTTTTTGTAAAAAATTGTTATTTTTTAAAATTTTTTAAACTATAAAAAAGGGCCTAGATTTTGCTAAATAAAATGTTATTTTTTTATAATCAATAAAGCTATTTATCTTGAAATATTTTTAAATCATTAAAAAAATCATAATTTATAAAAATAAGTTTTGAACTTATAATTATTCATCTGTAACAAAAACATGCTCTTTTTGAATAAACTTGTTTTGGAGGAACTATGAAAAAAATATTTTCAATTTTTTTAATTGCAGTAATTGCATTATCTACATGCTTTTTTGCAACAGGATGTAAAGAAAATAATAAGAAAGTAATAAAAGTAAATCAAGTTACAAATAGTATTTTCTATGCACCACTTTACATTGCAATAAACAACGGTTACTTTGAAGATGAGGGATATACTGTTGATTTAACAACAGCAGAAGGTAGCAACACAACAAATGTTGCACTTATGACAGGATCTGCTGATATTGGTCTTATGGGACCAGAGCAGAATGTTTACTCGTATGTTAATGGTGACAGCAACTATCCAGTTGTGTTTGGTCAACTTACCAAAAGAGATGGCTCATTCCTAATTTCAAGAAACAACGAGACAAATTTTGATTGGAGTAACCTTGCAGGAAAGCATATTATTGCAGGAAGAAAAGGCGGTAGTCCAGCAATGAGTTTACAAATGGCACTTGAAAACAACGGTTATGATATCGAAAATGACTTGACATTTGATACAAGTATTGCTTTTGCAAACATTTCAGGAGCATTTTTGAGTGGTGTTGGTGACTATATGACCTTATTTGAGCCTGCCGCAAGCGAATTTGTGAAAACAGGCAAAGGATATATTGTTGCTGCTGTCGGAGAAGAAAGTGGCGAAATCCCATTTACTTGTTTTAGTGCAAATAAAGATTATATCAAAAACAATCCTGATGTGATTATTGCATTTTTGAAAGCTATTCAAAGAGGTGTAAACTATATTAAAACAGCAAATATTGATGATGTTGTAAAAAGCCTTGCACCATCATTTGCTGGAAGTTCAAACGAAAGTTTGAAGGTTGGAATGCAAAACTATATTGCTAGTGACGCTTGGAATGCAACACCAATGATGAGTGAAGAGAATTTTAACAGATTGATTTCAATGTTAAAAGGTGCAGGCGAACTTGCACAAACAGCAAATCCAGACTACAACAAAATAATTGACAATAATTTTGCATCACTCATTATAAATGAATACTTTGCATAATAAAAAAAATCGCACTTTACATTTTGTAAGGTGTTTTTTTTAAAAATATATTTGTTATAATACAAAGTATTTGAAAGTTACAAAATTATCAAATAATAAATGTAAAATATAATTAAAAAAATCATAGTTCAATACTATGATTTTTAATAATTCCTAATTTTCTCATAGTTGCAAAGTATATTTTTTCGACGGCCTTGCAAAGCACCAGCCTAGAAAAAATCATACGAGCAACATTTTATCTGTTTTTCTTTCTAGCTTCTTCTCTTTTAAGCTTTTTTCTTACGCTTGGTTTGAGATATTCTTGGTTCTTTTTAATGTCACCAATAATGCCGTCTTTTTGGCATTTTCTCTTAAAACGCTTGATAGCACTATCGAGACTTTCAGTTTCGCCAACTTTAACTACGCTCACAATTTCACCACCTTGATATAAAATTCCTTTTTATTATATCATATAAAAAGATTATGTCAAGTGAATAACTGTATAATTTTTTGTGAAAAGATTTTAAATGATTTCTTATGAATTAAGGAAATATTTTGATTTTTCTAACTAAAATATTTTTAATTTAACTTGTAAATATAATTAAAAAATTTTAACTGTTAAACAAAATTATTTAATATTTTTAAAAAAAATAAGCAAAAAAACACAAAAAAACACCTAAATTTTGATATTTTTTAGATGTTTTTTGGATTTTTTTAAAGAAATAAATTTATAGTAATATTGATGTAGCGTGAAGCAAGAAAAATTATACGAGCAACATTTAATACAACATCCTTATATCCCAGGTTGCGATGTATATTTTTCGATAGCGCTAGCGAAGCGTGAAGCAAGAAAAATTATACGAGCAACACTTAAATAAAAATCCTTATTACTCCAGTTGCGAGATAGTTTTTGCGATAGCGCTAATGAAGTGAAACGAAACGCGGAGCAAGCAAAAATCTATCGAGCATCAACTTTGGAAAATAAACGCGAGAACCATTGGTCTTCTCTTTGTTTTTCTAAAAAAGAAGTTTCCCAGTGCTCTACGAATATCATTTTTGAGAATTGAAACATCAGTTTGCTTCTCTGGCATTTGATTTATAATATCAATAATATATTGTTTTCCTTCGCTAACCAAGGCATCTTCTCCATTATAAACAAGACCTCTAGAAATAATTTCTGGACCGTTTAAGATGTCTCCAAATTTATTCATTGTCATAATTACAACTGCAATGCCTTCCTCTGATAACTGTTTTCTATCACGCAAAACAACACTTTCAAGTTCGCCATATCCAAGTCCATCAACAAGTCTGTTGCCTGACGGGATAATTCCGACTTTTTTGATACCACGAGAACTAACTTCAACAACATCACCAATGGCTGGAAGAACAATATTTCTTTCTTGCTCTCCCATTGTAATTGCAAGATCCTTGTGAAGTTTTTGGTGTCTATATTCTCCATGCACTGGCATAAAGAATTTTGGCCTTGTTAAATAATGAATAAGCTTAAGTTCTTCACGATATGCGTGACCTGAAGCATGAACTTCTGCAAGTTGATCATAGATTATTGTGCAACCAAGTTTGCAAAGATTGTTTATGACATTGTTGACACTCTTTTCATTGCCTGGAATTGGGCTTGAACTAAAAATTATGCAATCGTGCTCATCGAGTTTTATTTTTTGAAAATCTCCACTTGCCATACGAGTTAGTGCGCTCATAGGTTCGCCTTGACTGCCAGTTGTGACAATCAAAAGTTCATTATCACGATAGTTATTGATTTTGTCAATGTCAATAAACAAATCACGATTAAATTTAAGTTCTCCAATTTTATAAGCAGTTTCTGTTACATTAACCATACTTCTGCCTGTAAAAGTGACTTTTCTCTTATATTTTTCTGCCAAATCCAAAAGTTCTTGAAGTCTATATACGTTGCTTGCAAAAGTTGCAACAAAAATTCTACTATCGTTATATTTTGCAAAAAGATCGTCAAGAGTTTTTCCTACCGCTTTTTCACTCAAACTGTGTCCTTCTCTCTCAACATTTGTGCTTTCACTTGTGAGAAGTAAAACGCCTTTCTTTCCAAGTTCTGCAAAACGAGTAAGGTCAGTAAAATTGTTATTTAGTGGAGTGTAATCAATTTTGAAATCGCCTGTGTGCACCATAACACCAGCTGGGCATGTTATTGCCATTGCAAAACTACCGGCAATACTGTGACAAACATTGATAAATTCAACTGAAAAAACACCAAGTTTAACAATATCTCTTGGCTTGACCGTCACAAACTTTGCCTTGAGTTTTGGAAATTCTTTGAGTTTGTTTTGCATAAGTGCGACAGCGAGCTTACTGCCATATATTGGCACATTGATGTCACCAATGACATATGGTATGGCTCCAATATGATCCTCGTGGCCATGTGTGATTACCATTCCCCTGATTTTGCTTTTGTTTTGAATTAGATATGAAATATCAGGCACAACAAGATCAATGCCTGGCATATCTTCAGCATATGGAAATGTTGCACCGCAATCAACTATGATAATGTCGTTTCCATATTCAAGAGCCATCATATTTTTTCCAATTTCACCAACTCCACCCAAAAACATAACCTTTAAAGCATTTTTGTTTGGTCTATAACCCTTGTTTAAGCCTATAATTCTGTTTAAAGTACGATTGTTTACATCGATAGAATCTATTTGTTGATTTTTTGAAGTATTTTGCATCTCAGGCTTGGTTTGATTTTGTTTGTTGGAAATTTGCATTTGTGAATTTTGAAGCGATTGCAAGTTTTCAGCCATCTGCTTTTTTGTTTTATTTGAATTTTGAGTTTTTTTAACATAATTTTTAGGAAGCCCTGCATTATATGAATGAACTCTTTGTTTTGGTTGCTGAAGTTGAATTTGTGATTCAGCCAGCTTTGTTGGATTGTCTGTGATTTTATTTTCTAAAATTTCTGTCATATATTCTCCTTTGCATAAAAAATCATATCTTTATGCCACTAACTAAATTAAGAAGTTTGTTTCAAAGCAAAATAAGCATTCAAACAAACTAACACACTAATTAAACTAGAAGCTTATGTTATATCTTATAACATATACTTCCAAAGTTTATAAAATTTTGTCATTTGCATAATCGATATGATTTAAATTATATCTTTTACTTTTGCAAAGCTATCTTGCTGTTCAAGTTTTTTAGGTGTGATTATATGATCACTGTCAACATAATATCTCATACCTAGAAGTTCTCGATACACAACTTCTTCCAAGATCACAAACATGAGCGTTGAAAGCGGCATTGTTATAAGAAGTCCAACACCTGCTGTGAATGTGAATGCAAAGATATTTAATATAAATATCAAAAGTGTTAATATCAAATAACTTGAAAGTATTTTGAAAAATTTTCGCCAAATAACAGTCACTCCCATTTTAAATGATGGGAAAACTTTTTCATTGTGAATCAAATATGCTGGCTCCCAGCACCCAATAATTGTATATTTGAGTGAAGTGAAAAGTATTGCGATAAAAAATGTTAAAATTATTGCAAGTACACCAACTTTTTGATACAGAATAGATGCCATAAAATATAGCCCCACCCAAATCAAAATATTTAATACAAGAGTTGACACAAGTCTTGCCAGCGCAAGTAATGTTGCTTTTCCAAAATTTGAAACATAACTGTTTGTGAAGCCATATTTTGTTAAACTAGACATATATCCACCAACTGATTGATGAACAGCAAGTGAAGAATATTGCTCCAAAAATGAAATCAAAATAACATCAAAAATAAAACAAAGCAACGCATATGCAACATAGCCGTGATTTGAAATTATTTGTGCAAAATTTTTGAATACATTGTCAACCGTAACAAATAAGCTTTCAAAATTTAGATTAAAAAGCATATTTTCAAAAGACTTTTGCAAATTAACAAAAAAATTATCTTTTATTAGTACACTAATTATAGGCCAAGCGACAACAGTTGTCAAGCCTAAAACACATAATAAACACAAAATTCTATATAATAGTATTTTCCATATATTTGAAGAATTTACAAAAGCAAGCTTTAATGTGTTTTTTAAATACATATTTTCCTCTCTATTTGTATTTTATTTTTTACTTTACATTATATTTAAGATTTTGTCATATTAAAAGAATTTATTTATAGTTATAATATTTTCTATTGTCATATCTGCTTGTGTTGGAAAGTTCAAAATATGATGTCATTGTAAGACTTGAATAATATGCACCTAAAAATAAGAATGACAAGATATTACCTAGCCACAAAACGCTTGTGTGAGAAAGTAAGCTGATTACTGGAATTATGAATAAAAATGGCATTAAGTATGCAAGAAGCAACTTGAATGTGCTTCTACTCAAAAGTTGAAACGTGCTACTTATACTTTCTTTTAGTGAATATCCATTTGAAATCATATTTGGAATATTGATCAAAAAGGTTGAAGCTAAAAGTGTGAATAACACTATAACACAAACACATAAAACAATTGCAAGAATAACATTTAAAATTGTTGCAACACTTGACAGACCACTAAGGAGTAAATGAAGTAAAAATAAAATTGAACCTAAAATAAATTTAAAAATAATATATATAATTTCAATAATGAAAATATTGACTATTGAAACTAGAATATCATTGTTAACATAAGAAAATATTTCCTTAAATCCAAGTTTTCCACTTCTCATATGACTTTCTGATTCACCAAATGCCATACTTACAAATATAGAAACCAAGAATATTCCAAGCACAACAAATATAGCTCTTTGCCAAGTGAGTGGCATCAAAATGTTGAATATATCACCAAAATTGCTAATTATTGTTTTTGGATAACTATTCATAAACTCTATAATTTGAAACGGACCTGTGCAAAGACCAACAAAAATTGATGGAAGCAACCACACAAGAAGTAACCACCATGAATTTTTGAAGAAGTAACCGCTACCCAATTTTATATATTTCATAATAACTCCTATTTTATCAAGGAAACAAGTTTTAAATTCTGAAGATTCAAAATGCAATTTTAAAATATTTATAAATTATAATTTTATATCAAATATAATCTAATTATTCTATTATAATTATAAACAATCAAAAAAAATTTAGCAACAAAAAGCAAAAACTTTGCAAAAAATATGTCAAAATATTTTTAGTATTTCACGCTTTTTAAAAACAAAGCATAAGGAGGGACGAGATAACCCGCATTTTTTCTATTTTCACTTTTTAGTGCTGTTTGAACATCTCTCACTGTCTTTTTTCCGTAGCCTACTTCTATGAGTGTGCCTACAATTATTCGTACCATATTATACAAAAATCCATTTCCAGTGACTTCAACTGATATATCATCATTTTTCTGTTTAATTTTTATGGAATAAATTTTTCTAACAAATGTTTTTGACTGACCGCCTGCACTCATAAATGCTTTGAAATTATGTTCACCTTCAAAAATTTTTGCACATTCTTTCATTTTATTTAAATCCGGTTGCTTTTTTAACCAATATGAAAGTTCATTTTTGACTGGCAATTCAACAGGACTAACATAAATATGATATACATATGTCTTTTTTTTGACATCAAAACGTGCGTTAAAGTTGTCATTAACAACTTTAGCACTTAAAAATTTTATGTCATTTGGTAAAAATTGATTTATCGCAAAAGGAATATTTTTTTCTGGAATTGAAATATCTGCATCAAAATGTATTGTTTGTGCCAGCGCATTAACACCTGCATCAGTTCTGCCACTTGCAAAAATTTCGATTTTTTGTTTTAACCCCACTTCAAGGGCTTCCTCAATTTTTTGTTGAATTGAAATCCCATTGTCTTGCCTTTGAAAACCACAATAATTTTTGCCAATATATTGAACAACACACAAATATCTTTTCATAAAAATAATATACCATACAAACGCAAAATTTCAAACTATTATTTGCCTAAAAATAGTTTTGTTTGATATAATAAATATGTTGTTTTCAAAACCTACAATATCATTGTAATTAAAACTAATACAAAATAAAAAAGTAAGAGATATATTTAAATCGTATTTTATAACATTTGAATATGAATAAAGGAAGTTTATGAAAAGAGAAATTATTGACGGAAACACCGCCGCAGCAAAAGCAAGTTACAAACTCAGTGAAATGAGCTTTATTTATCCAATCACACCATCAAGCCCTATGGCAGAATTTTGTGATGAAATGGCAAGTCATGGCGAAAAGAATATTTTTGGAAATATTTTGGACATAACTGAAATGCAAAGTGAAGGTGGAGCTATTGGAGCTCTTCATGGCGCAGCACTTTCTGGAAGTGTTTCAACAACATTCACTTCAAGTCAAGGCCTACTACTTATGCTTCCAAATATGTACAAAATTGCAGGTGAAATGCTTCCATGCGTTATCAACGTTGCAAGCAGAAGTCTCGCAAGCCATTCACTTAACATTTTTTGTGACCATAGTGACATCATGAGTGCAAGGCAAACTGGCTTTGCTATGCTTGGAAGTTCTAACCCTCAAGAGGCATATGATTTTGCAGTTGCCAGTTTTTTGGCGAGCATGAGGTCACGAATACCCTTTTTACATTTTTTTGATGGTTTTAGAACAAGCCATCAAATTTCTAGCGTAAACACTTTTGATGATGAAGAACTAAAAAAGATTTATCCATATGATGCATTAAAAGAATTTAAGTCAAGAGCAATATCACCAAATAATCCTAAACAATATGGAACGAATGAAAGCCAAGATATTTTCTTTCAAGGCAGAGAAAAAAGCAATTTGGCATATCAAAAACTTCCAGAAATTTTGGAGCAAACATTTGAAAATATAAAAAATCTTGGTGGCAAAGAACATCACATTATGGAGTATTTTGGAAGTCAAAACGCAAAATATGTGATTGTTTCAATGGCTAGTAGCTGTGACACAATCAAAGAATTTTTGCAATACACAAATGATAATGAAATTGGTCTTTTAAAAATTAACTTATATCGCCCTTTTGATACAAAAAAATTTATTAAATTATTACCACATTCAACTCAAAAAATCGCTGTGTTAGATAGAACAAAAGAGCAAGGAAGTCTAGGCGAGCCACTCTACTTGGACATTTCAAGTGCCGTGCACGAAAGTGAAAGAGATATCAAAGTTATTGGCGGAAGATATGGACTTGGAGGGAAGGAATTTTCACCAAATATGGTGAAAGCAGTTTTTGACAATTTAAAATGTGAAAATTCAAAAAACCACTTTTCTATTGGCATAAATGATGATGTAACAAACACTAGTCTTGATTTTGATACTGAATATCAAATTGCAAATAATTCAAAAAACTTTTTGTTTTATGGAATTGGAAGTGATGGAACAGTTAACAGTGCAAAAAATATAACAAAAATTTTGGGCAATCAAAAAAAATATGTTCAAGCATATTTTATGTATGACAGCAAAAAATCTGGAGGGTTGACAAGAAGTTTTATTAGCATAAGTGATAACGAAATCAACAGGCCATATTTGTCAAATTCAAATGATATTGTTGTATGCAACAATTCAAGTTTTTTAAACAGATACAATGTCTCAAAACAAGTAAAAAATAATGGGATACTCATAATAAATTCTAAATACAAAACTAAAAAAGAAATAAATGATTTTGTGCTTGATGATATAAAAAGAGACCTTTCAAAAAAAGATATAGCCCTATACTCAATTGATGCAAACAAAATTGCAAAAGAAAATAACTTGCAAGGCAAAATTTCAAGCATTATGCAAATGGCATTTTTCTATATTTTAAATGATATTGATTATTCTATGGCAAAGAAAAATACAATTGAAGGAATAAAAAACTCACTATCCAAAAAAGGTGAAGATGTTATCAATCAAAATATAAATTCAATAAATGATATTGAATCTCAAATTTTTAAAATTGATATTGATAAAAATTGGGAATCATTACCTATAACAAAAGCAAGCAATTTAGGAATTAGATACTTCGATGATTATGTGAGACCAATTCTCGATTTAAATGGCGATGAATTACCAGTCTCAAAGGTAAACTTGTATGGTGAAAATCAAACTGGTACAAGTCAATTTGAAAAGCGAAATGTATCAAACTTTGTGCCAAAATGGTTTAGTGAAAAATGTATTCAATGTGGAAGATGCACCTTTGTTTGTCCACACTCAGTTTTGAGAGCAAAACTATTGAACGAGGAAAGCATAAAAAACGCACCAAAAACATTTGAAAGCAAAAAAGCTATGCTGGACAACAATTTAAATTTTCACATAGAAGTATCCCCTGCCGATTGCATCTCTTGCGGACTTTGTGAAAGAATATGCCCAACAAATGCAATTAAACTTGTTGAAAAAGATACAACTTTTGACAGCGAAAAACAAAACTTTGAATTCTCCAAAAAACTTGAAAGTGCAATTCCTAACATTCCTTTGTCACAACTGAAAACACAATTTATGAAGCCATACTTTGAATTTTCTGGTGCTTGTGCAGGCTGCGGCGAAACACCATATATAAAGCTTTTAACTCAACTTTTTGGAAAAGAACTCATCATTGCAAATGCAACTGGTTGCAGTAGCATCTATGGAGGTTCTGCTCCAACATGCCCTTATACAAAAGATAAAGACGGCTTTGGACCTGCATGGGCCAACTCACTTTTTGAAGATAATGCTGAATTTGGGCTTGGAATTCAAAAAAGTCAAATCACAAAAAGAAATAATTTTAGGAATTACATTGAGCAAAATATAAATGATTTTAATGAAAACTTAAAAGAAATTTTAAGTAGATGGCTTGATAATTTTGAAAATTTTGAGATATGTCAAAATATATATTTAAAATTAAAGAATTATGATTTAAGCAATCAATATAACAATCAAAACACAAATTTTATGTTTGAAAATTTGGATTTGATAACACCAAAAACAGTTTGGCTTGTTGGTGGTGATGGATGGGCATATGACATTGATTTTGGAGGGCTAGATCATATTTTTGCAAGTGGTGAAAACATAAACATCTTGGTGCTTGATACTGAACTTTATTCCAACACTGGCGGTCAAAAAAGTAAGGCAACTCCAAGAGGGGCTGTTGCAAAATTTGCAAGCAGTGGAAAAAAGACAAGCAAAAAGAACTTGGTGCTTTCTGCACTTCAATATAAAGATGTTTACGTTGCAGAAGTTTGTTTGGGAGCAAATATGAATCAAACTGTTAATGCATTTGTTGAAGCGCAAAAATTTAATGGTGTGAGTTTGATTGTTGCATATGCTCCTTGCATAAATCACGGAATCGATATGAGCAAAACTATGGAACAAGAAATTGATGCTGTGAAATGTGGTTATTGGCATTTGTTTAGATACGACCCTTCCTTAATTGAATTTGGTAAAAATCCTATGCAAATTGATAGTCCAAAGCCAACTGGTGATTTTGAAAATCATTTAATGAAAGAAAGGCGTTTTGCAAATTATTTTGAGAAAAATAATGACAAGTCTCTTATTGAAATTGCAAAAAAAGATAAAGATGATTTTTATAACACTTTACTTGCTATAAAAAATATGTTTAATGAAAAATCATGAGCACACAAGGCAAAACTTGTTTGCGCAACACTTTGTGTTGCCTAATCTACGCAAAAATTTGCGTAGATTAACTTGTGTGACGACAGGTATTTTGCTTTAGAAAATTATATATTTTAAAAATAAAAAAAATTTGAAATTATTGTATATTTTTAAAAAACTGTGACAAAATATAAATGTATTTAACGCATGGTGGCATAAATCATATGCTGATGAAATTTGAAAAAGTTTCTATATTTTGCATTAAATACCTGAGAAAAACTCGTATCAGTAAGTTACCGATACGAGTTTTTTCGTTTATATTATTTTTTTCGTTTCTTCAATCTTGTAATTTTTTCTACTAAGAAAAAGTAAAATTTGTTGTTATCTATCTAACTTATCTTTAATTTTTTCCACCAACTCAAAATTTGCTTTACTATTGAATTAGCATCAAATTTCATAAATTTCTCAACTTCTGTTGGGCTTCCACTTTTTCCAAATTCGGTAATATTCAAAATCAAATCGTCTTGATTTGCCATTTTGTACCAATAATTTTCTGCGCTAGCCTCCACAAAAACTCTTGGAAGGTCCTTGAGCACTGACTTTTGATATGCCTTTGGTTGACTTTCAAATATTGATATTGATGGCATACTTACTACTCTTGAATTTAAGCCATTTGCACTTAAGATTTCTGCTGTTTTCAAACATTTTGCAACATCACTGCCCGTGCCAATCAAGGTTAGTTCTGCTTTTCTATTTTCATTTAGAACATAGCCACCGCAGAGTGTATCTTCCAAATTTGTTTCTATAAAATCATATTTGTCTTTTGAAACAAGCATACTCACAGGTTTGTGATTTTGAAGCAACCAAATATAAGTTGCAAGTATTTCGCTTGCATTATAAGGCCTTGAAACAATAGTGTTTGGCACAAGCCTTAATGTTGTAAGTTGCTCAATTGGTTGATGTGTTGGCCCATCTTGACCTGCTGTGATGCTGTCATGTGAAAACACAGAAAAAATTCTTAAATTCATAAGTGCTGACATTCTTAGAGCTGGTTTAAGATAATCCATAAAAGTCAAAAAACAACTTTGATATGGAAGCAATCCACCAAAAAGTGCAATACCATTGCTTATACCGCCCATTGCATGTTCACGAATTCCATAGTGCATATATTTAGAGGTGTAATCATTTTTTGAAAATGCTGTTTTGCTTTCAATAAATGCTCTTGTAGATGTTGCAACATCTGCACTCCCTCCAAAAAAGTTTGGAAAAAACTTGGAAATTTCTTGCATAATCTGATGATTTGTATCTCTTGTTGACCCCATTGATGAAATATTGGTTTTTTTAATTTTATCGATAGCTTTAAATAAATTGTTTTCATCAAATAATGCTTTGAGCTGTCTATATTCTTTTGGATATTTTTCTTTATATTCTTTCTCAATATTCCTTTCAACAAACCTTAATTTTAAATCGTTAGACTTCTCTTTAAAGTGTTCTTTAACTTCGCTAGAAAGATCAAATTCTGGCTTTGAAACATTGAGATTTTCTCTCAATCTTTGTAACAATTCTGGTGTGAGTGGAGTCCCATGCACTTTTTCATTTCCCGCAAGCTCACTGCCATATCCTATAGTTGTTGGAACTATAACAATTGTTGGTTTTTTTGATTTTTTTGCACTTAAAAGAACTCTTGTTATTTCTTTTGTGTCATTTCCATTTTTAACTTTTTTTACGTCAAAACCAATTGATTTAAATCTCAAATCAACATTTTCTGTAAATGCTATATCGAGTTTTCCTTCAATAGTAACTTTGTTGCAATCGTAAATGAGCACAAAATTGTTAAGGTTTAAATTTCCAGCAAGGCTCAGCGCTTCATAAGAAATACCTTCCATCAAACAACCTTCACCTGAAAGGCAAAAAATAGTGCTGTCAAAAAGTTTTGCATCTTTTTTGTTAAATGTTGCTTCAAAATATTTTTCTGCAATTGCCATTCCAACAGCATTTGCCACACCTTGACCAAGAGGGCCAGTGCTACAATCAATGCCTGGGGTGAGACAATTTTCAGGATGACCAGGGGTCTTTGAATTTATTTTTCTAAAGTTTTTTAGATCATCAATTGTTATGTCATAGCCGATTGAATGCAAAACTGAATATAAAATTGCACTACCGTGCCCAGCGCTCAAAACAAAACGATCCCTAAAAATGTTTTGCGGTTCATCTGGATTTGTGTTCATAACATTGGTATACAAACTATATAATATTGGTGCTGAGCCTAAAGCTATCCCAGGATGGCCTGAATTTGCATTTGTTATCATTTCTGCACTCAAAACTCTAAGTTCGTTCACTGCTTTTTCTTCTATCGTCATATTACTCTCCATAATAATTTAAAATTTGTGTTTTTATCATATGTAAATTATCATTTTCATCATTAGACAAATTAACAACAATGTCAGCGTTATCTTTGCAAAATTGATCTTCTTCGTCAAAAGCAATTAGTGTGTGACTTATTTCATTTCTTTTAGATTTAATATATCTTTCAAGATTAGTTTTATGTAAATTTAAATAGATAACGACGGAATTACTTTTCAAAATTTGTAAGTTTTCACCTTGTGAAAGAGTTTCAAATTTTCCACAAAGCAAAGTATTTTCATATTGTGATATAGATTTGATAGCTTTTGTCAATTCTTTATCAAAGTATTCCTTCCCCGCAGAATCTATCATTTTTTTGTTAATTAAATTATACTCCAGAATATCATTTATATCTAAATAAAATAAATCAAACATATTAGCGATATCTTTGCTAATTTGCTTTGCATATTTATTATTTAAACACAAAATTAGAATATTAGTTTTCATAAAATCCTTTTATTTTACTATATCAAAAAATATATGTTTTTGCAACAAAAAACAATATGTGACGATATGACACACATTGTTTTTTTATGAATATTCATCAAAATTTGACATTATTTTTATTTTTTTTGTAAGATCATAATTTTATTTGTTGTTTTATAAAATTATTTTCACTTAAAATATCTTAAACTTTCAGCTTAATTCCAAAACATAAGGTTAATGATAATATAAGAATTCCAGCCATAATATATTCAACGTGAATATATACAGTTTGATTGTTGCTTTGAACGCCAACAACAACGTTGAGTTTTACTGTTTCATCACTTGTTACATTAGCAATTATTGTCCCGTTCAAATCAGTTCTATAAATTTGTGCACCAACTGCAGTTAACCTGTTGAGTGCTTCAGTGGTAGGATGTTTGTAAGAATTATCTTTTCCAACACTTATCACAGCAATTTCTGGTTTTATTTGTTTCAAAAATTTTTCACTGGAACTAGTTTTGCTGCCATGATGGCCAACTTTAAGAAGGTCGACATCTGGAAGTGATGCATTTTGCATTGCATTTTCCTCACTTGTTGTAGAGGCATCACCTGTTAACATAATTCTTTTGCTATTGTAATTTAACACCATAATTGGAGAATAATCATTTGCGACTGTGCCAGCACTTTTTGTTATGTAATTTTCTGTGGGTGCATAAAAATCTATAGAATAATTTAAACCTTCAATTTTGTGAGTTGAATTGACTGTGCTTAAATCAGTCCATATCATTTCTGCACTTTCACCAAATGAATTGATTTCACTTTTAAAGGCTTTTATTGTGTTATAATATGTTGCTGTTGTCACTATAGTTTTGTTATTTGAGTCGCCATTTGTTTCATCAATTTCATTTTTGATGCAGTATGCATATGGCCTGTATATTCGGTTAATTATAAAATTTTCACATATCATTGCCATTCCACCACAGTGATCAGCATCGCTATGCGTTAAAAGTACATAATCAAAAATCTTTTCATCATTTTTAAAAAACTTTGTTGTTAGATAATCAAGCAAACTATCTTTACTTGCTGATGTTCCGGCATCAACAAGCATTGTTTTGCCATCAGGGAATCTAATTGCGATGCTATCACCCTGCCCAACATCAACAAAGTGAACAGTTAAGCCATTTTCATCAATAACACTTGCATCTGTGACTGCTAAATTACTTTTGTTTATTAAATTTTCAAGTTGTGGTTTAAAAATAAAACCAACTGAAAGAGTTATTGTTGCGACAATCAAAAATATTATCACTCGTGGGAGTGATAATATAATTTTTGATTTTTTCTTTTTGTTAGAAGATAATATATCTTTGATAGATTTATCTTTGTTTTTTGAATTTTGCGTACGCATTTATTTGTACCTCTTCCTATGTAGTTAACAAATATTTGTAAAAATTTAGTAAATTATTCATAGATTATATTACTATCTTCTTCTTTTAAAACATGATTTTTATTATGTTTAAAAAGACTTGACAATTTGCTTTTTTCTTTTTGATTGATAAGTTCTTTTATTTTTGGGATAACGCTCATTGCTGCCTTGTAACCAATTTTATACATTTCTTCAGCACCATCAAGCTTTGTGCTTTTGAATTGTGTTGTGTCAGCTTTTATTACAATATCACTAAACACATATCCTTTAACTGCATTACTTTTCATCATAATACCGATGCTAGAACTTATAATTTCCAGTGGATTTGTGCCTGTGGTACCAAGGCCTCTTGTAGGATTGATATCAATTGAAATAACATATTTACAACCATTTTTTCGCAAAACATCTGCAGGAATTGTGTTTTGAAGTCCGCCATCAACAAGTCTATATTTACCAAAATCTACTGGAGCAAATACAAGTGGAACTGCGCAACTGCCTGCAACTGCTTTTGTCACACTACCTTTTGTTATATGAATTTCCTTGCCAGTAATCAAATCAACGGCAACAACAGTTGTTGGTTTTTTTAGGTCTTCAAAATGTGCGTCACCAATAAGAGATTTAACCAAATTTTCTATACCTTCAGTTTTGCTAGGCATGAAAAATAATTTGCTAGTTCTAATATCACTGCCTTTAAGTTTACTTGCTTCAGCATACATTTCATCACTTGATAAACCAAATGCATAGGCAACTGCAACAACACTGCCAACACTTGTGCCAGCAACTTCATCAAAAGTTATGCCATTTTCCTCAAAAGCCTTCAGTGCCCCAAGATGAGCAAAACCTCTTGCTCCACCACCTCCAAGAGCAAGACCAATTTTAACTTTGTTTTTTCCTTTTTTTTCAAACCATTTACTTAATTTCATACTTATATTCTATCACAACACAAAAAATTTATCAATAGTAAATTTTAAAATAATTTATTATATATTATAAGAATATACAAACAATATCTTTTTTATATCAAAAAAGTCACAAAATTGTGACTTTTGTTTGATTATTCAGCATCGTTTTCGCCTGCATTGTCGCCTTGCAAATTTGCAATTCTTACATCAAGGTCAGCAATATCTGCTCTGAGATCTTCAACTGATTTTGTTAAAATACCATATGTCTTTTCCAAAATTGGATATCTGTCTTCGTTTTCTCTCATAACTTCTTCACAATGTTGAACTGAAAGACGAAGTGCATCCAAAACATCAAGATCTTCTGAAAGCTTTTTCTCTTTTTCAGGATCAACAACATAGTTGCTCACGCCAAAGAGCATAACTTTTTGCTTTGCAACAACAGCTTCCTTTCTTCTAAGTTTTGATTTGTCTCTTTCCAAGTTGTTTTTTATCTTTTTGAGTGGAATATATTCCTTTTTGTTAGCTCTCAACTCTTTTTCACTTGCAGTAAGTCTTGCTTCCAAAACTTCTTTTCTTGCAAGAAGTGCTTCCAAACTTTCAGTTTCAACTTCAATGGTTTGAGCCACTGGCATTTTTTCAAGTTTCTTAACAAGTTCGTCATTTTGAGATTTAACAGCTTCTTTTTCAGCTTGTTCGTTCAAAAGTTCTTTTTTAAGTTTTGCAAGTTGCTCTTTTAGGGCTTCCTTTTCCTCATCAACTTGTGGCTCTTGTTCTTCAACTGTTTCTTCAACTGTTTCTTCAACAACTGGCTCTACGCTTGCCTGTTCTTCAAGAGCATCAACTTTTGCTTGTTGTTCTTCAAACATTTTTTGGAGCTTTTCAAGTTGCTCTTTCATTGCCTCTTTTTCTTCATCAACAACTGTCTCTTCTTCGTTAGCTTCCTCAAATTCTTCCTCTTCTTCCTCTTCTCCCTCTTCAACTTCTTCAGCAGGTTCTTCAACTTCTTCCTCTTCTGCAGCTTCTGAGTTGATGTCATTTATCAATTGTTGATACAATGCTTCAAGATCGTCTTCATCATTTTCAAGTTCAGCAGGTTCTTCTTCCTTGTTTTCACTGATGATGCGTTGTCTTTCCAAAATTTCATTTCTTTCTTCGTCAGCAAGATCAAGATCAATGTTGCTTTCAACTTCTCTTGCTTCTTCTTGAGGCTTGTTGGCATCCTCATCCTCAAATGTCAATTGATAGCTTTTGCCATCAAGCAAAAGTTTTTCCTCTTGCTTTTCTTCCTCTTGTTCTTTTTTTGCTCCAAATAGTTTAATTTCTCTTTTGTCAAGAATTGAAACAATCAGTGCTGCGAGTGCATAAATCACAAGCCCTGCAACGATAATAATTCCAATAACTCCCAAAACGCTTACTATAGCTGATCCAAAACTCATAATTTCCTCCAATATCGTTATAAATATTCATTGTGTTATATACACAAATATAATACAACAATATAATATCACATATTTTTTTATATTTCAATAGCAAAATCAATTTTTTTCAAAAAAAATTAAAAAATATTAAAAATAATAATAAATTATAAAAAATTTATTGTTTTGATGAAATTTATATTTTAAGATCCTTCTATCGTCAAGACATTCCGCTTGGTCAGAATGACAATGGAAAGAAAATGTGTCTGTGGCACTGTAATGTTGAGCAGTCTAATCTCTTTGACCTTCGAAGCATCTCATTTGTCATGCTGATCCAACCCATTTGTAGACCATTGATGCATCTATTTCTCAAAAAAGCCAGTGCTGGACAACCTGCCCTTGCACTGACTTTTTGATGATAATTAAAGTCTAGTAAATTTATTGATAAATTTAATTTTTGTGACTTAATATTGTTATAACTTATAAGTTTGATAATGTTATAACTTTATATTTTTATGATTTTATAATGTTAAAACTTTAAATGTTTATTAACATTTGTTTTGTGTTAGTTTGCAAAAACTGCTCTGAAGTGTGTTGAACAGATAACTGTATATTCATC
>CAJOLY010000013.1 GCA_905235485.1 uncultured Clostridia bacterium
TTCAGTTTCAGTTGGAAATCCAACAATTACATCTGTGGTTAAAGCTGCATTTGGAAAATATTTTCTGATAAGTTGAACTTTTGACAAAAATTGCTCAGTGGTATAATGCCTATTCATCAATTTAAGAATTCTGTTTGCTCCACTTTGCATTGAAAGATGAAAATGTGGGCAAAAATTTGGCATAGACTTCATAATGCTCAAAAGTTCATCATCAATAACGCCGCACTCCAAACTACTCATTCTTATTCTGCAATCTATTTTAGAAAGCTCTTTGAAAAGAGTTTTGAGAGCTGGTTTTCCATCAATTTTATAGTCACTTACGTCAATGCCTGTTAAAACAATTTCTTTGTTCGTTTTAGTTAAAACTTTTGCTTCAGATAAAACTGATTCAAGGTCTCTGCTCCTGCTTCTCCCCCTAACAAAAGGAATAAGACAATATGAGCAAAAGTTGTTGCAACCATCTTGAATTTTGAGATATGCTCTTGTTCTTGAATTGGTTTGAAAAGCAAAGTTTTCATAATCATTTGGAATGTCAACTGCAAGATTTCCAACTGCTTCCAAAATTTGAGGTATTTTGTTCTTTCCAGCTGTCCCAATCACTGCTGATACATTTGATTTTTTCAAAAATTGCTCTTTGTTGTGTTCACTAGCACAACCACAAACTATGATTTTTGCGTTTGGATTGAGCTTTGTAAATTTTGCAATATGGGCTCTATTTTTCTGCAATTCCAGTGACAGCACAAGTATTTAAAATATACATTTCGCAAGGCTCCAAGTTTGTTGTAACTTGATGACCTTTGCTTTCAAGTTCCTCTTTTATTGCTCCACTTTCATACTGATTGACTTTGCAACCAAGTGTTATAATTCCTATTTTCATACATTGCATTTTATCATATAAAACAAAAAAAATAAAGATATATTATTAAAATATATCAATATTTTCTTTATTATTCATACAAACGTTCAATTTTGTTCTTAAGTTCGCCAAAAGTAAATTGGATTGAGCGATATTTTTTTGAAAGCTCGTCAAATGCTGTGACAAGTGCACTAACAATTTTTACATCTTTATATTTTGTGCTGTACTTAATTGCTTTAAGAATATACAAAAGTTCATCTTTCAAATATTGCTTCAAATGACGTTCTGCATAAACACTACTTTCAATATTTGAGCATATGTCAACAATTTCAGTCCAAACATCTTTTGATTTTTTCAAATTTTCCATTTTTGCCTGAAATTTTGAAGTTGGCGCATCAAAAGCATCTTGATTTTGAATATTTGACTCATTAAAATTATGCTGATTGATGTTTGAAGTATCAACATTTTGATTTTCGTTTAAATACGATTCTTGTTCAAAATTACTGTTTTGAGCAAATTGAGTGTTTTGAAATGATTGTAAACTTCCATAACCATTGCCAAAAAATTCGTTTTGATTTGGATTTATATTTTGACTTTGATATTCGTTTTGGATATATCCACTTTGATTTTGAAAGTTTGGGTTGTCATAATTTGTTTGACCAAAATTATCGTTAAAAATAGGCTCTTCTTGTAGATCTTCACGATAATGTTTTGTTAAGTTTGAAACTTCCTGTTCACTTACACCACTAAGTGCAAAATGAGATGCAATGATTTCTTTGAAAGGCACAAGTAGCTTTGCTGCAAAATTTTGATAAGCTTCACTTTTATTTTCTCCTTTAAAATTTTCGTTTATAAAGGAATAGAAATCAATTCTCTTTGCATCGCACTCAACAAGAAGACAGAATACAAATGCGACGAGTTTGTTTGGTTCTGTTGGAACTGCAAAAACGCCACCATTAAGACCATTTTTGACTTCTGCTCGGTGATATTCTCTTAAAAAATCATAACTAACCAAACATTCGCTAATATATCTATATAGTTCCTCACTACCTGCGATCATATTAAGAATTTTTGTTATCTTAACATCTGCCAAAATGAATTTGCCATTGACCATATCATCACAACTAGAAATAAATTGTGAAATCTTTGAAAGTTCTTCATTTGAAACTTTTATCATATAAACTCCTACAAAAATATTATAGCAAATATAAAATTATTGTCAACAAGAATGAGTTTTTGTAATTTTAAAATTTAATTATTTCTTTTAGTAAAATTTGAAATTTAATGATTTAAAATTAACTTTTAAATATTATACAATTGAAAAGAAAATTATAAATAGGTAAATTAAAATAACAAAAAATTTTATTTACATTATATTTGTTTTATGGTAGAATGTTTTTGAACTAGGAGCATATTATGAAAAAATCAACAAATTGGATGAATAATCCCATATTTGTGCCAGACAACACAACAATGAAACTTATACTCTTGTATGTGCTTGAAAAGATGGAAATTCCTCTCACAGAAGATAGCATAATTGATATTTGCACAAACAAAAATGATTGGCTAAGATATATGGATTGCAAAGATTGTATGTGGCAACTACTTGATATTGGATACATAGCAAAAACAAATACAGGTGAATATGACAGATATAATATAACCTATGATGGAAGAAATTGCTTGAGCAATTTTTATCTAAAAATTCCATCTTCCACTAGAGACAAAATCACAAATTTTGCAAAAGCAAACAGAATGGAATTTAAAAGAGCACAAGAATATGTTGGAAATTATTTTAAAAACACTGATGGTTCATATACAACTGCACTTAAAATTAAAGATCCTCTTGAAGCTCAAAATTTGTTTGAAATCAAAATTGTTTATCCAAACAGAAAATCAGCAATTGACGCAACAAAAAAATGGAAAAATACTGCTCCTCAAATTTTTGAATATGTTTATGATACACTTATTCAAGATGATGAAATTGAAAAACAAGAAAAAGATGAAATTTAAGATGCCAATTATTGGCATCTTTTTTTAGAATTTATACAAAAAATCTAATGCAAAGCATTAGAAATTATAATATTTTTAACTAATAATAAGCTTTAGTTTTTGATGCAAAGCACTAGTTTGTTCTCTAATTTAAATAATTTAATCAGTTCAAATCTTTTTTGTTGTAACCTAAATTACTAACCATAAAATCACTATCTCGCCAATGTTCTTTAACTTTTACCCAAAGCTCTAAATACACTTTTGTGCCAAGCATTCGCTCAATATCTTTTCGGCTCTCTTCACCAATCTTTTTAAGTGTTGATCCTGCTCCACCTATAATGATTTTTTTATGATTTTCCTTTTCACAAAAAATAGTTGCAGAAATATTTGTTATATTGTTTTTTTGTTGAAACTTTTCAATTTCAACTGCAATTCCGTGGGGAATTTCTTGTTGAAGCAACCACAAAGATTTTTCTCTTATTATTTCACTTGCAATAAATCTTTCACTAACATCAGTTACACTATCGAGTGGATACATGGCAGGGCCGACTGGCATAAAATTTTTGATTGTTTGCAAAATTAGATCCAAATTTTTGCCTTTGTAACTTGAAAAAGGAATTATCTCTTTAACATTTTCAATATTATTTAGTTTTGCAAGTTCTGGATAAAGTTTTTTAAAAGATGTTTCATCAATTTTGCTCACAAGAATAACCACAGGAGTTGTGCCGTTGCAAAGGGCTTGCACTTCTTCTAAACTTTCATCGAAAAATTTTTTTGTGCCGTCAAGAATATATAGCACCAAATCTATGCCTTCAAGTGACTTTTGAATTGATTTTTCCATATACTTATCAAGGCTATTTTTTGACTTATGTATTCCAGGAGTATCCAAAAAAATGACTTGCATATCACCTTGATTTAATATGCCAGTCACAACATTTCTTGTGGTTTGAGGTTTTGGGGAAACAATACTTATCTTTTGCCCTACGAGTTTGTTTAAAAGCGTGCTTTTCCCAACATTTGGCCTACCTAAAATTGAAACATATCCGCATTTGAAATCCATATCAATCTCTCTTCAACTTGAATTTTGCAAGCACTTTTTCCTCTTGTGCACGCATAAGGTTTGAATCTAGTTTATCGATATGGTCATATCCCATAAGGTGTAAAAGCCCATGAACCAATAAATAAGCAACTTCTCGCGTGAAAGAATGACCAAAACTGCCAGCTTGCTCATGTGCTCTATTTAAATTTATAACCACATCTCCAATGTCAACTTTTCCATTTTCAGGATTTACATCTTCAGGAAAGTTTTTCTTGTTAATTTCTTTATTAAAAACATTTTCAAGAGTCGGAAAACTCAAAACATCAGTTACTTCATCAATGTTTCTTTCAGATTTGTTAAGTGTTTGAATTTCATCATCATCAACAAACGTAATTGCAACTTCAATTTTTCTACCATTTTGACCATTACACTTGAAGGTCTCTTTTGCAACTTTTTTTAATAATTTTATAGTTTTTCTATCTAATTGTTGTCCTAAAAATTCTATCATATTTTCTCCAAACATAGATAGTTTAACATATTTTTTAAAAATTTTAAACAAATTTCGTATATATTTTATAATTTATATTTAACAATATAAAGTTAATATTCAAAAACTACTTCAACATAACTTGTCACAATAAATCTATCTTCCTCTTCAGTTATAGTTTCAAAAATTCTTGTAACAGTTTCATTTTCATTAACTTTTTTATATGCAAGTTTTTGGCATCTATCTATCACGTTTTGCTTGTCTTGATCAAAATTTTGCAAAATCTTTTCTTTTTGTATTTCATAGAATGTTGTTGTATTCATATAAAATGGCAAAAAATTGTTTTTTGTTATAATTGATTTTTTAGATTCTTCTTCAAAATATTCAAAAGTATTTGGTCTATTTTTAACATTAAATTTCATATCAAAAAATGTGATGTATGAATTTGTTATTTTTTTTCCTGTACGATGGCTTACTTCAAGTTCTTTATAGTAAATTTCAGTTGCAGTGTGCCAAGTTTTTGCTTTGATTTTTGCATTAACGTTGCAAGAAATTTTGTTACCACTGCCATCTAAAATGTAACCAGCAACAATAGTTTCTCCAGCTTTCACGCTATCACCAACTTTTTTTAATGCCGTGCCGTTAATAACATTTAACTCCGTTATTGTTAGATTTGTTAATGCTACAATATCATTGTCACCATTTATATTCTCGGCATCTTCTGCAATCAATTTTTCTTTAACATTCACAATAATCGTTGTGCCTTTTTTTATCACGCTGCAAAGTGAAATTCTATCCAAATTATTTGTTATTGCATTCTCAACATTTGAAAGTGGTGTGTTTGCAAACTGCTTACCTAAAATAATATTTTCTTCTTTCAAAACATTTAGTATTTCTTCATTTGATACAGTTTGATTGCCATAAATTTCTATATTCCAAACAAAAAAACCACTAAAAATATTCAAAGCAACAAAAATTATTGCACCTATTAAAATACCAAATCTTAGTTTTAAAAAGTTTTTGAGTTTTGCAAAACCATAGCTTTGTTTTTCAGCAAATTCATATCTTTGTGATTTTGCAATATTTTTCACTAGTTTTTTGTCTTTAGAATCAATATCAAATTCAATACTTTTGTAATCCTTTCTGTCAACATTAAACATTTCTATATTATGTTTTTTGCATTCTCTGTAAATTCTGTTCATATTTACGCCACAGAGTGAAATGCGCACGCGCTTTATTCTAGTCATTTTTAACACCTGCCTCGCACACTGACTTTATATTGCCGCAAATAATAATAGTATTTGTTCCAAGTTCTTTAACTCTTAAATTGTCACCTTCAATGATTAGTTCTCCATCAAAAAGTTTGATAACAATGTTTTTGTTATCAATTTTTAAAATATTTCTATAGCCCTCAATGGCTATTTGTTTGCCACTGTCAACCTGATATCTATAATTTCCACGCTTGATTTCGCCAAAAATTTCATCAAAAAAGTCAAACACAAAACACCTCTAAAATATTTTATGCCTGACTTTTTTTAAGATAACTAATATTTTCTGTTTAATATATCATTAAGAAGTACTGCTTTGAGTTCTGGAGACAAATTTTCAATTTCTTTCGCAAGTGATTTATCCAATTCACTTTGATTTTCATTTCTTTTTGCTATTTCTTGATTAACTTTTTCGATATTTTTTTTACTTGGACCTTCTCTTCCAATTTTTGCAGTTTCACTGCTCATATGCTTTATTTTTAATGAATCACCAGAATTTTTTTTAAGTGAACGTTCTAGTTCAGTCATATGCTTATCATTTTCACTGTTTTTACTCTGAATGTAATTTTCATATTCAAGTCTCTGATCGTCAATTCTAGAAAAAGCTTGTTCAATTTCAGTTTTGTTAATTTTTGAATTTTCTTCCAAAATAGCTGTTTCAATTGGAGTTTTACTTGACATTGAAGATTCAACCTCAACTTTGTTATCTTTTGACTTTTCTTGAGTCTTTTCAGCAGATTTTTGCGCTTTATTTTTCATTTTTCTGCTGTTTATAAAATAAAGGACAGCAATGTAAATGATTATCACTGCAAATATGCCAATTATGATATATCCAACCATTATGCTATCCTCCTAACTCTAATTATCAGAAATTTCCCCTTCACTATTTGAATCATCAGTTTCTTTTTTTCCAATCAAGTTGTTTCTCATGTTTGTGTCAGCTTGAATGTTTTGAAGTCTATAATAGTCCATAACTCCAAGTTTTCCATCAACGAATGCTTTAGCCATAGCCTCTGGAACTTTTGCTTCTGCTTGAACAACATTTGCTCTCATTGCTTGAACTTTTGCTCTCATCTCTTGTTCTTCTGCAATAGCCATAGCTTTTCTTTCTTCTGCTTTTGCTTGAGCAATTTCTTTCTCTGCTTGTGCCCTTGACTTTTTAAGCTCTGCACCAATATTATCGCCAACATCAATATCAGCAATATCAATACTCAAAATTTGGAAAGCAGTGCCATCATCAAGGCCTTTTTCAAGCACAACTTGAGAAATTGAATCTGGGTTTTCCAAAACCCTTTGATGAGTTTCTGCAGATCCAATTGTGGTAACAATACCTTCACCGACACGGGCAATAATTGTTTCCTCTCCAGCTCCACCAACAAGTTTGTTAAGATTTGTTTTTACAGTAACTTTTGCCAAAACTCTAAGTTCAATACCATCAATAGCAACGGCACTGATAACAGGTGTTTTGATGACTTTTGGCGTAACGCTTTCCTTAACAGCTTTCAAAACATCGCGACCAGCAAGGTCAATTGCTTTTGCTACTTCAATTGATAAGTTGATTTTTGCACTGTGTGCAGAAATAAGAGCTGCAACAACTGAATTGACATTTCCACCAGCCATTACGTGTGTTTCAAGGTCATCTATATTTATGTCTAGACCTGCCTTTTTTGCATTGATAAAAGCATCAACAACCATATTTGCATTCACTTTTCTTAGTCTCATACCAACGAGTTTGAAAATTCCAACATATGTACCTGAAACAAGGCATCTAAACCAAAGATTTACTGGAATAATTGCAAAAAGTATTATAAAAACAAATAATATAACTGCAACAATAATCCAAACCCAAATTTGCGAACTAGCTAATAATAAACTTAACATATTTTATCTCTCCTTTACAATAATTGATGTTCCATCGACTTCTGAAACATATATTTCTTTGTTCTTGTCAATATACTCACCATCTGTTATGGCTGAATATGTTTGACCTTCGATTATGACTTTTCCAATAGGTTTGCATATGGTTTCTGTATGTCCAATTTTTCCAACCAATTTTGCATACTTATCATTATCTGTTGAATAATCAACTGAAATTGAAGTTTTGTTTTGCACAAGTGATGACCTACTTATTGCCCCAAAACGTGCACTTCTGATTGCGATAAGCAATACTATGGTGATGACAATTATTATTATGCCAAGCACAAACAAAAATTGTCGCCACGTGCCACCCATTACAAGCATAAATACAATTGAAAATAAACAAAATGCTATTCCTGTAATTCCAAAAATACCAAAGCCTGGAACAAAACACTCGATTGCACACAAAATAAGTCCAATTGCTAGACAAACCATGCAAATAATGTTAAAGTTGTTTGTGAAAAGTGCAACAAAGTCAGCACTCCAACCACCATCTAACAACAAGTTTATTGCCATAATCTACTCCTTACGTGTATATTATATCATATGCAAATTAAAATGTGAATACCCTTTTTAATTTTTTTTTATATTTTAAAAATTTTATTATATGGAAATAGTTTACTAGTAATATTATTGATTTTTTGTCAATATCTCTTTTCCAATTCTCTTTTGAAATAAAACAAATACTGCTGAGCATAACCGCTAAGTTCACCAAATTGAGAAACTAAATTTTTGCGAATTTTCAATCTGTTTGTTTCTTTTTGCGTTGCAAAATAATCGTTATAAATTTTTTCTACCCAAGTGTCAACAGGAAAGCAATTCATATTGTGGTAAGCAAATAATGCAATGCAATCAGCAACTTTTGGACCTACGCCACTTAGTGACATTAAAAATTCAAGTTGCTTTTCAGTACTTAAAATTCTATAACTATCAAGATCTACTCCATCAAGTTTTTTTGCAGTTTCAAAAATATATTTTGCTCTAAAACCCATTCCCATATCTCTTAAGTCTTGAAGGGAAAGTGTTTTTAGTTCATTGAGTGTTGGAAATGCAAAATATTCTCCCATATTTTTTCCGCATTTTTTTGAAAGCTTTTCAACAAGTGATTGAATACGCTTTATGTTGTTATTTGCACTTATGATAAAACTAATTATCATTTCAAAAGGCTCTTGATTTAATATCCTAATTCCATAGCCAAATTTTGTTGCTTCTTTCATCGTTGTGTTTTGATATGATAGTTGGTTTTTAATTTTAGTATAATCTGTTTTTAAATCAAAAAAATTTTCAAAATATGTGACATCTTTTGTTATAATTTCATAACCATTTTCAGTTTCAAAAATTTCAGCTTTTTTATCATCTGAAAGCACAACATAATCATTATTTTTTATGTTTTTATATCTAAAAATCTGTCCACATTCTAAAATATGTTTTGGGTTAAACTCAGACTTATCAAAAACATAAATTTTATCTTTTGAAAGTTGATAATTCATAAAATCTCGCACATCTCCTAGTAATAGTATTTTATATAAAAATATTTGTAATGTCAATAATAACAAAACCAAAAAAAAGCTCATATTTCTATGAGCGATTTTTTATTCTGAATAAACACTAACTTTCTTTTTACCTTTTGATGCATGTTCAAATTTAACTTTGCCATCTACAAGAGCAAAAAGTGTATAGTCGTGGCCAACGCCAACATTTTTTCCTGGATGAATAGCTGTGCCTTTTTGACGAACGATAATATTGCCGGCCTTTACATTTTCGCCAGAATATTTTTTTACACCAAGTCTTTTGGCGTTGCTATCTCTACCATTGTCTGTGCTTCCGCCACCTTTGTGGTGAGCAAACAACTGTAATATAATCATATTCACTTATCCTCCAATTTTATATATTTTGGATATTGTTTTTCTAAATCTTCAAGGCCCAAAAGCATAGTTTTTAAAATGATTTGCGCTTTTTGAAAGTCTTTTGAATTTTCAATATCATAAAGTTCAAGTTTTAAATATCCTTTTTGTTCATCAATTGTCAATTTGTTTTTGACATTGGTAAGTTTTTGAATTCCTAAAACTGCAGTTTGAGTTATGCTAGAAACACCAGCACAAACAATATCTTTGCCGTAGTCAGCAAAGTCAGTGTGATTACTGCACTCCACACCAGTTATATCATCATCTTTTTTTTTGATAACTATGATCGTCATTATTTAACACTAACAATTTTGAGCGTTGTGTATGGTTGACGGTGACCTTGAAGTTTTCTAACTCTCTTTTTTGCTTTGTATCTCAAAACATAAATTTTTGGAGCTTTGCCTTGACCAACAACTTCTGCAACAACTTCACTGCCATCAACATAAGGATTGCCAGCTTTGACGGTTTTACCATCACTAAGCATCAAAACATCAAGTTTAACTTTTGCACCAGCTTCAAGATTGAGTTTTTCAACATTGATTTGGTCGCCTTCGCTAACCTTGTATTGTTTTCCTCCTGTAAGAACTATAGCGTACATCTCCTTTCCTCCTTTTAGCATAACTCACTAGGATAAGGTGGCAAAAATTTGCACTTCAAAAAAACCCGTCCTATGTGGACGGATATAATTTATCACAAAATATATGACTTGTCAAGTAAAGTTTTAAATTTATTTATAAAATTTATATACTATATGGTGTTAGAAAAATAAGAATATTAAAAAAATCAAAAATCAATGAAATATCATATCTCTACTTTTCAATTTTTAAAAAATCTTCAATCTTTTTACTATATCTTATTTCATCATCTCTAAGCCATTTCGGAAGACTATTTTCATTTTTTGGTCCAACTTTTATTTTTAAAATTGAAAACTCTTTTTCTGCTTCAAAGTCATCAGGTAGTTTTCCATTGTCCAATGTATATACAAAAGTTGATTTTATATATTCAATTTTGCATATGTATGTTTTTCTTTCTTCTTTAAGCATTTTTAGTTTTTCATTGTATTCATCAATTTTTTTTGAATATTGCTTGTTGTTTATTACTTTTAATTTGTATTGCTGGTTTAAATCTTTAATATTTGTTTTTACATCTTCAAGATCATCTTCAACTTGATATAATATATCTTCAGCATATGTTTTTAACATCATAAGTTTTAATAGATTTTCACTTTGATTTTTGAGAGTAATTTTTTCGTTTGTAAAAATTCCATCAGTTTCTTTTTTATCTGTAATTATATCCAAGAGCATTTGATCTTTAAATTTTTTAACATTCCTGTCTATTTTTTTGTTTTTTCCAAACTTTTCTTCATTCCATTTTTTATATTTTAATATTGTTTTTAGTCCCTGAAGTTCTGCCGCTTTTTCGTCTTGACTAGTTCTATATAAAGCACGTTTTACATTTTCTTCAATGTCCATATCTGTATAATTGAAATTAAACTCTGCATTTTCATCTAGCTGTGATATGGTATAAAAGTCTTTTTGTGATTTTCCATCATAAAATTTTGCAAATTTTGCTTGCCTTGCGTGCATAAGTTCATGTGCAACTGTATCAACAATATCGTAAAGATCATTAATATAATTTAAATTTAAAAATAATTGCGAATTATCTTCAGAGAAAAAACATCCATAAATTGAATTATCTTCTTCGCAATGTGGAATATATGTCAATTTTGTTTTGATGTTGTAAGTTTCACAAATATCTTCAAACATCCATTCAAGTGCTTTTATTTTATCAGCATCATTCAAATTATCCCAAATTGGCTCATAAAAGGCATTCCAAAAGTTCTTTTTTGTGATTGAAACTATATCTTCAACAATTTTGCCATCTTTTCGTGTTTTATAAACACCAGCAATTTCATTGATTTGATCAAGTTTCAAAACTTCCCTAAAATTTTTGTGAGCTTGGTTTAGATCATAGATTTGATAACCAGCTTTATCTAAAATGTATCCTACAAAGCTTTCATCTCTTAGATATTCACCAAAATTTTTTTGATTTTCAAAATATTTATTTATTGCATTTTCCTTATTGATTTGTTTTAAACTTTTTTTCATTAAAACTTCTATTAAATCCATATCACACATTATAAATAAAAAAAAACTAAAAGTCAATATCAACTTTAGTTTTTTATATAAATTATTTAGCAATAACTTTAATGATTTTGCAAAATAGGCAAAAAATTATTTACTGAATCTTTTGCTCTTGCAAAATAAAATTTGCTTAAAAGGTCTGCATTGTCATTTTTTAAGCATTTTGCAAAGCATTGCTTTGATTTTTCAAATTCACCTTTCTCAAAATATCTAACTCCACTTTCAAATTCATCCAAAGTTTTTAAAAGGCTAGATTTTTTTGCATCAGAATAAGCCTCCAAACTTTCAAAAACTGGAATTTTGCTTGTTAGGTCATCAAATTCTATAGTTCCAACATAGCGAGATATATATGCATTGTTTAGATTACTCATAAAATTTTTTGTCATCAAAACTCTTGTTCCAAAGATTTTGTTAAGATCCTCTATTCTGCTACATAAATTTATAGTATCACTTATTGCTGTAAACTGCTTTTGATTTTTGCTGCCAACCACTCCAACAACGCACATTCCGCTATTTAAGCTGATTCCGTATTTAATTGGCTCTTTGCCAATTGAAACCAAGTTTTTGTAATCAAGTTGTTTTGCGATTTCATTGGCTGACTTTAAGGCATCGTCTTCATTATCAAAAATAGCAACAACCCCATCTCCCACAAATCTATCAACAAATCCATTATTATCTTTTACCTTTGAAGAAACCAGCGACAAAAATTCGTTTATCAAATTAAAATTATCTTGAAGTGACAAGGTTTCACTACTAAAATAACTATTTCTCATATCGCAAAAAAGAGTGCATAGTTTAACTTGAACATTTTCACCAACTTCAATTTCTTCAATCTTTTTGCCGCCAAAATATTTTAGATATTCTTTTGCAATATATTTTTGATACATTGCATCTTTTTTGTTAAGTTTTTTATCATTTTCACGATATTTTTTTTGCACATTTTTAAGGTTTTCAGCAATACTATCAAATTCCAGTGCCCCTTCAAAGTCAATGTTTAAATTTTTTCTACCTTTTGCAAGCTCTCTAGTTTTGTCTTCTATCGCTTTTAAAGGTCTTAAAAGCACAAAAAGTGTAAGCATAACTGAAACTGAATATGCCAAAAAAATGAGAGCATAACTCAAATATGTTATGTTTGCTGATGCGGTTATGCTTGTTGAAATTATTATTGTTGCAATATAGTAAATTGCTGAAATCAAAACTATGTAAATATACAACTTTGTGTCCAGATATGACTTTTTTAGAACATTTTTATTGTAGTTAGAGAATGCAAGCATAAACATAATCACAAAAAATGCTATAACAACAATGCAGTAAAAAACTATATAATAATCAATTTTCATAAATTCACCTTTAAATCACTTTTATCTTGCCCTGAAAAAATAGAATATATGCAAAAAAGATGATGCATATATTTAGAAATAATGTTTTAAATTTGAAAAATCTACCAAAAAATAACAAATCAAAAATTGGAAATTCAAAAAAATTGAATAGATATTGAAAATCAAAACAAAATAACATCAAGGAGAAAAAATATGAAAAATGTAAACAGTGAAAAACTTTTAAATGCAATAGGAAAAAATGTTGCAATGGCAGTGCAGAGTTTGGAAATAATTTTGCCAGATGTTGAAGATGAAAAGTTTAAGGAATATTTGAGCAAATTAAACGATGAATACAACATTGTTATGAACGAAGCAAAAATGCTTGCAAAAGCTAACGATATGGAACTAAAAATGACAAATCCAATCGAAAAAGCAGAACTTTGGACAAGCATAAAACTTAAAACACTTACAAACAAAAGCACTCGTCAATTTGCAACAATGATTTTTTTGGGAACAAATATGGGGATTCCTGACCTTGTGATTGCAATTTGTGACTTTGGAGATGCAAGCAAGGAAGTTGTGACCCTTGCAAAAAAACTAAAAGAAATTGAAGAAAAAAGTGATGAAGAATTAAAGTTGTTTTTATGCAGATGATTGCATAATTATACAGAAATATCCTTAAATCTTTCACCAAAAAAAACTTTTCTATCTTCAAAAAAATCCAGTTTGTTTGAAACATCAAAACAGACATTTTTTAGCATATCAAACACCTCACTTTTTGATATGCTTTTTTTAATAAACAAGTTTTGTGATAACTGTTTCAATGCATTTGAATAAAAATATTCAGCCTCCAATGGGAAATATGCACCATAATCAAATTTGGGTAAAATATTTTCATCAGCAGAATATGAAAGAACAATATCGTTTTGCAAAAACTCTACAACAAAATAAATATTCTTTGCTTCAATTTGAAGCGGTTCATCTTCTTGAATGCCATAAAGCCATTCAAAAAAATCTTTTTTGATTTGCTGAAAAATTTCTAATTTTTTTTGATTTTTTTTGAATTTTTCTTTATTTTTTAAAAATTTTTCACCATTTTTTGTTATTTTTTTTGTATAGTTTAAATAATTTTTTTTGGGTTCATCACTTAATTTTTTTGTTTCAATATCATTTTTTTTTGTCATTATACTGCTCCATTCAACAAAAACATTACAAGACAACTAATGATTGAAAGCACACAAAAAAACGTGCTATCGTTAAATAGTTTGAATTTTAGTCTCACGACTTTACTGTTTGCAATGATTGTGCTTGCAAGATCAACTTCAAAATTATCAATTTCATAATTAGATGGATAGTTATAATATTTGATTATGTTATTAAGAAGTTCACCACTAGTCATTGTTGCCAAATTTTGATAAAACAAAAGATTTGTGTCACTATATTTTTTGGGTTTTAATTTAACGTTAACACTTCTGGAATGCAAAGCAAAAAAACTTATAATTATACTTAATCCTGCAAATATAAAAACCGCATAATTGAGATATAATATATAGCTAACTCTATTTGTTACAAATCCCAAAACAAGCGCAATTACTGCACCATCAAGAGCTATGATTATGGAATGTTTTGTTTCGGCAATTTTTAGATTTTCAATGACATACTGCAAGATGTATTTAAGTGTTTGTTTCATAAAAAAATTCTTGCCTAATTTTTAGTTTATAGACAAAAATTTGATTGTTAAAAATTATTTAATTAAAAGTTTTTATTAAATTAAAATTAAGCAAGTTTTTTTATTGAAATTCCAACTCATTTTGTGACTATGAGTCATATATACCATTCGTCTATATTATATTTTCAAGAGCTGTGTCTATTGGAACATCTAAGATTTTTGTTTGAATTTGATTTTTTGATATTTGCTTTAATTCATTATCTTTACATTGAACAAAAATTTTGCTAACTTTTTCTTCTACTATTTTTTTATACGCGACAAAAATTGGCGTTGATTTATCAAGTTTTATTATCTTGCCAACATTCGCAATTGGCTGAAATTTTTCAAAAGTTGTAAGCTTTTCATAATATGCACCTTTATCATCGTCAATAAGTCCAATGAGCATAAACAAAGCATTTATGCCAAGCATATAATTTAGTTTGTAAAAAAATGAAACAAAGAATAAAACAAAGAAAATTGTAGTTATGATATACCCCACTATTTTTACTATTTTGTGCGCCTTTCTTCTTGGAATTTTTTTTGAAAGCAATGCAAAAAAAATTCGGCCACCATCAAGTGGATAAACTGGAAGCAAATTGAAACATAAGGTGTAAATATTACACATAACAAATTCAGTTGTGAAGTTGTAAACCGTTGGAAATATCCACCAGATAGCAACACACATGATTATCAAAATTGCGTTGACAAGTGGACCAGCTATGGCAATTTTGATTTCATCATCTTTTGAAAAAGTTGAATTGTTTCCACTAAGCATTGCGCCATATGGCATAAGCGTGATTATATTTAGCTTATAACCAAGTTTTTTACCAACTAATGAGTGTCCCATCTCATGCAAAACAACGCAAAAGAGTGAGCATAAAAAAACCGAGAACTTGCCATATATCAACATCAATATTCCCAAAATAAAAAAAGACCAATGGATTTTAATCTTTAATTCTTTCATATTACAAAACACTCACAAAACTATCAACAAAATTTTGCAAACTTGCATGAATATATGCAAAAAAATTATTTGATATCAAATTTAAAACAAGCATACCCAAAACAACTGACATTGCAATAACAAGCGGCTTGAAAATTCTACCTACACAAAAAATTTTAATTTTCTTTTGCTTTTTGTTTCTATAAAAATATTTGAATCCTACAACTTTCATATATTCCTCAAAACATTTTATGATATACATTAAGCATTTATGAAATTAAAATCATTTATAGCTAATTATATACATTTTTCAAACAGTAAAAAGACTTAATAATTTTCTGGCAAACTTCCAAAAATTTTTAGCCTATCGCTTTCGGCAATAATGTTAAATTCATATTTACCATCTTTCTTTAAATTAACTGTTATGTGAAGATTTTCAGGTTCTAAAACACAATAATTTGATAACATATTGTATGCATCACTTTTTAATATTTTTTCAAGCTTATTAGGGCTGAATTGTTTGTCACTGATAAGAACATTTTGAAGCCTTTCCAAATTTTCGTTTCTGTTTCTACCAAATATCATTTTTTTTACCTCGATTTAAACAATAAATAAATTTATAATCATTATAAAATTTAATAAAATTTGTTTATTTTCAATCTAATTTCACAAATTTACTGAAATTTTTGACGGATTTTTCTTTTTAGTGCGCCAAAAAGACCGGTATATTTTGATTTGTAATCATAGATTTTATTTTGCCCAAAATGAATGTTTTTTGCAAGCATTTCAAACGCATCACCTCCACGAGTTTGAGTTATTCCCATACTTTTGCAAGTTGAAATTGTGTCATCATCCGGAACAACTCCCAAAAGATTTGATTTGAGAAGTGTGCATATTTGATTTACATCAATCATCTGTCCATTCACAATGAGATCACCACGAACTTTGTTAACAATAAAACCTATGGATGAAAGTTTATAGCTATTAAGTATGGTTAAAACTTTATCAGCATCTCTTATGCTTGAAATGTGAGGCGTGCACACAACAATTGCCTCACTTGCACTATATACTGCCCTATGAAATCCACTATCTATCCCTGCTGGGCAATCAATAATCACAAAGTCAAAAATATCACCAAGAGCCTCAACAATTGCTTTTATGTTGTAACTATTTATTTTTGTTGTGCTAAAAATTTTGTTGCTTGGCAAAATGTATAATGACGGACACCTTAAATCTTGCACTAGTGCCTGCTTTAACCTACACTTCCCCTCAACAACATCTGAAATATCATAGACTACTTTGTTTTCAATTCCCATAACAACATCAAGATTGTTTAATCCAATATCCAAATCAAGCATCACAACTTTTTGCCCCATTTCAGCAAGTTTTAACCCTAGATTTGCACAAATTGTGGTTTTCCCAACTCCACCCTTTCCACTTGTTACAACGATTTTCCTAGACATAATTAGCCCCCAATTTCAAATTGAATTATACAATGTATATTATTTTTTGTAAATGCGAAAAAAGTGCTAATTTTGTCTTATGTCAAAAACAGTCATAAAACTTAAAAAAATCTTTCAAAAAAAAACAAAAAATATGCTTTTATGCATATTCAAAAAAATCTATAATCAAATCTCAATTGAAGCAGCTTTAAATAATTTCATTTACTTATTATAAATTATAAAAAAGATTTTATTTTAAGTATTGAAATAAAAAAACAAGCCAAAAGACTTGTTTAGTGATTATCTAAATAATATTTTGCACCACCAACGATTGTTGCAATTGATGGCTCTTCTGGAACAAAGCAAGGAAGAGATAATTTCTTTGTAATATAGTCTTCAACTCCAACAAGGTTGGCTACTCCTCCAGTTAACACTATTCCATTTGGTGCAATATCACTTGCTATTTCTGGTGAACAGAGATTGACAAGATGCTCAAGCCCTGCACAAATGTTATCAAAAAAATGTAAAACTGAAATGCGAATATCTGTTGAAAGTATAATTTCACTCCTTGGCTTTTTTGTGTCAATATCAATTCCACTCACTTCCATATTGCTGGTATCATTTTCATAAAGTGACAAACATTCATTTTTTAGTTTTTCTGCACTCAAAATGCTAATTTCAAGCCTTTTGGTATTGTAAATATATTGTCTGATTGCTTCATCCATATCAATTCCACCAAAATTGATTGTAAAACCTGTGACAATCTCATTTAGACTCACAACTGCAAAATCTGTGGTACCCCCACCAATGTTCAAGCTGATTACAGCACTTGGCTTGTTGATATTGACATCTGCACCAACAAGTGAAACGATTGATGAATAAACAATTTCTATATTACCTATGCCAGATGAATATATTACTTCCTTAAAATCTTCAATTTGATTGTCGGTTAGCCCATTTGAAATACAAAGAGTAACATCAATGATATCAAAGATTTTTTTTGATGGAACAACTTTTTTGTAAAACATTTTAAACATTTCAATTGCCATTGGTTTGTTTGCAACTGTGCCATTTTGAATTGGTGAAATGACTGTGATTGCTTCACTTGTTTTACCAATAAGCTTTTTTGCATCAAATCCAACGGCAAATGGTTCTTCTTTTCCGTATTTTGTTGCAACAAGCGATGGCTCTGCAAGAAGAAGTCCACTTCCTATTCTATAAATATATGTATTTGAACTGCCTAGTTCCACAATAAAATGTACTCTTGCCATAATAAACTCCAAAATAATTTTATCATATAATATCAAAAAAATCAAAGATTTCTTTATACTGCCATAAAAAAACTTGGAATATTCCAAGTTTTATAAAATTTCCAAATGTTTTTTGAAAGCTTTTGCGAAGTCTGTGCCAACTTTTACACCTTCCCAAATTTCCATTTCTGCTGGACTTTCAACAATTGTTTTCATAATTACACTGTCACCCAAAATATCGCAACTTATGTCCTTAACTTTACCTGAATTGAAAAGATCAAGTTGAGATGCAAGCCTTACGATAACAGCAAGTTTTCTTACACCTTCAAGGTCAACATCACTAAGCATTGAGCTATATTTAACCCAATCAGTCATAGAAAAGTCATCAAGTTTTTGACAAGCAACCGTAAAAGCTGCCAAAACTTGCTCGTGGTGATTAACACCATATATTTCACTATCTAAAACTATATTGAAACCTTTTTTCTCATAGTCAATTGCGCTGATACGTTTTCCACAATCATTCATATAACTTGCTATTCTCAAAACTTTAACATAATTTCGTGGAAGTTTGTGCAAAACTTTGAGTTGTTTGAAAAGCATCAGACTGATTTCATAAATATTTTTTGTGTTCTTTATGTTTGCACAATTGTAATATAAGTTCAATGTTTCCAAACTATTGCCTAAAATATCAGAAACCGGTTTGTCGAGCAAAGGATTTGCAGTGGTGAGAATAAATGCTTCTGAAAGCCCTGCTTCTGACACAATGAATTTGCTTATTTTGCTCTTTTCAGCAACTGCTTTCATTATGCTTAAACCACTTGCAAGGACATCAGCTCTTTCACTTGAAATGCCTTTAAGCTTTTTAGTTTTATCAATGTCAAGACCCTTAACAAAATCATAAACTTTATCAAAATCTTCCTTTGAAAATTGATAACTATGGTCTCTATTATAAGGATAATGTCTAAGTTTTTTGCTAAGTTTAGCAAAACTCAAAAATGCATCACCAGTTCCAACAATTTGCGTCTCTGGATCGAGCCCTTCAAACCAATCAATGTTTGCAATTTGTTTTTCAAATTCTGCTGTCATTCGCTTCATTGACTCTTCTGGACTCAAATCTTTTCCAGCAAAATTTTCTGCAAGATTGAAAGTTCCAAATTGAACATACTGTTGATTTAAAATATTACGCCTGTTATATGCAACGATTTGCACATTTGTACCATTTATGTTGAGCACAAGCCCTTTTGGACAATCTAAAGTGTTTGCAAAAGCTAGATACATGTAATTTGCTTGCTCATCATCGGAAAGCAATTGGAATCGGAAACCTGTTGTGCTATAAAGTTCTTCAAAAAAACTTCTTTGATTTTTTGCTTCCAAATATTCACTGCTTGCAACACATTTGATTTCAGTCACATTGCTTGCATTTAAAAGTGCTTTGTATGCTTTTAAAATCGTTATGATTGAGTTTATGCATGCTGGTTTAATGAGTTCAAAATTTGCAAGATCACTTGCAATTTTTATTCTATCCTCATATCTATCAGTTACAACAAATGATTGATTTTCCAAAATTTCTGCAATAACAAGTTTTATACTTGTTGTTTGAAGTTCTATTATTCCTACTTTTCCCAAAATATACCTCTTTTGATTAACACAAAAAACTGATTGTATCTTTATATTAACACAATCTTTTTGTTCAAGTCGATTATATCACATAAAAATTTTTTTTACAATAATTTTTCAATCATTTTTTTTAATATTTTGATTCTTTGGGAAAATCCAAATAGATAGTATTTGAAAAACGCCAACAACAACCAAAAATATGCCAAAATAAATTGATAACTGCTCACTATCAATTGAGCCTGCAAGCAAAGCTCCCAAAATTGAACTAACAACACCTGAAAAAGCAACTGGAATTGCAATTTTGAATTTAACTAAACGGTTTTTTGAGTGAATGATAAGTGCAAATATGCTCATAGGTAAAAATGCAATCAAATTTATTGCTTGTGCATTTTGCTGAGTAATTCCTAATCCTATGGTTAAAAGTGGAATTAAAAGAGTTCCTCCACCCATTCCCATTCCTCCAAGAATGCCACCCAAAACTCCAAACAAAATAAGCCATAACCAATTCATAAATCACCTCTATATATTTTTTGCTTATGTTTAAATTTTAAAAATTCGTTATTTACATCAATTGGTTTCATAAAGAATAAACAAATCAAACTATTATTTTTATTCCAGCACCAATCATAATGAGAGAAAAAAGTATTCTGATAAATTTGTTGTTTAATCTTTTTAAAAGAATAGCACCAATAACTCCGCCAAACACAAAACCTAAACTTGTAAATCCTAATTCTAAAAAAGGAACATTACCATTCAAAATATAAACTATCGACCCTGCTATTGATATTGGTAAAATTGTGAAAATTGCAGTGGCGTGAGCTACTTTTTCTGCTAAGCCTAAAGCAAAAATCAAAATAGGAACAACAATCATTCCCCCGCCGCCACCAAAAAATCCACTCAAAAATCCAACAAAAAGACCACCCAAAAGGCCTATCAAAACATTTTTTGCTGATATTTTTTCATTTGTTGCTAAATATGATTGGCTATACAGGTCTCCAAAATGATAAACTTTTTTAAAAATTCTACCATCTCTTCCAATTTGTATCAGCACTTTAAAATTTGACTTAATCTTATTCATATAGTTATTTTTAGTAAGTTTTTATAAATTATTATTTAGATAGTAAAAAATAAAAAACAAATATGTGTTTATCATTTGCAAAATTGGAAAAATTCTTATATAATAGTGTTGTTAATTTTTACGGAAAGGTGAATTATGATATATAACAAAACAAAATCCAAATCAAAAGTGCTTGCAACTCTTGTTGCTATTTTTATGTTGTTTTCAAATTTGAGTGTTGCAATTTTTAGCATAAAGACATTCAACGAGAAAGTTTTTGCCTATCAGTCAACAATAAGTGTTGCAAATGCCAACTTTGCTAGCCCAAACATTTCAAACAGCACAACACTCCCTGCTTCACCATCTAGTTGGAATGCTAAAAATGGTGATGACGATGTGACAGCAGGAATAATTACTCTTGACGCCGAAATTGCAACTGATGAAAAAATACAAAATAACTACAAACTTGACTCATTAATTCCAACATACACTGGAATGAGTGACAAACAAGTTTTGATGATCAATTCAAAATCAAGTCAAGCAAGTGCCGGATATGCAAGTTCAGCTATTAGTATGTCAAAATCAAGTTACTATGTTATTGAATTTATGGCATATACAGAAAGTGCTGCACACGCTTCAGCAAAACTTAGTGGTTCAGAAGAGATTGAAAAAAATGTATTGCAAATTATCTCTAATGGCGCGTGGAAAAATTATAGAATTTATGTTGCAACAAGTTCACTGAATGCTTTATCTTCTTCACTAGAACTTTGGCTTGGTGTTGAAGGAAAAAGCAAAAGTGCGGGAGCTGTTTTCTTTGATAATGTCACTGTAACAAACTATGACAATAGTACATTTTTTGCTTCATTAAACAACGAAACAAATAATTATTTGTTTGTCAATTTAGATGATAATTATGAAACAAATTTTGTTTCAAATGCTGATTTTGAATTACCACTTGGTGGTGACAACTGGCAAATCATGCAAGGCTCTATGGTTGGAGCAAACAACACCATAAATGGAATTGTTAACATTGCAAACTTTAATGGTGATGACGCAAACATCACTGATGAAATCAAAAACACAAATGTTTATGGTAATCAAAATGCACTTTTAATCAAAAATGTTAAAAATGGATTTGTGGGATATCAAAGCGGATATTTTACTGTTAAAAGAAATGGATTATACAAACTTTCTTTCTTGGTTAAAACAAACATTGAAAGTGGAAATGCAAGTGTAAATCTTGTTGAAAGAAATCCTTACACAAACGAACTTTTAAGTGATGGAACACCAAATCCTAACTTCTATGCTAATTCTAGCTATAAAGCTCAAACATTCACAATTTCAAGCATAAATTCAAGTGATTACACAAATGAAATCACAAATGATTGGAAAACATATTCATTTTATATCAAAGGCAACAATTTGATTGATACTGAAATGAATTTGGAACTTATGTTAGGAAATAAAGAAAATGGTGCAGTGGGATATATATTCTTTGACCACTTTACTCTTGAAAATATTACTTCAAATCAATATACATCAAATGTCTCTGATGGCACAGAAGCAAACCTAAATCAATATAATTCAAATAATGGTTTTGCAAATGCGGCTTTTAATCAAATAACAATCGAAAACACAAGCGACACATATCCTTACACTCCTGAAAGTTGGACACTTACAACAAAAAACAATCTTGGTAGTGTTTTGAATGGTGTTGTAAACACAAGTTTTGATGGTGCTGGTTTAGGGATTCCAAGTATCGAATCAATAAATAACAAATATACAAACAATAATGTCTTGATGATTGGCAATATATCGTCAAACAATCAAAAATATAAAAGTCAAAGCGTAAGTCTTCCTACTGACAGTTATGCAAAAATCACCGTTGATGTTTTAACAACCAATTTAAATATTGTAAAAGCAGGAATTAGACTTGTTGACGCAAGCAACAATGTGCTTGGCGAAATAATGAACATTGACACAAATGGAAAATGGACAACCTATACTCTACTTGTTAAAACTGGCTATGAGTCAAAAACAGTAAATATTGAACTAAGTCTCGGTGAAAATGCAGAAGGTACAGGTTATGCATTCTTTGATAACGTGATTTACACAGATGATTTAACCGAAGATGATTATACTAAAGACACAGATAGTAAAAAAATTGATTTATCAAAATATAATTTCTCAAATATTCCACTTGTTAGCACTGAAACTCAAGGAGTTTACGCTCCATATGACTTTACTGCAAGTAATGTTGGCGGCGAAAATGATGGTGCAATAACAAGCGGTATTATTGATACAGCAAAATATGGTGAAACAGATGGATATAATGAATCAAGTTTTGAAAATCCAAGCCACCCTACAGATGAAAATAATTATGTTTTGATGATAAAATCAACCGAAGATGTTTATTATATCTACAAAAACAATGTATCTTCTTCACTTACAAGTGGAAATTACTATCAAATTGATGTTAAAGTCAAAACTGACAATCTTAGACAAGACGAAGAAAATATTAAATATTCAGATGACAAACAAAAAAATGCTTATCCTTATGGAGCAAGCATAAATATTGATGGTATTGATGCAAGCTTCACTGGAATTGATACTGATGGAGAATGGAAAACATACACAGTCTATATCAATTGCACAACAACAAGTGATATAAATATTGAACTTGGTCTTGGAAGCAAAAATGCATTCACCAAAGGTGCTGTTTACTTTTCTAGCCTTTCAATAACAAAAATTGATGAAAGTGCTTACACTGATGGAATAAGAGTGCTTGAAAGTGATAATACAATTGATAATGTGCTTGCAATAGGCAACACAGACACTGTGAACGATGATGATAACAAAGAATCAAGTACAAACTCTGGCGTTAACTTTGATTGGTTACTAATCCCTTCACTTGTGTTTGGAATTACAATAGTATTTGCAGTTGTTATGGTGATCATAAGACAAACAAAAAGAAAATCTCACAAAAAAGTTAAAGTTCAAAAGGCATATTCTCAAGAAAACTTTAAAAAACTTGCAGATAGCCACAAAATCGTTTTACGTGAATTAAACAATAGCAAAAGACAACTTATAAAAAAACAAAATGCTCTTGCCGAGCAAATCAATCAAGAAAAATTGAAAGATAATGAAAAGAGCAAGGCAAATGTTGAAAAATTACAAAAAGATTATGACGAACTTGACAAAAAACTTGTTGAAATTGAAAGCCGAAAAGCTGACGAAAACAAAAAATATAAGCAAAAAATCAATGAACTTAAAGCAATAAAACAAGCTGATGAGGAAAAGAAAAAATAATATTGAGTTAAAACTGCAAATATGATTTGCAGTTTTTTATATATATAATTTTTGTCCAACAAAAATATAATCATTTGTAAGATTGTTTTTTGATTTTAGTGATTCAACACTTACACCAGTGTGATTTGCAATTATTTCAAGTGTTTCAAATGGCGCAACAATGTGAGATCTAAAATGAGTTTCAGGCAAAAACAAAATTTTACCTTGATATAAATTTCCTTTATTGTTTTGCAAAATGTATTCCTTGGGCACTTCAAAAGTTTTTGCAATGTTTTCGATAGTGTCATCATATTTAACAGTGTAAAAAACATTTTTGTTTTGAACAATATTTGTGATTTTAATTTCCATAAAATAATATATGAGAAAATACAAGAAAAATAATACAGTAGTTAATTTTTTGCTATTTTTTTTTATTGTATTGTTAATTTTATAATAAATATATGTTTAATTTAAAGCTAATATTCAATACTGTTTTTAAATAATTTTTCTATAATATTACAAAAAAATTCACCATATTATATGTTAAGGAGAATTTACCATCAAAAACTTATTTAAATCTGTCAATAACTTTGTTTTCATTATTACTACGTGCACTTGGCTTTTTTATGCGCATTGTTCTTTCACGAGTATTGGGAGCTGAAGCACTTGGAACATATCAAATTGCTCAATCATTTTTTTATGTCCTTGTAACTGTTGTTGCAAGTGGACTGCCATCAACGATTTCTCATTTATCAGCAAGATACAAAGTAACAAGTGACAAAGAAGCTGAAGGACGAGCTGTTTCTTCGTCACTTATAATTGGTATTTCGATAAGTGTAATTTTGGAAATACTACTTTTTTGCGTGAAAGATTTGATTATCAATGCCACAACTGTTGAAGTTTATACAATAATATTGTGTTTGTCACCAAGTATACTCATAACTGCAATATATGGAAGTTTTAGAGGTGCACTTTGGGGAAAACAAAAACACACTCAAAATTGTTTGGCTGAAATTGGTGAACAACTAACAAGGCTTGTTTTGTTTTTTATTCTTCTCACCACTGCCCCAACACCAATGATTGGAGCCATAAGGGCTGGACTATGCTACTCAATTTCATGTTTAGTCAGTATGTTTATTGTCATAATCTTTTACTTTAAAAGTGGGTCTGTGCTTAGAAAACCAGGCAAAACATTTAAAACAGTGTTTAAACAAAGTTGGCCAATAACTTTACTTCATCTAGTTTCAAGTATCGCTCAGCCAATTATTTCAATAATCATACCCTATGAACTTCAATGTGCAGGATACACCGAAACTCAAGCCATAGGATTATTTGGAATAATAACTGGAATGACATTGCCACTTTTGACCCTGCCTGACACTTTGATTGGCTCATATTCCACTGCACTTATTCCCGAAATATCAGCCAATGTGGTGAAAAAGGATACAGAAGAGCTAACTAATCAGGTGAAAAGTGCAATGACTTTTACGCTATTTATCTGCTTTTGTTTTGTTCCTATATATATTGGAGTTGGAGAAGAAATTGGCTCATTTTTGTTTAACAATACAACAAGCGGACATTTGCTTGCAAAAGCAGCGTTTATAATGATCCCTATGGGATTGAGCAATATTACACAAAACATTTTGAATAGTTTGAATATGGAATTCAAGAGCTTTAAAAATTACATTATTGGCAGTGTGTTTATGTTTTTGTCAATTATATTTTTACCTAGATTTATTGGCGTGAATGCGCTTATTGTTGGAATGGGAAGTTCAATTTTGATTTCAAGTGTATTAAATATTTTAATGATCGAAAAATATTTACAAATTAAGGGAATAATTTGGAAACCACTTGCCCTTATGAGTATATTTGCACTGCCTAGCAGTTTGATTGGAAGCTTTATGAGTGGAGTTTTGAAATGCTTAGTGCCACAATTCTTTGAAATTGCTATTTCTGCAGGCATAAGTCTATTGTCATTTATTATTTTGTGTTCTGTGTTTAATGTTGTGAGCATATCTACAATTTTTGTGTCACTAAAAAGATTCAAAAAAACAAGAATTATGAGAAAAAGACAAAAAAAGATGCTCGTATAATTTTTTCTAGACTGGTGCTTCGCAAGGTCGTCAAAAAAATATACTTCGCATTTGGAAAAATATTGATTTAATAATAAGTTTTGTTCAATAGCTTTTTTCTTGCTCCACGCAACATAGTCATTTGCTGAAGTTTGATGAGCAAATTTTACTTGTAAAATAGTTTAAATTTTATTGATAAGTCAAAAATTGATATATGTTAACACTAATGATTCGTGGCATTTTGATTTATGCAATTGTTTTTTTAATTTTTAGACTTATGGGCAAAAGGCAACTTGGGCAACTTCAACCATTTGAGTTTGTGATTACTCTCATTATTGCCGATTTAGCAACTATACCTATGAGTGAAATTAACATACCTATTGTGCATGGCGTTGTGCCACTGGTGACAATTTCAATAATTCATTTTTTGATCGGATTTTTGTCAAGAAAAAGCATAAAGCTTAGACAAATGTTTAATGGAAAGCCTATAATTGTTGTTAATCCAAATGGAGTTGACTACAATGAACTCAAAAGGCTAAATATGGACTTTAATGACCTATGCGAAGCTCTTAGAGAAATGAATTATTTTTCACTTGACCAAATTCAATATGCAATTGTGGAGACAAATGGACAAATGACAGTGCTCCCAAATGCCGAAAACGCCCCACTTTCTGCTCCTGATTTAAAAATTAAAAAGGAAGAAAGTGCTCTCCCCATTATGCTTGTTTGCGATGGAAAAGTTATAAAGGAAAATATGGATATTGCAAAACTTGATGATGACTTTTTGCAAAAAAATATTAGAAAAGCTGGGGCTTTCAAAGTGAAAGAAGTTTTGCTTGCAACCATTGACAACAACGGCAAAATGTATGTTCAAGCAAGAAACAAAAAATATGTGTCCTTTCAAACAAACTTTAAAGGTGGTGAAAACTGGTGAAAAAAATAATATCTGTTATTATTATTTCAACGCTGCTATTGGGGGCGGTTGTTGTTGAACAAATTTTTGTGCAAAACACTTTAAATAACTTGATTGAAAAAATTGAAACTTTGAATGCTCAGATTGAAAATTCTCAAAACATTGATGGAGATGATTTTGTTTTTGCCATATCAGAAATGGACAAATTTTGGACAGAAAAAGAGCGAATTTTGTGCCTATCCATAAATCATAACGATTTAAACAAAGTTGGAGAACAAATCAAAAGAGTACAGGTTTATTTGGAACAAAATATCAAGGAAGAATGCCTTGTTGAACTCAATGCCCTACTCTTTTATGCCGAAAGTTACAAGCACGTTATGGAAATCACTCCTCAAAACTTTTTCTAGGTGATAAATACAAAAAATAGTCAGAATCATAAAGCAAATAATTTGAGATTTTGTTCAAATCTTTCAGTGTTATATCTTCCTCATCAGCGTAAAATCTTTCCAAAACAGAAATATCAATACCACAATTTTTGCAAAATGATTCCTTAGATGTCAAAGTCGAAGCAATTAAATTATTAAAAAAAGTTTTGTTAAATTTAATATCATATGAATTTATTAACATAGGTATATTGTATGGCAAAAATTTTTGCCAGTCAAGTATTTTTAATATATTTATTGTAACATTTTAATATGAAATATATATTTCCTGAAAGATTAAAAGAACTAAGACTCGAAAAAAATTTAAGCACAAGACAACTTGCAAAAGAATTAGGCAATGAAATTACAAAGACTACAATATGTAATTGGGAATCTGGAAAGTCAATACCGAACTTTAAATCAGTTATTATGATTGCTGAATACTTTGGAGTTGACGCAAATTTTTTTGCAGGTGATGAGTATTAGAATGAAATATAAATTCCCCGAAAGATTGAAAGAATTAAGAATTGAAAAGGGTTTAAGTCAAAGAGAATTGGCTAAACAATTAAACAATTCAATAACTTATGTTGCAATTAGTTTATGGGAAGCCAATGAAAGAATACCAAATTTGCAAAGTGTAATGCTATTGGCAGAATTTTTTGGTGTTGATGTGAACTATTTGAGTGGGTTTGAAGATTAAAATTTTTGTATAATCAAAAAAGGTTAACTAATTGTTAACCTTTTTAAATATATTTTGCAAGAAAACCAAAACTTTTTTGAAAATTCAAATAATCATTGATAAAATCCTAAGCTCACAAGAAGTGCGTTGTTTATTTCTGCCATCTTTATGGGCGAAATATCACAGATTTTTTCTTTCAAACGCCTTTTGTCAAGAGTTCGAATTTGTTCAAGCAAAACTACTGAGTTTTTTGGAAGTCCATCAACTTTGTCAAGTTCAATATGTGTTGGAAGTTTTGCTTTTGTTAGTTGACTTGTTATTGCAGCTGCAATAATTGTTGGAGAATATTTGTTGCCAATATCATTTTGAATAACCAAAACAGGTCTAACACCACCCTGCTCACTACCAACAACAGGACTTAAATCAGCAAAATAAATTTCTCCGCGTTTTATCATATCACTCCAAATTAAGCCAACATAAAAACTCTTTTTCACTCTCATTGCAAAGAATATTCGTTTTTTCAGCAAGTTCTGTTTCCAAATCTATATTCTTTTGAGATAAAAAAAATTCTTCACATAGTATTCTATAACTTTCCTTATCAATACTATGACAAAAGTTTAATTTTTTGTGAAAATTGATTTTGTCAAATTCACATTTTATGGCATTTATTCTCTTCATAATAATCTCCAAAAAAATTTTTTATAAACAAAAAAGGACGCTTTGTCCTTTATAGTTTGCATTAAATTTTACAAAATATTCCAATTTTTACCACAGCCAATTATCTTTCAACACAACTTTGCAATTTGATTACTGAATACTCAGTTAATCACACAAAATGCAATGGCATACTCGCCATCATGAGAAATGCTGACACATATTTGTTGTGAATTTTTTTTCATAAGATAATAATTTAACTTTGAATTTATCTCAACATAAGGTTTGCCAAAATCATCGTGTAAGATTGAAATATCTCTCAAACTGATTTCTCTGCCAATACCCATTCCAAAAGCCTTTAAAATTGCTTCTTTGGCACAAAAAAGTCCTGCAAGTGTTTGAGCCTTTTTTGATTTTTTTGAAATATATTCAATTTCATTTTTTGTGAAATACTTGTTTAAAAATGCAGGATTGTCAATTTCTTTTTCAAACCTATCTATTTTTGCTATGTCTACGCCATTTTCCATCATTCAATTTCCTTTTTGAGTGATTTTTTTATTTCATCATATTCAAAGCCTTTGCTCATCAAATATCTAAAAAGCTTTATGTAATTCTCTTTTGTATCTTCTTTTGATTTCATATATTTTTCTGCAAGCTTTTGGATTTCATCACTTTGATCAAACTCTTCATCTTCAAGTGCAATATTTATTAAATTTTCACTCACACCTTTTTGCAGAAGTTGTTGCTTTAACTTAAGTTTTCCGCAAGTGTTTTTGTGCGATGCAACAAAACTATTGACATATCTTTCATCATCAATATAATGATATTCCAAAAGCTTTGAAAGAACATAATAGATAACTTGTGAAACGTAGCCTTTTTCATACAAGTATTTTTCAACTTCTCGTTGAGTTTTGTATCTTGTGGAAACAAGTTTGAGTGCTTTTATATAAGCAGACTGTTTTTCACTTTCAAGTTGAATTTCAACAAGTTTTTCCTCCGAAATTATTGTGCCAACTTTGAGTGAATATTTTATTGTTGTTTCCAAATCCAAACCACAAAAGAACTTATTGTCTAAATACAAATTAACTCTATTTTTGTCCTTTGATTGAATTTTAAGTTGCGTTATTGTTTTCATAAATTTTCCTCGATTTTGATATTATTTAAAAAAAATTTTATTTTTACAGTTTTTTTTGCATTTTTTTAAATATTTTTATGAAATTTTAATATATTTTCACCTCTTAGCGAATTTTGAAATACATACAATAGAATTTAATATTAACAATGTTTTGTTGCTTTTAAGATATAATAGCCACTATCTCGCACTAGAATTTCAACTGAACTAAAAATTTTTTCAAGTTGTTTTTTTATGCTATCTTCGCCAAACTTTTTTTTGATAACAAATATTAAACTTCCACCCTTTTTGAGCCTGTCAAATGAACCCAGCAAAATTTCAAGCAAAACTTTTTTCCCTGCTTTGATTGGAGGATTTGAAATAACAAAATCAAAATTTCCAGTAATATTTTCATACGCGTTTGATAGGATAACTTTTTTTATATTTGTAACTTTATTTTTTTTAGCATTTTCTTTTGCGAGTTCAACTGCTGTTTCATTAACGTCACAAAGTGTGAAATTTGCATTTGGAAAATTTTTGCCTAGCACGATTCCAATTGGTCCATATCCACAACCAATGTCAAG
>CAJOLY010000014.1 GCA_905235485.1 uncultured Clostridia bacterium
AAAAAATCATATGAACTTGCTGAAAGAGAAATTTTGGAAAGAACAATTATTGGTGCTTTACAAAAAGGTAATATAGATTTGAAAGATATAGACTTTATGATTGGTGGTGACCTTCTTAATCAAATAATTTCTTCTAGTTTTAGTGCAAGGCACTTTGAAACGCCATTCATTGGGCTTTATGGTGCTTGTAGCACAATGAGTGAAAGTTTGGCATTGGGTGCGACACTTATTGATGGTGGATATGCAAAAAAGACCATTTGTGCTACTGTTAGTCACTTCTCAACAGCAGAAAGGCAATATCGATATCCTTTGGAACTTGGAAATCAACGCCCACCAGTCAGTCAATGGACAGTCACAGGTTCTGGTTGCACAGTTCTAAGCAACGAGGGTACGGGAAATTACATTGCAATGGCCACATTTGGAAAAGTAACTGATTACGGCATAACAGATGCAAACAATATGGGTGCTGCAATGGCGCCTGCGGCTTGTTCTACAATTATTGAGCACTTTAAAGATACAAAAAGAACACCTGATGATTATGATTTGATTGTTACTGGGGATTTGGGAAAATTAGGTTCTGAAATATTGAGAGATTTAATGGAACATAATGGATATAAACTTGGTGGAAATTATTCCGATTGCGGACAAATGATTTTTTCTCGTGACCAAAAAACCTTTCAAGGTGGAAGTGGAGCTGGTTGCAGTGCTTCTATTCTTAATGGATATATATTAAAACAAATGGATGCAGGCAAATTTAACAGAGTTTTATTTGTTGCAACAGGAGCACTTTTAAGCACCATTTCTACTCAACAAGGAGAAACAATTCCATGTATTGCTCATGCTGTTGTAATTGAACGAGATGATAGCAATAATGATATCCTAAAAAAAGAAAATTTAAATGATATAAAATCAATAAAAAATATCAATAAAAAAAATAATTTTCAAAAAAATATCAAAAAAATACAAAAATTTTAGTTTTTTTGCCTAATATTAAAGAAAAATTGTAAAATTTTAAGAATTTAAGGAGTGAATAAAGATGTTAACAACTTATTTAAGAGTGTTTTTAACTGGTGGAATAATTTGTTTAATTGGACAAATTCTTATAAACAAAACTAAAATGACAAGTGCAAAAATACTTGTAACATTTTTGTGTGCAGGAGTACTTCTTGAAGGTGTCGGGTTATATCAATATGTTGTTGACTTTGGAAAGGCAGGAGCAACTGTACCAATTATTGGTTTTGGAAGGACACTTGCAAAAGGAGTTATTAAAGAGGTTTCAACACGAGGAATATTAGGTATTTTTACAGGTGGCTTAGCGCTGGAATTGCTGCATCAGTAATTTTTTCATTTTTTGTCGCTTTGATTTTCAGAAGCAAAACAAAGCATAGTTAAAAAAAGAACCTATTAATTAGGTTCTTTTTGATTTTCTTGTTGTGTTTTTTCAATTTTGTTTAGTTTTTTTATGTATGCTGTTTTTTTATCCTTATAAAATGTACCGAATTTGTTCAACATATATTTTTGATAGTTTTTTGTTAGTTCTCTATCAAATGCAATTTCTTCATCTTTATCTATTTTTAGTGACACACATTCCATCATAAAAAAGTCATCAATCATAAAATTATATTGTTAGAGTCATAATTCGGAAACTTAAGCCTAAATGGGAGATATGACATAATTTTTTTTAATACATCTGATTGATTGTTGTCCAACATTTTTGCTTTTACTATGATTTTTGTTTTTCCTTCATCATCAACAAATCTACTTATTGGAGTTGGCAATTCTTTGTTAAGCCTCATTCTATTTTCTTTCAAAATTTTTTGTTAACCATTTTGCAAAACAAAAATTATTTTTTTCATAATTTAATCTCTGGTTACATATTAACACGAAAAATATGTTTTGTCAATATTTGTTTTTTGTTTGGTTTTTAAATTTTATAATATTTAATATATTTAATATATGTTTTTCATAATTATAAATATGGTAAAATGCAAAAAAAAGAAGAAGTGGATTAAATTATTAGTCATTATTGCTATTATTTTTATAGTAATTTTTTTATACTTTCACTTTTATGTAAATCCTCAAATCGTTAATGCAAATATTGCAAGCATCAAATCAAATGCCATAACAGTAATAAATATGGCAACGTCCGGCACAATTTCTAGCAATGATTATGATAATTTAATTACAGTTTCAAAAGATAATGACGGCAATGTCACGCTTCTCGAAGTAAATGCAAAAAATGTAAATAAACTGAATAATGATATTATGATTGAAATTCAAACTGAACTTGATAAGGGGAATTTACTAAACTATAATCTTCCGCTTGGCACATTTACTGGACTTCCAATATTGAGCGGAATAGGGCCTAAAATTAAGTTAAAAATTGTGCCAATAGGAAATGTAAAAACAACTTATCGATCACAAATTGCAAGTTTGTCAATCAATCAAAGTTATCACAAAATTTATTTGACAATTTCAATTGATGTTTGTATCTTTTTGCCGCTTTATACTCAAAATGTCACAATATCAAATCAAATTTTAATTGGTGAAAATATTATTGTAGGACAAATACCTAGCACTTATTTAAATACTGACAATTTGACAAATGCACTGAATTTAATACCATAAAATAAAATTTTAAAATAATCGCAAACTTAAAATAGCCAATTTATTTGGCTATTTTAGATGATGCCATGCATTATACAAGTTTGCGATTTTTTTAATTAACATAGCAAATATATTTTTACATTTGCAAATATAAAATTAAAATGATATAATCATTTTATGATTTATTTAGATAATGCATCAACAACAAAAATATTTGATGAAGTGAATGATTTGATTTATGAAATAAATAAAAATCAATATTTCAATCCGTCCGCTTTATATCAAAGTGCAATTGACACAAGCAATTTAATTAAAAATGCTAGAATAGAGCTTGGAAAAAACCTTGGGACAACTGAAGAACACATACTTTTTACTTCAGGTGCAACTGAAGGAAATAATGTTGCCATAAATGGCTTTTTAACAGGAAAAAAGGATGCTGAATACATTTTTGCATCAGGTGAGCATCCCAGTGTTTTTAATGTCGCAAATAATTTAAAAATACAAAACAAGATTATAAAATTTGCAAAACTTTCAACTGATGGAACAGTCAGTTTAGATGAACTTAAAAATTTGCTAACACCAAACACATATTTTGTTTCAATTATGCATGTGTCAAATGAGACTGGTTCAATAAACGACATAAAATTGCTTTGCAAAACTGTTAAGGACTACAATCCAAACATAATTTTTCACTGTGACGGAACGCAGGCATTTGGAAAAATAGATGTTAATGTTAAAGATTTGGGTGTGGATTGCTATACCATTTCTGCACATAAATTTCATGGGCCAAAAGGTGTTGGTGCAATTTATGTGAAAAATCTTGATAGACTTAAACCTCTCTTTTTTGGTGGTGGACAGCAGAAAGACAAGCGTAGTGGTACTGAAAATGTCAGTGGAATCTTAGGTATGACACTTGCAAGCACAATTTCAAAAAAATTTTTGAATGAGAATCTTGAAAAAGTGAAAACATATAGAGAATATGTAAAATCTCAAATTGAAACAAATTGTGAAAATTTTGTTTTTAATGAAGCTGAAAATAACTCTCCATATATTTTAAGTGTCAGTTTCAAAGGACTTCGCGGTGAAGTGCTTCTTCATATGCTTGAAAAAGAGGGCGTCTTGATTGGAACCGGAAGTGCTTGCAGCAGCAAAAAACAAAGCAATAGAGTGCTTGAAAATATGGGGGTTTCAAAAGACTTTATTTTAGGAAGCATAAGAATAAGTTTTTCTAGTTTTAACACATTTGAAGAGATAAAAACAGCCACAGATGAAATTATTAAGCAATATAAATTATTAAAGGAAAATATGAGCAAATGAAAAACGTAATAATGATAAAATATGGTGAAATTTATTTAAAGGGTAACAATAGAAGTTTTTTTGAAAACTTGCTTTTAAAAAATATAAAATATGCACTTTATGGAATAAATACCACTGCAAAAAGATTTAGAACAAGATATATTATAGAAAACTATGATTCAAAAGATGAAGACATAATTGTAGAAAAACTTTTGACGGTCTTTGGAATATATAGCATAAGTCGTGCAATAGAAATAGATTCATCAAAAGATGAAATCATTGATTTTTGCAAAAATATTCAAATTGATGGAACCTTTAAGGTTGACACCAATAGGGCAGACAAAACCTTTGAAATGTCAAGTATGGAACTCAACTCCTTGATTGGTGGAGTGATTTTAGACAATAATCCAAATGCAAAAGTTGATGTGCACAAGCCAAATCAAACAATCTACATTGATATTCGTGAAAATCATAAAACATATATCTATTACAAAAATATTTTAGGTGCTGGTGGAATGCCAGTGGGCAGTAGTGCAGATGGAATTGCGCTGCTGTCAGGAGGAATAGATAGTCCAGTTGCTTGCTTCAAAATTGCAAAAAGGGGAATGAGACTCACAGGGCTTCATTTTGCAAGTTATCCTTATACCAGTGAACAAGCAAAGCAAAAAGTTGTTGAACTTGCAAAAATTATAAAGCCTTATACTCATATGAGAACACTTTATGTTGTTTCATTCACGCAAATTCAAGAACAAATCCACAAAAATTGTAAAGATGAATATATGATAACTCTGATGCGCAGATTTATGATGCGTATTGCCGAGCGTTTGGCTGGCAAAATTGGTGCAAAAGCAATTGTGACAGGTGAAGATCTAGGGCAAGTAGCAAGTCAAACAGTTGAAAGTATAACAAGTAGCAATTTTGTTACTGAAGTGTTACCAGTGTTTAGGCCACTTATTGCAATGGATAAAAATGAAATTGTTGATATTGCAAAACAAATTGGAACTTTTGAAACTTCAATTTTGCCTTTTGAAGATTGCTGCACAGTTTTCCTTCCAAAATATCCACTAATCAAGCCAAATCTTAAAAAAGTGCAGGAAGAAGAGGATAAACTAGATGTTGAAGGCCTGATTGAAAATGCAATGAATAGTATTGAAGAAATAAAAATTTAACCTTTAGCTAATTTAATATTATTGCATAGTATGAATACTATGCAATATTTTTATTGTTTATTTGACATTATTTTTTTTAATATCATTTGACAAATCAAAAAAATAATTGTACGATATAAATATATATGAAATAATAGTGATATTTTTATATATACTTAGTGCTTTCGATAATATGTTTAAAGTACTAAACTGAACAATAAAAATTTAATAAGGAGAATGATATGTTGAACAATATGGGAATGCTCTTAGATATTCCTGTTTGGTTAGGCATTATTTTTATTGCTGTTGCACTTGCTGGTGGAATTATTTGTGGCTATTTTGTAGACAAAAAAGTTTTGCAAGCTAAGCTTGGAAAGGCAAATGTCACTGCAACAAAAATCATTGAGCAAGCTTATGCTGAAGCAAAAACTGCAAAAAAAGAAAGCATTTTAGAAGCTCAAGAAGAAATTCATCAACTTAAAGCAGAGGCAGAAACAGAAATCAAAGAAAGAAGAGCTGATGCTCAAAGACTTGAGGATAGACTTAATCAAAGAGAGACTTATCTAAATAAAAAAGAAGAGCAACTTGATAACAAACAAAATTCTATTGAACAAACCAAAGAGCAAATTGAGGTCAAAAAAGCAGAAATTGAAGCATTGAAACAAAAAGAGATTGAAACTTATGAAGGCATCAATAAAAAACTGGAAGAAGTTGCACAAATGACAAGAGAAGAAGCAAAAAAGACTCTTATTGATGCGTTTGAAGAGGATGCAAAAAAAGAGGCTGCAACCCTCGTTCGTAATATTGAAGAAAATGCAAAAAATGATGCTGACAAAAGAGCAAGAAACATTATAACTCAAGCCATTCAAAGATGTGCATCTGACCAAACAAGTGAAATCACGGTTTCAACTGTAAATCTTCCAAATGATGATATGAAAGGTCGCATTATCGGTCGTGAGGGTAGAAATATAAGAGCTATAGAGCAAGCAACAGGTGTTGATGTTATCATTGATGATACACCAGGGGCAATAGTTCTTTCTGGCTTTGACCCAGTTAGAAGAGAAATTGCAAGAGTATCACTTGAAAAATTGATGCTTGATGGTCGTATTCATCCAACAAGAATTGAAGAAATGGTTGAAAAGGTAACAAAAGACATTGAAGCTCAAATCAAGGAAGCTGGAGAAAATGCTGTGTTTGATGCTGGCATTCAAGGAATTCACCCAGAACTAGTTAAAGTTTTAGGAAGACTTAAATTTAGAACAAGTTATGGTCAAAATGTTTTAAAACATTGCTTGGAAGTTTCATATCTTGCAGGGCTTATGGCAGCAGAAATTGGTGCAGATGTCAAAATTGCAAAACGTGGTGGACTTTTGCATGATGTTGGAAAAGCTATTGACCAAGAGACTGAAGGAACTCACGTTTCAATTGGTGTTGATCTAGCAAAAAAATATGGTGAAAGTGAAGCAGTAATTCATTGCATTGAAGCTCACCATGGAGGGGTTGAATATCATAGTCTAGAAGCAATGCTTGTTCAAGCAGCAGATGCAATCTCTGCAGCAAGACCAGGCGCAAGAAGAGAGAGTCTTGAAAACTATATAAAGCGACTTACAGACCTTGAAAACATTGCAAGTGGATTTAAAGGCGTTGAAAAATGTTATGCAATCCAAGCAGGTCGCGAAATTCGTGTTATGGTGAAACCTGAAGAAATCAATGATGATGATGCACTTTTCCTTGCAAAAGAAATTGCAAAAAAGATAGAAGACACAATGCAGTATCCAGGACAAATCAAAGTCAATGTTATTCGCGAATCTCGTTCAGTTGAATTTGCAAAGTAAAAAATACACATTAAGTTTTCGCTTAATGTGTTTTTTATTGTGCAAAAATGTTACGAATAAAATTTTCTAATTATTAAGTTAAATTGAGTTTTGATAAAAATTGTATAATTATAAAAAGATATGCATATTTGTCATAATTTATTCATTTTAAAGAATATATATACAAAATTAAATACTATGCCTTTTAATTTCATCAGTTGCAAGTTTGTCACAAAGATTGTTAAGTCTGTTATCTGCATGACCCTTAACTTTGTGAAAAGTTACTTTATGGATATTACAAAGCTCAATTATTTCGAGCCATAACTCCTTATTTAAAACTTCTTTTTTGTTTGCATTTTTAAATCCATTATTTTTCCAAGATGAAATCCAATCATTTACAAATGCATTACAAACATAAGCACTGTCAGAATATAAGTCCACAATGCAAGGCTCTTTAAGTTTTTTTAATGCTTCAATCACAGCCTGCATTTCCATTCGGTTGTTTGTTGTGTTTTCATCATACCCAGAAAACTCTTTTTGTATATCTTTATAAATCAAAACACATCCCCAGCCACCTTTTCCTGGATTACCTGAGCATGCACCATCAGTATAAATTGCAACATCTTTCATATTTTAATTATATCATATTTTCTATTTTTATCAAAATATATATTTACTCTAAAATAAAATTTTTATTTATTTTTGCAATGACAAAAAAATCCTAAAATTAGGATTTTTTTTCACTATTAAAATTATTATTAAACTATTTATTGTTGTTCAACTTTTTCTGCAACAGGTTCTTCTTGCTTTGCTGGCTTGAAACTTCTTATAATATCAACTACGCCTTTTGAAATGAGCAATGCTGGAAGAATAGATATAGATATTATGTAAAGTACATTTTCAATATCATTTGGGATAAATTTACCAAATATTGAAAATACTAAATAGCAACTTGCATATACTATTGCAAAAACACTGATAAGTAGTGCAAGTCCTTTTTCTGCAAAACCTTTTTGACGTTTCATTTCTGTGATTTCAAGTATAAATAAAAGTATTGCATATGTGGTACTTAGCATAATCGTAAAATATCCACCAATAAAGTGTGCAATAAGTTGAAACATTATTCCCAAAACACCTAATGTAATGTGGAATCCCTTAGAAATTGGCAAATCTTTTTTAATGGCTTGTAAAATTCCAATAACAAGCATTATTACTGCAACAACTCCAATTTCGTAAGACATAAAAAATTGAACAATTCCACTTTCTTTTCCCATTATCACAGGGATTGCTCCAACAAGCATTAAAATACCAAGAGCCAAAATAACAATTGAAGAAGCAAATTTAAATTTTTTCATAGTTCTTTACCTCCTAATAAAATATACAATGTATAAAATACATTCATTGTTAAAATTATAATTAAATTGTCAAAAATTGTCAAATAAATTAATTTATTTTAAAGACATATATTACTTTATTTTTTATGATATTTAAGCAAGTCAAACAAAAAAGCCATAGTATTTTCTCATAATATCAAGTAAGGTCAAATCTTAAAAAATATTGCAGTGGTTGCATTTTAATGCTAAATACTTACATCGCGAAAACCTATTTTTTGAAATTTATAGCAAATTGTTTTGGTAATAGTATCAATCAAAAAAATGAACTTTTGCTAAAGTTTTAAAATGTAATAATTTTGATAAAAAGTGGAAATATACATATATTTCCAATTTAATTGTTTGGCAAGCAAAGTATGCGAGCAGTGTAATGCGAATTGCCAGTAGCAAGTCGTCGCGTGACGACTGAACCAACTTATGTTTGTGAGAGAATGGGCATGGTCATGAACCTATGTTCGAGTCATAAAAATGTTTCTATAAACAATAAAAAAGTCATAGTATAACACTTGACTTCTTTCTTGGCAGGCGAAGTAGGACTCGAACCCACGACCAACGGTTTTGGAGACCGCGACTCTACCAACTGAGCTATTCGCCTAAATAATTAGTTTTGTTTTCTGCAAACTTTGTTAACATACATTTACGGTAGACCAGATGTTTTTCGGCGGAACATAAAGTTCCTTACGCTTTGGTTTCAAACTTACCACTGGCAACTTTGCTTTACACATCGAGCCAACTGAGCTATACGCATATACCTCAGTTATTTACAACAAAATTATATAAGTTTAACATTTATCTGTCAAGCATTTGCAAAAACAATTTAATTTATGATAAAATAAAAATATGCTGGAGTACTTATCAGTTAAAAATATTGCATTGATTGAGAATATTGAAATTGAATTTGAAAGTGGACTTAATGTCTTGACCGGTGAAACAGGAGCAGGAAAGTCCATTCTTTTGGATGCAATTGGCTTACTTCTTGGAAATAGACTTGATAAAACACTTATCAGAAATGGTGAAAGTGACTGTAAAGTTATTGGTAAGTTTTCATTAAATCAAGTTTCCCAAAAAAAATTTCATGATTTTTGTCAAAAATATGATTTGGATAAACAAGATGAAATATATATTTCTCGTAGTCACAAAATTGACGGAAAAAGTGACATAAGACTCAATGGCTTTCCAATAACATTATCGATGTTAAAAGAACTCGCTAGTTTTATGGTGGATAGCTATGGGCAAAATGAAAATCAAATTATTTTCGATTCATCAAATCATTTGGATATCTTAGATAAATTTTCAAAAATTAATGATTTTGAACCATATAAAGAATATCAAAATGAATTTGCAAATCTTAAAGAAATAAATAAACAATTGAAACAATATGGTGGAAATGATACTGAAAGACTGAGCAATATTGATCTATTGAGTTACCAAATAAGCGAAATAGAAAACGCTGAAATTGGAGTTGATGACTACAATGATTTACTTGAAAAAAGACATATTTTGCTTAATTTAGGAAAAATTATTTCTAATACTATGTCTGCGCAAAATTATTTGGACGATAATGTTATTTCAAACATTTCAAGAGCAAAAAACGGATTTGCACAAGCAGGAATATATGATGAAAAATTGCTTCCACTTTCTCAAAGGCTTGAGAGTGTGCAAATTGAACTTGAAGATATTCTTGAAAGCGTAAAGGATTACAATAGCAAATCAGATTTTAGTGAATCAGATCAACAAATTGTAGAAGATAGGCTTAGTGTGTATAACAAATTGTTTAGAAAATACGGAAACACTGTTGAAAATATTTTATTAAACAAAGAAGAAATGCAAAACAAACTTTTAATTCTCCAAAACGCTGATAAAGAAATTGAAAGACTGCATAAAGAAAAACAAATTTTGTTAAACAAAATGTTTGAAAATGCCGATAAAATTAGCAAATTTAGGAAGGAAAAGGCAAAATTATTATCTTCTCAAATAGTAAATAATTTATATAATTTAAGCATAAAGAATGCAAAAATTAAATTTAAATTTACTGATTATGAAAATATTGAAAACAATTTGTATTTCAATGGTGCTGATAGAGTAGAATTGCTTTTTTCTGCAAACTTAGGTGAAGAGCTCAAACCACTAAATAAAATTGCTTCTGGTGGTGAAATTAGTCGTTTTATGTTAGCCTTAAAAGCAGTGATTGCAGAAAGTGATGATATGCCAACAATGATTTTTGATGAAATTGATACTGGTATAAGTGGCAATACAAGTGAAGCAGTTGCAAAACAAATGGCAATAATTTCCAAGAATCATCAAGTTATTGTCGTTACACACGCGCATCAAATTGCATCTATGGCAGACACGAATTATCTTATAAGAAAAGGTGAACAAGGCAACAGAACAGTTACTACTGTAAAAAAACTTGATAACGATGAAAAAATTAGAGAAATCGCAAGATTTTTGTCTGGCGATAAGCTCACTGAAACGTCAATTCAAAACGCAAAAAATATGATATCTGAACAAGATGCTTACAAAGAATCAATATAATGAGTCAAGATTTAACAACTGATAAAATTATGATTTCTTATAAAAATTTAATGATATTTATTTTATTTAATGGATTTACTAAATTTTGACAAGTATAATAAAATAACAAAGAAATAAACTACTCTCAGGAGTGGTTTTTTATGTCAAAAAAAGTTAAAAAGCTAAGTTTTATTATAATTTTGTCAATTTTATCTTTTTTTGTGTATGTAATTTTCACTACACCTTTTTTGGCTATTTATAATTTATCAAATACATTAAACTCAACTTTTGAAACAGTTGAAAAAATTAACAAAGAAAAGCCTTTTGGAAAGTTTGTTTATGCTAAATATGATGATAGCATTTTTGCTTCTGCAGGCGAAAAAAAGCCAATAAAGGTTGATTTGAAACTTTTAAATTTAATCACTATAAAAACTTTTTTTGCAAATACTGAAGAACCTGAAGTTTATACTGGTGGAGATATTGTTGGATTTTCATTGAATGGTGATGGAGTTGTGATACTTGGTTTTGGCGATGTTGAAACAGAAGATGGAAAATTTGATACTACGCAAAACAGCGGACTAAAAAAAGGCGATATAATCTGTGAAATCGAGGGTGAATGTGTTAATTCAGTAGCAGACATTTGTAAAGTTGCAAATAGAGAAAATAATCAAAATAGGGAGCTCGAAATCAAATTCAAAAGGCAGAATGAATATCATCAATCAACAATTTGGTCAAAATTAGATAAAAACAGTGGTATTTTCAAGTTAGGTTTATGGGTAAAAGATGATGTCTCTGGTATTGGAACTTTAACTTTTGTGAGAAAAGATAATAACAGATTTGGAGCCCTTGGTCATGCTATTTGTGATAATGACACAAAAACGATATATAACATAAATAGTGGAGAAATGTACAACTGCACTGTACTTGGTTTAAAAAAAGGAACAAAAGGCAAAGCAGGTGAATTAAAAGGATTGTTTATTCAAAGTAAAAACAATAAAATTGGATCAGTTGACAAAAACACAGAATATGGCGTTTTTGGTGAAGCAAACAAGGATTATTCTATCAAACAATGCTTAAAAGCAGGTGGCAGATTATATGCAAAACCCGGAAAAGCTTATATAAGAACCTCAATTGATGGTGGAACAGCAGAAGACTATGAAATAGAAATTATTAAAACAAATTATCAAAGCACAAGCAACGAAAAAAGTATGGTGATTAGAGTAACAGACAAAGAACTTTTACAAAAAACAGGTGGAATAATTCAAGGAATGAGTGGGAGTCCAATTATTCAAAATGATATGGTTATAGGTGCAGTTACACATGTGTTTATAAATGATCCAACCAAGGGTTTTGGAGTGTATTTAGACTGGATGATAAATCAATAATTTAATATTTTTGGACATATTTTTACAATAATATTTACATATTTCACATCAATTTTATGCGATTTTATGTTAATTTTAAATATTTTTGTAAAAAAATAAATAATTTTTACAAAAACAATAGACAAAAAATTTTTATCGTGCTACACTTTAAACAGTTTAGGAGAAAAGTATGATAAAAATGGAATTAACAGCTATACTTTATAGCAAAAAAAATTATGATCTAGCATACAAAGTGCATAATATTTGCAAAGAATTCAGTATCAACTTGATAACAGCACTTGATTTTGTTGAACTAACAATTAAAAGTTTGGAACTTGAACCACAAATTATATTTTGTGATTGTGAAACTATTGATTTTTCAAGTAGCATACTAAATGCTTTTTTGGAAAAACAAGAATATAAAACAAAAAAAATAATCTTTTTGGGCGATGAAAGATCAACCGCGGGATTAAAAAGTATAGTTTGCAAAAATTTAATGATTTCAAAAATTTCTGAGCTTTCAAGTATAATCACAGATATGCAAAGTGAGCTTAATTTTGAAAGTATCTCAACAAGGCTTAAAGATGAAGCATACAAAAATCTTGATATTGAAATATCAAAATTACTTGTTGATTTAGGATTTTCGATGAAATATTCGGGTTGTGCATATTTAAAACTCGGAATAAAGAATGTAATTGCAAACAAAGGGATTTTGCATTCGCTTTCTTCCAATGAATATCCGATAATAGCAGCAAATTTTAAAACAACATCTGCAAATGTTGAAAGGAATATTCGCAATGCAATTGAAAAAGCATGGAAAGGTTTTGGTAAAAATTATTGGCACAAAGTATTTTATTCAAAATGCTTGGAAGATGGAAAAAAACCTACAAATAGAGAATTTATTTATATGTGCATTGAAAATTTAATGCCTCAATTTGAAAAAAGAAAAATAGGAAATTATAATTAAACGAGAATTATATTCATATAATGTTATATGAATAAGAGTATATATAGAAATATATTTTATGTTAAAGAAAGTATCTCAGAGTTTTTTAAAATCAACAAAAAGTATTTATTTATTTCAATTATATCAATAGTTTTAGGATTTTCTATTGGTTTTTGTGTTGGAGTAAGTAATTTTTCAAACTTTACTTTCATAAATTTTACAGATAAAATCATACTGAAATTTTTATGTGGGGAAAGTGGTTTTTTGTTTTTTTTGAAACAGTCTTTGGAATATTTTTTTATTGCAATAATACTGCTGTTAATAAATAATTTTCCATTTTTGAGTTTTATCAATTATATATTTTTCTCATTTTTGACTTTTAGGCTTATAATAAATTGCATTATTTTTTGTTCAATGTCAAAATTTACTGGAATAATTTATGCAATATTTTATTTTATTATAAAGCTAAGCATAATCTTTATGTTTGTTATAATTTTTATGATATGCAAATCAGCTAGTGAGTGCAGTGGAACGAGTTCAAAACTTTCATATTATCCATATAAAGCCATTTTAATCGTTTTTGCAATTATTTTGATTTTGTGCTTGTTATTGCTATTAGTAACGCTAATTTTTTCAAAATTTTTATCAATAATCATTTAATAATTACATAAGAATATGCTATACTATAAATATGAAAAAAAGATTGTTTTTATTTGTTTTAGATGGTTTTGGCGTTGGAGAAAGTGAAGATGCAAAAAATTTTAATGATGAAGGTAGCAACACATTTGAAAATGTAAATGCACAAGTTCCATTAAAAATCCCAACACTTTCAAAACTTGGTCTAAAAAATATTGATGGTTTACATTTTAGAAAGGAACAACATGTTATTGGTTCCTTTGGAAGGCTTAGAGAATTAAGTCAAGGAAAAGATACAACAACAGGTCACTTTGAAATGATGGGTATAATTAGCAAAACCGGAATGCCAACATTCCCTAATGGATTTCCAAGAAAGGTTATTGGTAAACTAGAAAATGCTTTTGGCACGAAAATATTAGGCAATATCGTTGCAAGTGGCACGCAAATTATTCAAGATTTGGGCGATGAGCATTTAAAAACCGGATATCCAATTGTTTATACATCTGCAGATAGTGTGCTTCAAATCGCAACTCATATAGATGCTGTTTCACTTGAAAAACTATATGAATATTGTCAAAAAGCAAGAAAAATTATGAGCGGAAAATATGCTGTTGGCAGAGTGATTGCAAGACCATTTACAACGAAAAATGGAAAATTTGAAAGACTTAATGAGGGAAGGAAAGATTTTTCATTAGTTCCAGATAAAAACAATACAATGCAAAAACTTTTTGATGCAGGTATAGATATCGTTTCTGTTGGTAAAATTAGCGAAATTTTCGCAGATCAAGCAATCACAAAAAAATATCTTAATCACAACAATAAAGACGCAATGAAAGCAACGCTTGAAATTCAAAAAGAGCTTGATAGTGGATTTGTTTTTATAAATTTTGTTGATACAGATATGCTTTATGGACATAGAAATGATGTTAAAGGCTATGCAAACTCGCTTGAAGAAACAGATGAATTTTTGAAAAAATTTATTGAAAATATGAAAGATGATGATATCTTGATGCTTACGGGTGATCACGGAAATGATCCAACAACACCTTCAACTGATCATTCAAGAGAATTTGCGCCATTAGTTATATATGGAAAAAATGTTAAACAAAATGTTAATTTGGGAACTCTTGACGGATTTGATAATATTGGAAAATTTGTTGAAGATTACTTTTTGGATAAAAAATCATTGATAGGTGATTATATATGGAAAAAATAGTAAAAAATATTGTGAATCAAATAAAGAGCAAAATAGATAAAGCTCCAGATATTGCCATAATTCTTGGCAGTGGATTAAGTGACATTGCAAATGAAATGAGTGATAAAGTTGTTTTACCATATGATGAGTTAAATGGAATGCCAAAATCAAAAGTTCATGGACATAAAAATCAATTCATTATTGGTAATTTTGAAGGAAAAACTATCATTGCTATGCAAGGAAGATTTCATCTGTATGACGGTTTTTCAGCAAAAGAAGCAGTACTTCCTATTTATATATTCAAAGAATTAGGAATCAAAACATTGATTGTCACAAACGCAAGCGGTGCAATTGCAAAAGATCTAAATGCAGGAGATATTATGCTAATAACTGATCACATAAATCACACTGGCCAAAATCCGCTCATTGGTGGACCAATTATTGACTATGGAAGCCAATTTATTGATATGACTGAACCATATGACATAGAATATAGAAATAAAATGTTAGACATTGCAAAAAATTTAAACATTGATTTAAAACAAGGAATATACATTCAGTTTATAGGACCATTCTATGAAACAAAGGCTGATATTAAAATGGCAAGTATTTTAGGAGCAGATTCTGTTGGAATGAGCACAGCAATTGAAGTTGAATGTGCAAGACAATGCAATTTAAAAGTTTTGGGATTAAGTTTAATCACAAACAAAGCAGCTGGATTGGGGGAGAATAAATTGTCTCACACAGAAGTGCTTGAATGCGGAAAAACAGCATCAAAAAATCTAGTAATTCTTATAAGAGAATTCATCAAAAACATATAATTTTATTTGCATAGTACTACGCAAACACTTTGCATAATACTATGCAAATATTTTTTTAATAATTTTTTTCTTTTGACGCAATATAAGATTGAGGGAATATTATGAAAAAAATGTTATTTTATTTTTTGAACTTAGTTTTGATTTTTGTCACTGTAGTGTCACTTGTTAAAACTAAAAGTAATGTTGTATTTGCAAGTAATGAACTTGATTTAGATGTTCCTGAATATTGTCTGATTGATGCAAATACAGGTACAGTCTTGGCAGAAAAAAACAGCACTGAAAAACGAGAAGTTGCAAGTATGGTTAAACTTATGACATCACTCTTAACAATGGAAAAAATTGAAAATGGTGAATGGACTCTTGACACTGAACTTTTGGTGAGCGATTATGCAGCAAGTATGGAAGGATCTCAAGCATTTTTGGATGCTGGAAAAATGTACAAAATCGATGACCTACTTAAAAGTGTTGTTATTGCTTCTGCAAACGACAGCAGTGTGGTGCTTGCGGAAGGCTATTCTGGCAGTGAAATTAAATTTGTTGACGTAATGAATAAAAAAGCAAAAGATCTTGGAATGACAAACACTTTGTATGCAAATTCTACAGGGCTTCCAGCATTAAATCAATATTCAACGGCAGAAGATATTGCAAAACTTTTGAATGTTGTTTCAAAACACGATTTGTATCATAAATATAGCACAATTTGGATGGACAAACTTGTTCATGAAAGTGGCAGGGAAACAGAACTTGTAAATACAAATAGACTTGTTAAATATTATCCAGGTTGTGATTGTGGAAAAACAGGGTTTACTGATGAAGCTGGATACTGTTTAAGCGCATCTGCAAAAAGAAATGATATGAGACTTATTTCTGTTGTTATGGGTGCAAAAACTGCAAGTGATAGATTTAGCATTTCATCAAATTTGTTAAATTATGGCTTTGCTAATTACAAGAATATTAAAGTTGTTGATATGCAAAATATAATAAGATCAAATATAAGACTTAAGGGCTTAAAAAGTTTTGTTGAATGCGTACCTGAAAATGATTTGTTTGTTTTGCAAAAGAGCGGATCAATTGAAAATAATTATAACATTGAAACAAATTTTGATGATATAAAAAATTGTGTAAACAAAGGTGATATTATTGGAAAAATTATTGTAAAAAATGGCGACAAAAATATATGTGAAGCAAACTTGATTGCAAATGAAACTTACAAAACACCATCATTTATCGATATTACTCATCAAATTTATGACAACTGGTCAATTTAATTATATAAATATTTATTAAATGATTTATTGCAAGTAAATTTTATAGTGCATAATTTAGCATAATGTTTAATTCAAAAAGTAAGTAAAATCTAACCAAAGAGCATATTTTTGCTCTTTTTTATTGCAATTAAATATAATATAGTATATAATATATTGCGATTGAGGGCATTTAAATGATAAGAATTTTGCGAAATGGATTTACTGATGAAACAATATTCTACATTGTTGCTTTTTTGCTTGCAATTATGATAAGTATTTCCGTTCACGAATTTGCCCACGCATATGTTGCATATAGAAATGGTGATGATACAGCAAAACTTAGAGGTAGACTTTCACTAAATCCACTTGCACATCTTGACATATTTGGAACAATATCATTTTTGCTTTTTGGATTTGGTTGGGCAAGACCTGTACCAATCAATCCATTGCATTTTAAGGAATATAGAAAAGGAATATTTCTAACTTCTATTGCCGGCATTGTCGCTAATATATTTTTAGCATTTTTTTCTGCTGGAATATATGTTTTATTTTTTAAACTTGAAGCATACGCAACAAATCAAATAGCAAATTTTGCTGTTACATTTTTAAAAATTTTATTTTCTGAATTATTCACGATAAATTTGGGACTTGCTATATTTAATTTGATTCCTATTTATCCTCTAGATGGATTCAATATTATTTATTCACTTTCAAAAAGGGCAAACAAATTTTTAAGTTTTATGATGAAATATGGAAGTTTTATTTTGCTTGCATTATTTATAACAAGCGTATTTGATATTGCACTTTCATATCTTATGAATCTGATAGGTGTTCCTATGGTGAATTTTTGGGAATATGTTTTGGGGGTTTAGATGCAGACAAAAGATGAATTTGAACAGAAGCTTTTTGAAAGAGCAGAAAATAGTGATGTCAGTGATAATAATGAAGATATAGATATTTTACTAGAGCCTATTGAAACGCCTGAAATGAAAAAAGCAAAGGCAAATGTAAATAGGATTCTTAATGATATAATGAAAAAGCAGCAAGATGAACTTGATGCAAATAGGTTTAATGTTTTGGAACTTCAAAATTCAAAAGATATCAATTTGGGCGATGTTAAAGTTACAGATAATTATTTAAGTAAGTTTGATACCAGTGAAAGTTACAAGGTTAAGCTTTCAAATTTTGAAGGGCCACTAGATTTGCTTTTGTATTTGATAAAAGATAGCAAACTTGAAATTGAAAATATAAAACTTGCAAGCATAACAGAGCAATATCTCAATTATATGCGGGATATTGACAAAGTTGACATGGAGAATGCAGCTGAATTTATTGAAGTTGCTGCCACACTTGTGGAAATAAAATCAAAATCAATGATTCCACAAGAGCAAGAAAAAGTTAAAGATGAAAATGACCCTGAATGGTTACTTCTTCAAAGGTTAAAGGAATACAAACTCTATAAAGAAGCGAGCGAAAAGATGAAAACGCAAGAAATACCAAACAGAATGTATAAGCTCCCTGATGAAAAAGTTAATGATTTTAGAAATGTTTTAACGCAAATGAACATAGATGGGCTTATAAATGCCTTTACAAATTTGCTCACAAAAGCTGCAGTTAGGGAAGTTGTGCAAGAAGAAAGAACGATTGTAAAAGATCGCTGGACTGTTGAGGAAAAGATTTTTGAAATAAAAACAATTCTTTCAACTTGCGAGAAAATTGAATTTGTTGAACTTGTTGGCGAAGATTTTTCTCGTGGTGAAGTTATTACGCTTTTTATGGCGATGCTTGAACTTTTAAAATTGCAAATTATAAATGTAAGTCAAGAAAAAATGTTTGGTGATATTGAAATTGTTAGAGGAGAAAATTTTGATGGACAATTTGGACAAGATAATTGAAGGACTACTTTTTTTGTCAGGTGATGGCCTTGATCGTGGAGTGATTATGGAAAAATTGCAAGCCACACCAAAAGAACTAGACAGGGCTATTGAAAAACTTAAGGAAAGATATAACGAAGATTGTGGAATAAATTTTATTACATACAAAGACAAACTTCAACTTTGTGGAAATCCAAAATATGCTGATGATGTTTCCCTTGTTCTCAATCCAATAAGAGAAAGGCAACTCACAAAAGCAACACTAGAAGTTATGGCCATAATTGCATACAAACAACCTGTTACAAGACTTGATGTTCAAGATATTAGGGGAATAAATAGTGACTATGCAATTCAAACTTTATTAAACTATAAACTTATTGAAGTTGTTGGAAGGAAAGATGCTGTTGGAAAACCACTACTTTTTGGAACAACAGACGAATTTTTACGTCACTTTGGAATCAACAGTTTAGATGAACTTCCTGATTATGCTGAGCTTATGAAAAGCGTTGAACAAATTCAACTTGAAAACAATCATCTCTATAACGAATTTGAAATTACAGATGATGAAAATGAGCAAACTTTTGATGAACTAAATATAAATCAAAAAGACAAAAATACGCCGCTTGAAGATTTAAATGAAGAAGAAAAAAAAGAAAATAACAATAGTGTTAGCACTGAAAATTTAAATAATGAATATTTTAAAGATTTTGATCTTAATCAAGATATTGAAACTATGCTTGAAAAAGAGTATTATGAAAATAATTCAAACAATATAATTGATAACCAAAATGTATCAAAAGAGAATATAGATAATGACGAAAATTTAAAAGATGATGCTGGAATTGATTGGAGCATTCTTCAAGATAATCCTGATATCGAAATTGAATAAGTTATAATAATTTTTTATAAAAAGTAGTAAAATTTGTTGATTTTAAAAAAAAATGTAAATAATCTTAAAATTTTCTAATATATTATATTATATTATATTATATTATATCAAACTCAATTATATAAAAACAAAATTGAATAAATTAAGCTCATTGACAAATAATAATTCAATGGGTTTTTTTTATATTCCAATTTTGATTTTATTTATTTTCCTTGTTTTTCAACTTACTATAAAAGCAAAGATTTTTTTTAATGTCAAAAATAATATAGGAAAATTGAAAGTTTGTTTTGTTGGAATAAAAATTTTTGATTATACTTTATCGATTAAATCAAGATGCATAAAAATTACAAATAAAAAAGGAAAAAGTAAATATTTACCTATTGAACTTGATAAGGAATCCATCAAAGAATATACGCATTTTCAAAACATACTTTTTAGAAAGATATATTTTAAAAGATTAGGGATCTTTTTTAATTTTGGACTAAAACAAAACGCTTTTGCATCTGCAATTGTTTGTGGCTATGTCGACATACTATCAAAAATTGCCTATACAGTTTTTAAAACAAAAAAGAGCGAAACAATTATGAATTTAAAAGTCTATCCGACTTTTGAGAAAAATGTAATAAAATTTGGATTTAAGGCAAAAATATCATTGAGTATATTTGATTTGCTTTGGAGCTATGCCGAAGCACAAACAATAAAATTTTTGGAAGGAGATAATAATGCAAAATAATAATGACAAAATAGAAAGTTTAATGCGACAAGCAATGAGTAAAATAAAAGAGTTAACTGATGTAAACACAGTTATAGGAAATCCAATAAAAAATGGAGAAACTACAATAATTCCCATCACAAAAGTGACTATTGGATTTGTTGCAGGTGGCGGTGAATATAGTCAAAACATTCCACCAAAAAATGCACAAAAAGAATATCCTTTTGCCGGTGGTTCAACTGCTGGAGTTAGCATTGTGCCAATTGGTTTTTTGATTGGAAATGACGATAAGCTCAAACTCATAACAATTGAAAACAAAAACACTTTTGAAGATGTAATGAAACTCTTTGGTGATATAACAAAAAATTTAAAAAAGGAGTAAGGTATGGATAAAAAATTATTTACTTTTACCATTATTTTTTTACTTGCAGTAATAACTTTTGCATCGAGCTTATTTATTCCAAAAACGGAGCAGTGCATAAGTTTGCAAGGTACTTCACTCTCTGCCAAAAGTGCAGTAGTTATTGAGGCAAAAAGTGGGAGAGTTTTGCTTGAACAAAATAAAGATGAAAGGCTCGCTATGGCAAGCACAACAAAGATTATGACAGCGTTAGTAGCACTTGAAAACACAAAAGATTTAGATGAAATTTTTGCAACTGACAACAGAGCTGTTGGAATTGAAGGGACAAGTATATATCTAAAAAAAGATGAACACCTTTCCATGAGACATCTTTTACTTGGCTTGATGCTTTCAAGTGGAAATGATGCTTCACTTGCAATAGGATATAAAGTGGGCAATGGAGATATTAACAAATTTGTTGAACTAATGAACCAAAAAGCAGCAGAATTAAATTTACATAACACTCATTTTGATAATACTCATGGACTTGATAGTCAAACTCATTACACCTCTGCCTATGACCTTGCAATAATAACAGCAAAAGCCATGGAAAACAAGGATTTTAGAGAAATCGTAAAAACAAAATTTGCTCAAATTCCAAATAGCAAAAATGGTGAAAGCAGATTTTTAAGAAACAAGCATAAGCTATTGCAATCAAATATGGATGGTTGTGAAGGCGTTAAAACAGGATTTACTGACAATGCAAGGCGCTGCTGTGTGACAAGTTGCATGCGCGACGGAATGAGGCTAATTGCCGTTGTTTTGAACTGTCAAGATATGTTTGAAGAAAGTAGAAAAATGCTTGAATCTTGCTTTGAGCTTTATTCAAATCAAACAATTCTTGAAGCAAACAAATATATTGATAGCGTTAAGGTAGAAAATGGAGCAGTAGATAGCGTAAAAACTTACACAAAAACTCCTTTCAATTATCCTCTAAAAGCTGGTGAACTTGAAAAGATAAATACGAAAGTTGTATTAAAAAATATTTTGACAGCACCTGTAAAAAAAGATGAAGAAGTTGGTGAATTTAAAATTTATTTTGAAAATAACTTGATTTTTGTTTCAAAAATTTATACTATGGAAGATATAGAGACCAAAGATTTTGGTCAAAAGTTGAAAGATATTGTGGATAATTGGTATTAAAATGAGAATAAATAAGTACTTGGCAACTTCAGGTGTTGCCAGCAGAAGAAAAGCAGAAAGTATGATACTTTCACACAGAGTAAAAGTCAATGGCAAAATTGTTACAGAACTTGCGACAGACATAACAGAAAATGACATTGTTTTGCTAGATAATAAACAAATCAATGCTCACATCGATTTCGAATATTTTATGCTTAACAAACCAAAAGGTTATGTTTCAACAGCGAGTGATGATAGAGGCAGAAAAACTGTTGTAAGCCTTATAAATTCAAAATCTAGAATTTATCCTGTGGGAAGATTGGATTTTGACAGCGAAGGGCTTTTAATCCTTACAAATGATGGTGAACTCACAAACAAGCTCACACATCCAAGAAATAACATAAGCAAAACATATTTGGTAAACATAAATTCAACTATTACTGAAACTGAACTTCAAAAATTAAGAAATGGCGTTATCATTGATGGATATAAATTGCATGAATGCATAATTAAAATCATTGAAAAAAATAAAATTGAAACAAAAATGGAAATCACAATTTTCGAAGGAAGAAATAGAGAAATTCGCAAAATGTTTGAATGCATTGGAAAAAAAGTTGTTTTTTTGAAACGTATTAAAATTGCTGATCTTTCACTAGGAAGTTTAAAAAGGGGAGAATACCGGCAGCTTTCATCAAAAGAAATTGAATATCTTTATAATTTATAAAAAGATAAAACAACATTGTTTTATCTTTTTTGTGCAATGTGAAAACTAGTAAAAAAGAAGTGTTTAACACTCCTTTTATCTCATTCTTCTAACAAGGCCAACAACTTTTCCAAGAATTACACAGTTTTCAGTATAAATTGGACCCATTGTAGGATTTTCCGGTTGCAAGCGAATTCTATTTTCTTCTTTATAAAATCTTTTTACGGTTGCACAATCATCAACAAGTGCTGCAACAATTTCACCGTTGTTTGCATAATTTTGTTTTCTTACAACAATTATGTCATTGTTATAAATTCCAGCATTTATCATACTTTCACCAGTAACATTTAGCATAAATAGGTCAGAACTACCAAATAAGTCCTCTGGAAAACCAAATTGGCTTTCAATATTTTCAATTGCAAGTATTGGTTCACCTGCTGTGATTGTACCAACAAGAGGGATATTAGTTATTTCAGGGCAGTATTCATTATATCTAACAAATTTAGGTGTTTCTTTTACTATTTCCAAAGCTCTTGCTCGATTTCTGTCTTTATGACGTTTTAAATAATTTCTTTGTTCCAAAACATCTATATAATAATTTATTGTTGAAGTGCTTTTTATTCCTATATGTGCAGCCATTTCTCTAACACTTGGCATATAGCCATTTGTGGTGTTATATTCAACAATAAAATCCATTAAATTTTTTATATTTGTTTCTAGATTTCTCATATTCCCTCACATAAAAAACATTGTTTTCAAGTTGATTATATCACAACGCAAAAACAATGTCAAACATTTGTTCTAATTTTCTCTTAATTTTACTTTTGTGGCAGCATTTCGTCTTATATCATCAGTAATTGCAGCATAATATTTTTTTGTTGTGTTTACATCCTTATGTCCCAAAACATCTGCAACAACATAAATGTCTCCTGTTTCCTTATATAGGTTTGTGCCATAAGTGCTACGCAATTTGTGAGGGGTTATGTGTTTTAGGGGAGTAACAAGTTTGCTATATTTTTTAACCAAAATTTCAACTGTTCTCACATTTATTCTTTTGTTTCTTAAAGAAAGAAACAATGCATTTTCGTCTTTGCTTACATTTTTGTTTTCATTTCTTTCAATAATATAATTTACAAGTGCTGCTTTAACTTCATCACCAAAATATAGAATAACTCTGTTTCCACCTTTTCTAGTTATTGTGAATGCATTTTGTTCCAAATCAACATCATTTACATTTATTCCAACAAGTTCACTGATACGAATTCCTGTGCCTAAAAATAGGGTTAATATTGCAACATCTCGTTTTTCTGTTAAGTTGTGAAAATATTGCTGTTGTTTTGTAAGTTTGTCACCAGTTTCAACACTATCAAGTAGGTTAGCAACTTCATCAATTTCTAGCCTAATAATTTCTTTTTCATGTATTTTTGGCGGATTAACTTTTTCTGTTATATTTGAGGAAACTTTATTCTTTTTGAAAAAAAACTTGTACATAGCTCTAATACAGGCAAATTTTCTAGCTTTTGTTTTTTCTGAATTGGCACAAATTTTTCCGTCAATATTTTTGTAACCATTGAGATAACTTAAATAATGTTCAATGTCATAATCTGTAACTTGATTTAAATCATCATAAGTATATTCTAAAATATCTTTTCCGTAAAATTTTGGACATTCTGCACTTAAATAAGTGAAAAATGTTTCCATATCATAACAATATCCAAGCCTTGTCAGAGATGAAGTAGAGTTCTCAATGCCAAGCAAAAAATCATTGCAACATTGAGGCAAATTTTTTTGTTTTAACTTTATCTTCTGTATTGTTTTCAAATTTCTTTCAGCAAAATAATTGTCCATACTTTAATTATATAAAAACTTATTACTTTGTCAAATAATTTTATAATTACATAAGTTGACAATATTATGAAATGTATTATAAAATATTTTTGAGGAATTTATATGGCGATTTCAAAAGAAAATATCGATTTTTTGTTTGATATAATGAAATTTTATGACGAGGAATATAACAAAATAGCAGATAATTGTTTCAATGAAACAAATCGTGCCTTAAATGAAATTTGTGCAAAAATAACAAGTCAGGAAATTTCTGTTGTTCCTTTTGGTTCATATGCGATCAAAAATAATTATCAAATTTTTGAACCTTTAGAGTTTTTTTGTGTTTTAAAATCAAATAGAGAAATTTTACAAAAAGAAATTGCACAGAAACAGCAATCGAAAAAAACTAAAAAACGCACAATCAAAACAATTTATAATGAAATTTTATCAGGAAACAATCAAAGTGAGCAAACATCAATTGATGTAGCAAAAACAATTTATCAAGAAATTCAAAAATATATAGGGGAAGAAGACGAAGCCTTATTCAAAAATAATGTTATATTCTTAAAGTTTCACATAGATAATGAAATAAACTTATCAGTAATTATTTATGTTGCATATGATTTCGATGGAGATGGAATTATTGAATTTTCAAAATTAGGTTACAAAAGTTCACAAAATCCAGCAAAGATTCTTAGGAACATACAAGAAAAAAACATACGAACAAATGG
>CAJOLY010000015.1 GCA_905235485.1 uncultured Clostridia bacterium
TATTTTTTGCAATATCATTTTTTATATTCAAAAATGTAATATAATAGTAATTAAATTTTATTTTTGCTATTGACAATTGGAATAATAAAAGGTATAATTTATCAAGAGGTAGTTTCATGGGAATATTAAAAGAATTAATAAAATTAACTAAAGAAAAGAAGATTTCGCTTGAAGAAGAAAAATTTAACAATTACAGCGATGTACGTAAAATGGCGATTTTGGATTCAGTAAAAGAATTAACTGGTAAGGAACTTGAAAAGGCAATTGAAAGCAAGCCATATTATTTACCACATATTATTGGAAAAATTGAAGATGAAATTCTTATAAATCTTGTTAACATTGCAACCAAAAAAGGTGTAAGTGTTTATGATTTGATTGATAAAAGTAATGTGATTTCAAATACAGTAATTGTAAATATTGCTGTAGTAAATCAACCAGAGTTAGTTCTAGAACTTGACGATATGCCAGAACTTCAAGATTTGATAACTTCAAAATCATTAATTGAAGCATTTATCAAAAATCCAGAAGTTGTATTTAGTGAGTGTAAGGCCTTAAATTCAAAAGTTATTCTTAGGGGTAAAGATAGAACTGGTAAAGATATCACAAGAGTAACAACTTTAAAAAAACAATTTCAAAGGGCTATAAATTTGTATTTCCGCCCAAATGCATATAAAGGTAATAAATTGGATAATTTTGCAAAATCTATTGCTGATAGGATTGACAACGTTGCGTTTAAAAATATTATTGGAGGCAACAGGATGACAACAAGATTAAGCACAGCAGCCAATGAAACTTTGAAAGCAGATCCAGAAAAAGCAAGAGTTTTTCCTGCAAAAGCGCTAAAAAATTGGAATAATAGAACCTTATATGTAGTTCCTAATGAAGTTAGAAAAGCCATAAAAAATCAAAAGGTTAATTATAGTGAATACTATGGTCATATGTTGGGGGAATTAAATAATCCGTCTTTAAACTCATTTTCACAAAAAGAAAGAACAAATTTTGCCAAAAAATGCGTTGCAATTTGTCCAGAAATATTTTTTGCACTTGATAAAATCAAAGCCTTTGCGGATATTTCAAAAATGCTGACTGTACAACTTTCAGCTTATGAAGCGTTTAAAGACAATAAACAACTTCAAAAGGAAGTACTAAAAATGGTTGATCCTGAGCAACAAAAGAAATTGCTCGCAAAAGTAAAATCTAATGAAACAAGAAGAGCTAACAAGCAAAAAACAAAAAATGATGCTGAAATAGTTATGGAAATAAAATAAAAGTGATGCATATGCATCACTTTTTTGTAATAAGATTACGATATCAATTCAATAGATAGTGACTTAAATTCAACACTGTCAACAAAATCTGTTTCAGTGAATTTCACTTTGTTGAAGTTGTTGAAAGTTACATAATGCGAAGTGAGCATTATAGGAGTTTCCGTTTTAAATTCATTGCAAATAACTTCAATATATGCATGTAAAAGCCTAACATCAAATTCTTGTTGAAATTCAAATGTTTGATGCTTAATCATTCTATTGTTTTCATCATATTGCTTTGCCCATAACTTAAACATAGTGTTATAATAACACAAAAAAGATATTCTAGCAAATTTTTAACATATTTGTTTTTGTTTTGCATAAAATATTGAGAATACACAAAAATATTGTTTAAATTCTTGACATATATTTCAATTTATGCTATATTTTTGTCGTTATCAAAAAAGCATAGGCAAATTGTGTGAATTTGTCGGCATTTTTTTTAATAAAAGAGGTGACTATATGGAAGATATATTTTTAACACCAGAGGGGCTTGAAGAAACAAAAAAAGAACTTGAAAGACTTAAAACGGTTGAAAGAATCAATGTGGCAAAAATGATTGGCGAAGCAAAATCATATGGCGATTTAAGTGAAAACTCTGAATATGATGCAGCAAAAACAAAAGAAGCCCAACTTGAACTTAAAATATTAGAACTTGAAAATAGAATTAGAAATGCAAAGATTATCACAAAAGAAGCACTTAACACAAATGTTGTTAATGTTGGCTCAAAAGTTACTTTGTATGATGTTGAATTTGATGAAGAAGTTGTCTATACTTTGATGGGTTCAACTGACAGTGATCCAATCAATGGCATTATCAGCAATTCTAGCCCACTTGGCAAAGCAATATTAGGTCAAAAAGTTGGAACAGAAGTTGTTGTTGACACTCCAATCGGACTAACAAAATATAAAATTGTAAAAATTGAATTATAAGGATGGTTTTACCATTCTTTTTTTATCAAAAATATTTTGCTTATATTACTTTATATGTTAATATATCTATATGGGAAAGTTTGTTACGTTTGAAGGTGGAGAGGGCTCAGGCAAATCTACACTCATAGAAAATTTGAAAGAATATTTCGAAAAGCATAATATTGATTATATCTCAACTCGTGAACCAGGTGGTTTGAAACTTTGTGAAGATATAAGAAGCATTTTAAAGTATAGCACTCAAAAAATTGGGGACAGAGCGGAACTCCTTTTGTTTTCAGCAAGCAGGGCACAGCTAGTTGATGAAGTTATTCTTCCAAATTTGAATGCTGGCAAAGTTGTTTTGTGTGATAGATTTTTTGATAGTACAAGAGTTTATCAGGGATATGCCAATGGAATTGATGACAAAGAAGTTATGGACGTCACAAATTTTGCAACAAACGGACTTGTGCCAGACATAACATTTTATCTTGATATAGATCCAGAAGTTGCTTTTGAGCGTAAGGGTGGCCGTGATGTAGGTGATAGGATTGAAGAAAGGGACTTAAAATATCATAAAATGGTTAGAGAGGGGTATCTCAGGCTTGCCAAAAATGAAGCAAGAATTGTTAAACTTGATGCAACAAAAACCCCAGCTGAAGTTTTAAATCAAGTGATTGAAATATTGAGGAAGGAAAACATAATTGAGTAGTTATTTGTTTAAAATATGGGAACTTGAAAAATATAAATCCTTAATAAGTAAGCTTGAAAAATCGAGCCATGCTGTTATATTGCATAGCAAGGATAAAATGCTTCTTGAAGCAATAAGCAAATTATTTGTGATGAAAAGTGAATGCTTAGATAGTCACAAACCATGCTTTGTTTGCACAAATTGTTCAAAAATTTTGGATGGAAACAGCATTGATATTGAAGTTTTTGGCAGTGAAAAAGCCATTTTGGTTGAAGATAGTCAAAAAATTGTGGAAGATAGTTTTGTTTTGCCATTGGAATTAAAAAAGAAATATTTTATTCTAAAAAATTTTGAAAATTCAACTGTACAAGCCCAAAACAAACTTTTGAAAGTTATTGAGGAACCAAGGCTATTTGACAAATTTATTTTGCTGGTTGACAACTTGGATGCTGTGCTTTCAACAATAAAAAGTAGATGCGAGATATATACTGTACCAAAATTTGAAGATGACGAACTCAAAACTATTTTTGACTTTAATATTGGCGATGGTTCAAAAGTTAACTTTGCAGTACAGTATGCAGATGGAAATCTTACCACTTTAAATACAATATTTAATGATGATGAGTTTTCTGAAATTTATTCTCTATGCAGGTGTATACTCACAAACATGCAAAATTCAAGTATGGTTCTAGATTTCACTTTTGAGATATCAAAACACAAAGATAAAATCGAAATGTTTTTTGATGTGTTATCAGTGATTTATCGAGACATAATCGCAATAAAAAACAACAAGCAAAATCTTGTTCAAAACAAAGAAATAATCAATGAACTTTTGGTGCTTGCGAATGGAATAAGTGAGCTTGCACTTGTTAATATTTTAAAAGAGATTGAAATATCAAGACAAAGTCTAAAATATAATGCTAATTTTTCTAGTGTTATAGATAATTTATTACTTAAAATTTTGGAGATAAAGCATATATGCAAATAGTGGGTGTAAAGTTTAAACCAGTTGGTGAAATCGAGTATTACAATTCAAATGGTTTAGAAATTAAAAAAGGTGAATCGGTCATTTGCGAAAGTGAAAATGGCCTTATGTTTGGTGTGGTTGATGTTGAAACTCAAGAAAAAGACACAGAAGGTCAGTTTAAAAAAGTCTTGAGAATAGCCACTGATGGAGATAAAAAGAAGCTCGAAGATATACATAAAAAAGAAAGTGAAGCCATAGCGTTTGCAAAAAAAATGGCAAGATTTCATAAACTCGAAATGAAAGTTATTGATGCGGAATTCACTTTTGATATGACAAAACTTTCTTTCACTTTCACTGCGGATGGTAGAGTTGATTTCAGAGAACTTTTAAAATCTCTTGCTAGTGAGTTTAAGACTAGAATTGAATTAAAACAAGTTGGTGTTAGAGATGAAGCAAAGATTTTGGGCGGATATGGTCCTTGTGGAAGACCTCTTTGTTGTGCAAATCATCTTAGAGATTTTGGAAAGGTTAGCATCAAAATGGCAAAGGATCAAGGGCTTTCCCTTAATCCAACAGGCATAAATGGTGTTTGCGGTAGGTTAATGTGTTGTCTTTCTTACGAAGAAGATGATTATGCCAAAGCACTTCAAAAAATGCCAAAGCTAAATAGCAAAGTGCAAACACCTGATGGAGAGGGCACGGTAACTTTCAACAATGTTTTAAAAGATGAAGTATCCGTTAAATTTGTTAATGAAGATGGAAGTTACAATATAAAAGACTATGCACTTGGAGAAATTAGATTTGAAAGAAAAAATGCAGAGCAAAATTAAGTTTTTAGATGGTGAGCGAATCGATGATTTGCAATATGAAGGCTTAAAAATTGTTCAAAACAAAAATTATTACTGCTTTTCTAGTGATGCTGTTTTGCTTGCGAATTTTGTTAAAGCTAAAAAAACTGACACCATTATTGACCTTTGTTGTGGCTGTGGAGTTGTTGGAATTTTGGCACAAGCAAAAACCGGCGCAAAAAGACTTGTTATGATTGAAAAACAAAAAGAACTTTTTGATTTGTGTGAAAAATCAATTTTACTCAACAATTTAGAGGAGAAAGCACAAGTTTTTAATCTAGACGCTAAAAATGCATCAAAAGTTTTGGGACAAGAAAAGTTTGATGTTGTGTTTTCAAATCCGCCATATTATTTAGCTTCTCAAAAAAAACTTTCAGGCAACAAAATTATTGATACAGCCAAGTTTGAAATTGATATTTCTTTTGATGACCTTTGCAAATGTGCCAAAAAACTTTTGAAATTTGGTGGAAAATTTTTTTTGGTGAATGATAGCAACAGAATAACTGAGCTTTTGATTACATTAAAAAAATATAATTTAGAGCCTAAAGTGATTGAATTTGTTTTTCCAAAAAAGAACACTCCAAGCAATGTTGTTTTGATTGAAGCTGTTAATTTTGGCAAAGCCGGTGCTAAGGTTTGTTACAAGAATTTGTGGGAACACTAAAAAATTGTTAAAAAAAACAAATATCATTTTTGATAAATGTTTTGTCTAAAAAATAAGGGAGAGGTTATGCTATATTTTGTTGCAACGCCAATCGGCAATTTGAATGATGTTAGTTTCAGGGCAATTGAAACTTTAAAAAAAAGTGACTATATTTTGTGTGAGGACACAAGAACAAGTCACACTTTTTTAAGTCATTATGATATCGACAAGCCACTTTTGAGTTTTCATAAATTTAACTACAAAGAAATGACACCAAAAGTTGTTAAGATGCTCAAAAACGGCAAAACGATTAGTTTGATTTCTGACGCTGGCACGCCTTGCATATCTGACCCTGGCAACGAATTGATTGAAAGTTTGAATAATTACAATTTAAAGTATAGCATTGTGCCGGGTGCTTGTGCTTTTTTGAATGCTTTTTGTTTAAGTGGTTTTTCAGCACCTTTCACTTTTGTTGGATTTTTGCCTGAAAACAAAAAAGAAAGCAAACATATTTTGTCGTCACTTCAAGATAGCACATTCACAACCATATTTTATGTTGCACCGCATGACCTAAAAGAAACCATTAAAACTTTGCATTTGGCATTTGGGGATAGAAAAGCCTGTACAGTTAGGGAATTAACAAAATTATATGAAGAAGTTGAATATTTTTCTCTTGCTGATGGCTATCCGAAAGAGCCAAGAGGTGAATATGTTTTAATTGTTGAGGGACTTAAAGATAATGTGAATGAACTCAACAACTTGTCTGTTTTGGAACATTATGAGTATTATATAAATTTAGGTTTGGCATCAAACGACGCAATAAAAAAAGTTGCAAAAGATATTGGTGTTGCCAAAAGTGTGATATATAATCAAATTGTTGCAATGAAACATAAATAATTTTTTGCTAGAATTTAAAATCACAAAGTAAACTAAAAAAGAGATACATTTGTATCTCTTTTGTTTTTGTTCGTGTTGAAAACTATTTCCATTTTATATTTAAATTTTTAATTTTTGTTATTCAATTATTCAGCTTGTTCTTCTGCTGGAGCTTCTTTCAAAGCTTTTTCGTAAGCTTCCAAAACTGTTTTGTCAACAAATTCTCTTGTTGGAGTGTCAAGTGGATGTGCAGTGTCTTTATATTCACCATCTGGTGTTTTTCTGCTTGGCATAGCCACAAAGCAACCATTTGCTCCTTCAATAACTCTTATTTCGTGAACAACAAATGAACCATCAATTGTGATTGATGCAACAGCTTTAAGTTTGCTGTCTTCCTTTCTAACGAGTCTAACACGAACGTCTGTGATGTTTAACACTGTCAACACCTTCCTTTTTTCTTTTAGCCATAGGCTATATCAATATTTTACACGTATTTTAAATTTATAGCAAACATTTTGGCATATTTTTCAAATTTTTTAATATAATATTTATTTTTAACTATATTTTCAAAAATTTCATATATTTATTTGTGAGAATAGATAAGAAAAAATTAAATTATAAGCATATACATTTTGTTGGAATTGGTGGAATAAGTATGAGCGGACTTGCAAAGTTATGTATCAATATGGGCATAAAAGTGAGCGGTTCAGACAAAACAAAAAGCCACATAACAGAGGAGCTTTCGCATCTTGGCGCAAAAATTTTTTACAAACACCAAAAATCAAATATCTTGGGTGCTGACCTTGTTGTTTACACTTGCGCAGTTGGGGAAAATAATATTGAAGTTAAAACTGCTCGTGATTATGGACTTCAGGTTGTAGAAAGAGCAGAGTTTTTGGGAGAAGTTGCAATTGGTTATCAAAAAGTTATTGCAGTGGCTGGCTCGCACGGAAAAACCACAGTTTGCGGAATGCTTGGCAAAATTTTTGAGGTTGCTGGCAAAAATCCAACAATGCTTGTTGGCGGAGAAGCTGGCAAAAATAACAACCTTGTGATAGGACAGAAGGAATATTTGATTGTTGAAGCTTGCGAATATAGAGAACATTTTTTGAAAATAAATCATAGCGTAGGCATTATTTTAAACATAGATTACGATCACCCTGATTATTTTAAATCATCAAATGAATATGAAACAGCATTTCAAAAATTTGCAAAAGCGAGCAAAAAAGTTACTTTTATTGATGAAAAGTATTCCATTATGTTTGTTGATAACACCGTAACTTTTGGAGATGGTGGGCAATATCAAGCAAAAAGAGTTGTGCATAAGGAAAATCGAATTCAATTTGATGCATACAAAAACGGTAAATTTTTTGAAAGATTTTTGATTGAGGCCATTGGAACTTACAATGCAAAAAATGCACTTTGCGCGCTTGCAGTTGCGGATTATTTTGGCATTGACAAATGCTTTATCAAAAAAGGATTGGCTGAATTTAAAAATTTGAAAAGAAGATATGAATATATGGGCAAGATAAACGATAATATTGTAATAACTGATTATGCTCATCATCCAACTCAAATTGAAAATTGCATAACTGCAACAAGAGAAATATATTCAAGGAATATTACAGTTGTGTTTGAACCACATACATATTCTCGCACAAAATTTTTATTTAATGATTTTGCAAATGCTTTGTCTATGGCAGATAATATCATTTTGCTACCCACATATTCAGCACGTGAGAAATCACAAAGAGGTGGCACAAGTCGCGATCTTTTTAACGCTCTAAAATTTAAGCGAGAAAATGTAAGTTTTGTTAAGTCTTACAAAAAATGCCATAAAGAGTTGGAAAAGCTAAAAGATAACATAATTTTGATTTTAGGTGCAGGCTCTGTAATAAAACTAGCGGAACAAATAAAACGAGAATTTTTGAATGGTTAATTATTACTGTTAATTTTTTTGTGGATTTTGTCAATTATTTCTAATTTATTTTAGGATATAAAGATATAAATTTAAAAAAATAAAAATTCAACAAAATTTCAACACCTTTTGCAATAAATCTCTTGACTATAACAAAAATTTAAGATATAATTAGTCAGTTAAATTTCTAGCGAGGTGAATTATGAAAGAAGGATTGCATCCAGATTATCACAAAGTTACAATCGTTTGCGCTTGTGGTGAGAGATTTGAAACAATGAGCACCCACAAAGGTGATGAAATAAGAGTTGATATATGTAAAAATTGTCATCCATTCTACACAGGCAAAAGAAAAATTGTTGACTCTAGTGGACGTGTTGATAGATTTAAGAAAAAGTACAATTTGGAGTAATTTAAAACTAGTAGAAATACTAGTTTTTTTGAGTATAAATTTATTATAAATCAATAAGTTTTATTATGAATTTTTTTGAGTATAAAAAGGAAATTGAAAAAATATTTAAAAATAATAATATTGATAAAAATGAAGTCAATATTCTTTTTTGTGAGGCAATGAATTTATCTTTTGCTGAAATGTTAAAAATTGAAAACCTATCCCAAAAAGACCAAACTAGGCTTGATAGATATGTTAAATTGAGATTAAAAGGAAAACCTATTCAAAAGATTTTCAAGCGAGCATATTTTTTTGACTATGTGTTTTATGTAAATCAAAATGTTCTTTGCCCAAGGCCAGAAACGGAACTATTGGTTGAAGAAGCTTTGAAGTTTGCAAAAAGCAACAGCAAAATTCTGGATCTTTGCACAGGGAGTGGAGCTATTGCAATCACCATTCAAAAAAAGTCAAATGCAAAAGTTTCTGGCAGTGACATAAGCAAAAAAGCTCTTTATGTCGCAAAAAAGAACGCAAAAATGCTTAATGCGAATGTAAAATTTGTTTTGAGTGATATGTTTGAAAATATAAGTGGAAAGTTTGATATGATTGTCTCAAACCCGCCATATATTCCATCAAAAGAAATTGAAAGTTTGGACATTGAAGTTAAAAAATTTGACCCAATCATCAGCCTTGATGGTGGTGTTGATGGGTTAGATTTTTATAAACAAATAGCTCAAAATGCGAGAAATTATCTGAATAAAAATGGAAAATTACTTTTAGAAGTCGGAAAAGGTCAAGCAAAAAAAGTGAAACAAATGCTTGAAAAGAATGGATTTGCATGTTTTGTGAAAAATGATTATAATAATATAGAACGAATAGTTGTTGGAGAATTAAAATGATTGAAAAGTGCGATAAAATTAGAGAAAGAGTTAAGGAAATAAATCAGCTTTTGTGTGACACCGAAGTTTTGCAAGATGCAAAAAAATCAAAGGAACTTGGAAAGGAACTCAAAAATCTTAGCCCTATAGCTGAGCTTTACGATGAATACTTAAAAATTGAACAAAATGTTTTAGATGCAGAAGATCTTTTAAAAGTTGAAACTGATGAAACAATGAAAGAATATTTCAAAGATGAAATTTTAACTGGCAAAGAAAAAAAAGAAAAAATGGAAGAAGAACTAAAGGTGCTAATGCTTCCAAAAGATGAAAACGATGACAAAAATGTCATTATGGAAATTCGTGGAGGAGCAGGTGGTGAGGAAGCATCGCTTTTTGCGGCAGAAATACTTAGAATGTATATGCATTATGCCGACATAAAAGGCTGGAAAACTGAAATAATTGATATAAATGAAACTGAACTTGGTGGTCTTAAAGAATGTACAATTATGATCAGCGGAAGTGGTGTTTATGCAAAGCTAAAATATGAAAGTGGAGTGCACAGAGTTCAAAGAGTGCCAGAAACGGAAACACAAGGCAGAGTTCACACCTCAACAATCACAGTTGCAGTGCTTCCAGAACAAGAAGATGTTGAAATTGAAATAAATGAAAAAGACCTAAGAATCGACACATATAGGGCAAGTGGAGCAGGTGGACAACATATCAACAAAACAGATAGTGCTGTCAGAATCACTCACTTTCCTACAGGTATAGTTGTTGCTTGTCAAGATCAGCGAAGTCAAATCAAAAACAGAGAAAAAGCAATGGCAATCTTAAAAAGTAAACTCTATGATAAATATCAAACTGAAGCTGATGAAAAATATGCTGAAAGCAGACGAAACCAAGTTGGAACAGGTGACCGAAGTGAAAGAATTAGAACATATAACTTTCCACAGGGCAGAGTTACTGATCACAGAATTGGATACACTATGTACAATATTTTAGGCTTTATGAATGGCGATCTTGATGACCTTATCACAGCTCTTGAGATGGCAGATCAAAAAGCGAAGCTTGAAAAACAAGTTGAATAATTTTTTAAAAGCATAAAATTGTATTAAAAAATGTTAATATTACAAAATTTTATAATCATAAATAAAATTAAAAAAGCGCGAGAATATTTCTCGCGTTTTTTATGGCATATCTTATGTATTAAAAATCCCTGCCACACCCACAACCGTTGTTGTTCCAGCCCCAACCTAAATTCCAACCCCAATTGTTGTTTGAAGAAAGAACAAGTAACAGAAGAAGCAAGAAGTTTGCGTTTGTGTTTAGGTCCACATCATTGTTTGATGTGAAAATTGAGAGAAGTAACACGAGTAACACATCTTGTGAAAAAAACATAAATACCTCCATTTCTACAATTTTTTACCATATTAGTTAATATGTTACAAAAGTTTTATTTGTGCATATTTTCATTTGATCATTTTTTTTGTTAAAATTGATATGCAAACAACCCATATTTTTTTTATCCGTCCACAAATTAAAAGAAACAATTATTTAAAATAAAAAATACCCTGTAAACAGTGATTATCAGCACAGGTGAAATTCAAAAATAAAAGGAGTTGTTTTTATGAATAACACAAAAATATTACTAAAAGAAGAAAAAGTTAATGATGTAAAATTTTATTTGCCAGAGGAAAAAATGTGTTTGAAGCTTGCAGATTTTTTTAGTATGTTTTCTGATACAACTCGAATAAAAATTTTGTCTGCCTTAGCCGTTAGTGAAATGTGCGTGAATGATATTTCCCGAATATTAAATATCAATCAAACAACCGTAAGCCATCAGCTTAAACTTTTAAAAAGCACAGGCACAGTTAAATTTCGTAGAGAGGGCAAAGTGATTTATTATTCTCTTGCAAGCAATATGATAAATGATTGCCTTCTTTCTGGTGTTGATTATTTGCAGGCGATATCAATATAAAAATAGGAAGAAATTCTTCCTATTTTTATTGAAAATTGCAAATATTATTTTGTTATTTTTCAAGGTTTTGTTCTTTTAGATGATTTTTGTAACTTACACAATATTCATAAACTCTATGAGAAATAAATGCATGCAAGCTAACCCAATTGTCTTCTGCCATTGCTTTGTTTATCATATATTTTTCATTTTCATCGTGGCTTTTTGCAAATGAACAAATATTGGTTAATTCTTCAAGTGATATGTCTTTTAAGTATTTTGGAGCTATTTCTTCAATTTTTTGATCAATATCATTCATTGCAGAATCCCATTCTTCATAAATTTTTGATTTAAAGTTTTTGTTAAGAATTTTATATTTTGGATATAATGCTTCGTGTACTTCGTTATCAAAACCTATTAACAATTTATTCTTCATATTTTATCTCCTTATGTGTATATTATATAGCATTTGTTCAAAATGTCAATATATAATTTGTAAAATATTGAAAAAATGTGATATCATAATTATATGAATTCAGCATTAAAAGAAAAATTATTGTCGCTTCCAACAAGTAGTGGAGTGTACCTTATGAAGGATACATCTGGGACAATTATCTATGTTGGAAAGGCAAAAAACTTGAAGCGTAGGGTCAACAGTTATTTTATTGGAAATGATAAGCCTATAAAAACAGTGAATTTAGTCAGTAATATTGCAGATTTAGAATACATTGTAACTGCAAGCGATACTGATGCTTTTTTGCTAGAAAATAACCTGATAAAAAAATATCAACCACATTTTAATATTTTGCTTAAGGACGGAAAGAACTATCCATATATTAAAATAAATCTAAAAGATGATTTTCCAAGACTTGAAATCACAAGAAAAATAAAAAAAGATGGAGCAAAATATTTTGGACCATATTTTAATGGAATTTCACCAGCTGAAATACTTAAAATTGTTGCTCGCGCATTTTCGCTTAGAACTTGCACTTTGAAAATTACTGAAAGTTCAAAACCAACAAGGCCTTGTTTGAATTATAGTATGGGCTTATGCAGTGCTCCTTGTGCAAAATATATAACAAAAGGTGATTACAGAAAGCAGGTTGAAGAAGTTATCAATTTTTTGAAAGGTGAAACAAAAAATGTTGAACAAATATTAAAACAAAAAATGGAAATTGCTAGCGAAAGTCAAAATTATGAAAAAGCTATTGAAATCAGGGAAGAAATAAAATCTCTTAACAACCTAAAACAGCGTTACACAACGCAATTTCCAACGTTATTCAATCAAGATGTTATTGGCTTTCATTCAACCGGCACAAAGGCTGTTTTTACTGTTATGATAATTCGAAGTGGAAAACTTATGGGAGTTGAAAACTTTGCACTTCAGGATATTCAAGAATATGAACTTATAACTAGTACATTTTTGATGCAATATTATGAAAATAGAATTATTCCTAAAAAAATAGTTTTGCCAAATGAAATTGTGGATAGGGAAGAACTACAAGAATACTTATCGCAAAAAAGTGATGAAAAACTTGAAATAATTGTTGCTCAGAAAGGTAAAAACAAAAAGCTGTGCGACATTGCTGAAATCAATGGTAGTGAATACTTGGAAAAATCTATTGGAATCATCAAAACTCGTGAGATGAAAACACTTGGTGCAATAAATAGACTAAAAGATATTTTAAATTTGGATGGTCCCCCATATCGAATTGAATGTTATGATATTTCTCACATAAGTGGAACAAATAGCGTTGCAAGTATGGTTGTTTTTTTGAATGGTGATGTTGCAAAGAAGCATTATAGAAAATTTAATATAAAAACTGTGGAAGGTAATGATGATTTTGCAAGCATGAAAGAAGTTTTAACTCGTAGAATATCGAAACTTAAAGATTCAAAAGATGAAAGTTTTTCATCTGCTCCAAATTTGATCGTGCTTGATGGCGGAAAAGGGCAATTATCAAGTGTTCAAGAAATTTTTGACGAACTTAAAATTCAAATTCCATTATGTTCACTTGCAAAACAAGATGAGGAAGTTTTTGTGACTGGTAAAAGCGATCCAATTAGACTTAAAAGAAGCGATGTAGCATTACAAGTACTTCAAAGAATAAGAGATGAAGCTCACAGGTTTGCAATTACTTTTCATCGTTCAAAACGCAAAAAAGCCATGGTGACAAGTTTACTTGATGAAGTCAACGGAATTGGCAAAGTAAAAAAACAACTTTTATATGAAAAGTTTGGCACGATTGAAAATATTAAAAACGCAACAAAAAAAGAGCTAATGCTTGTTAAGGGGGTTACTGAAAATCAAGCAATTGAGATTTTGAATGTGTTAAATAAAAGCAAGTCATAAATATGATTTGTTTTTTTAAATATATATATTTATTTTTGCTTTTATGCTATAAAGTATATTTAATCATATATCAAAAATTAGTAATCATATAATATAAATATGAAAAAGTTAAAGATTGTTTTTGATTGGATTTTAAGGGTGGGATTGAGTGGGGTCCTGGTTGCTTTTGTGATTGTTGCACCATTCACACTTTTTCCCAGCCTAATCAAGGCAGAAGAAAGTGTTAACAGAAATGAAGTATATGAGTATCAGGGAATATTGGAGCTTTGGCACATTGAAACATTTGAGGGTGGAAGCGTTTCAAGAGCAAATTTTTTAGAAAAAGAAGCAGTAATTTTTGAAAAGAAACACAAAGGAACATACATTGTTATTCAAACTATGAGTTTAGAACAATTTGAGCTCAATCTTGAAAGCGGTAAAAAGCCGAATATGTTGAGTTTTGGCATAGGAATTGGTGATATCATTTCAAAAGACCTCATTGAACTTGATGCAAATTGCGTGCGTGATGATTTGAAGATTTATGGAATGCAAGGCTCAAAACAACTTGCAGTGCCATATATCTTGGGTGGATATGCTTTGATCTCAAAGAATGGTGATGGAATGACAGGGGTCGGACTCAACGGAACAACAAATCCTCTCAAGGTACTTGAAAATGCAAATAAGCAAATTGCCAAAATTTATGAAGACAATTCACTTGATAGCTATGATGCTTATGACAAATTTTTAAAAGGAAATTTTGGAACTCTGCTTGGAACTCAAAGAGACATATACCGCGTTTTTAACAGACAGCAAAAAGGACTGCTCACTGACAGCAAATTTGATTTTTTGGGCGGGTATAGTGACCTGATACAGTACCTTTCTGTATTTAATGGAAAAGATATTGAAGAAAAGCTGTGCAAAGAATATGTTAGCCAAATCATCTCAGCTGAAACTCAAATCAAATTAAAAGATTACAATATGTTTTCAACCTTAAGGGATTTATCTCTTTATGATAATGGAATATACAAAGATTTTGAAGATATTTTGAAACAAAATCTCAAAAGTGAAAACGCTTTTATTTCAAAAGATCAAATTGAAAGTCAAAAAAACGAAAGTTACAAAAATGTTGTTAGATGAGCTTAATATATAAAATTAAATTAAATATAAAACTAATAAAGAGTTGACAAATTTTTTTTCTATACAAAATATTAACATTTGACTTTTCTATTTCATATTTAAATGTATGGAAAATATTTTTGATATTCTATCTCAATTTAGAATTAAATATAAATTAGATGAGCCATTGGCAATGCACACAAGTGTGAAAGTTGGAGGAAAAGCAAAATTTTTTGCATATGTAAAAACAAAAAAACAACTTGTTGAATTGCTAATTTTTTTAAGAAATAATGGTGATATAAAGTATCAAATTTTGGGAAACGGAACTAATGTGCTTGCAAGCGATGATGGTTTTGATGGCTTTATTATTTGCACAAAAAAAATGAAAAGATACAAAGTCTCAAAAAACAATATTTTTGTGCAAGCTGGTATGGGCCTTTTTGAGTTTGGAAAAATTTTGAAAAATAATGGGCTTGCCGGGCTTGAGTTTTTGTATGGCATTCCCGGCACAATTGGTGGTGCGATTGTTATGAATGCAGGCGCTTTTGAAAAAAATATTGGTGATTATGTGGATTATGTGCTTGCATTTTGCGACGGACAGGTAAAAAAGTTAAAACAAAAGGAAATGCAATTTGCATATCGAAAAAGCATTGCACAAAAAAAAGATATTGTTATATTAGGTGCAAAATTCAATCTTGAATTTTGCGAAAAAACTGCAATTGAAAATTTACAAAAAGAATATTTGCAAAAAAAGACAATATCACAGCCATATGACAAGTTATCGTTTGGCAGTGCATTCAAAAGATGTGAAGGCAAGCCAATAAGCAAAATTATTGATGAACTTGGACTTAAAGGCTTGAGAATTGGTGGTGCTGAAATCAGCAAAAAACACGCAGGATTTATTATAAATGTTGGTGGTGCCACTTGCCAAGATTTTTTGGAAATGATACAATATATTCAGCAAAAGATTTATGATGCACATGGTTTTATTCCTGAGCCAGAAGTTAAACTTTTGAAATAAGAAAAGGATATTGGCAAAAAAATTTTATGTTGTTATTTGGAGATTATCACACACACACAAAATTTAGTCGTAATCATCATGGCAAAAGCACAATTGAAGAAAATGTGAAAGTTGCCGTTCAAAAAGGTCTAAAAGAAGTTGGCATAACTGAACATGGTTTTGACCATATCTTTTTTGGTGTGAGAAGAAAAAATATAAAAAAAATGCGTGCTGAAATTGATAGGCTTAACAAGATTTATCCTATAAAAATTTATCTTGGAATTGAAGCAAATTTAATTTCTAGTGAAGGTGATATTGACTTAACTGAAAAAGAGCAAAAGTGGTTTGATTATGTTGTTATGGGTTATCACACTTTTGGAAAGCCAAAGTCCATAAAAGAATATTTCAATTTTTTTAGGCCAAATGCAAAGGCGTACAAAAAGAATAGTTATACAAAAGAAATTATCGATGCCAACACAAATGCTTATATCAAAGCAATCAAAAAAAATAGAATTAACATAATCAGTCACTTAGGTTCAAAAATGAAAGTTGATCCAGTGGCAATTGCAAAAGAATGTTTAAAAACTGGCACAATGATCGAGTTAAATGCTCGCAGGCTTTGTTTTTCTTCTGAAGAAGCGCAAAATATGGTTGAGCTTGGCACAACCTTTGTTTTGAGTAGCGATGCGCACAGGTGTGAAAATGTTGGGGAATGCAATAGGGGTATGAATTTCGTGATAAAAAATAACATTCCACTTGAAAATGTTGTAAATTTGGACAAGCTCCCAAAATTTGTTTGGAGAAAAGATGAATAGTTTTAGTTTTGAATTAAAAAAAGAAGTTGCACAAATAGAATGTTTTGGTGATGAATCAATAAGTGAACTTTCTGGCCTTATCAAAACATCAGGTGAAATCACAAAAAATAGCCAAGGTGAAAGAATTGTTGTTTTCACTGAAATTGATGAAGTTGCACAAAAAATTGAAAAGTATATAAAAAATATATATGGCGTTTATGTTGAAAAAACTTTTGTTGAAAAACCATTTTCAAACAGCAATAGAATAGAGATAATTCTTCCAAGGGAGATCACAAGACAAGTGTTGATTGACACTGAAATTGCTGTTTTGGATGAAGACAAGTACTTAGAGTTTCAATATGGCATAAGCAAATATTTGGTGCAGGAAGAAGAAACTGCAAGAGCATTTCTGAGAGGTGCATTTGAGGGGGCATTCTCTTGCAATATCAATTTGTCTGGCATAAATAAGGAAACAAGCACAACAGGATATCACGCCGAGTTTGTCTTTTCAAATGAAATTTTTGCACAAGATTTTTGCTTTTTGCTTGCTGATTTTGACATAATCAGCAAAATGACGCCACGCAAAAATTCTTTTGTTGTGTATGTGAAAGGTCTAGATATGGTGAGTGATTTGTTTGCTTTGGTTGGAGCAAACAGGGGCGTTCTTGCACTTCAAAACGAAAGTGCATATCGTTCCATCCGAAACACTGTTAATCGTCAAAACAATTGCGCCACAGGCAATCTTACAAAAACTATTGATGCAAGTGTGAGAGAAATTGAAGCCATAAATTTTATAAATGAAGCTATAGGACTTGAAAATTTGGATGCACCACTTCAACAAGTTGCATATCTCAGGCTTGCAAATCCAGAAGAAAGTCTTGATGAACTTGTTAAACTTTCAACAACACAAATAAGCAAAAGTGGATTATATCACAGACTTAAAAAGATAGAAAAAATTGCTAGTGATTTGAAATAATTTTAAAATATAAAAATTCAGCTAAAGTATTAACTGGATTTTTTTAGAAGTAAAATATTGAAAAAAACTTGTATACTTTTAATTAAAGGCTTAATTAAAACAAATTGAGAAAGTTTTTAATAATTTTTTTTATATAACAAAAGATATATTGAAAAATATTCGACAACAAAACAAATAAAGTTGCAATTTTCTTTGCAATCTTGTATAATAGCCACGAGAATAAAGGAAAATTATGGTAGAAGCAAAAAAATATAAAATTATAACTTTGGTTGGTCTTGTGTGTTTTCCACAAATGCCAATCACTTGTGATATTAGAAGAGAAGTTTCAAAAAACAGCATTATGGAAGCCTTTGAACGTGGAGAAAAGGTTGTTTTTGTCACTCAAACAAAACCTCAACTTTCAAGAAATGTGATTGATTCAATCAATCCAGTGGGTTGTCTTTGTGATATTGTTAATGTTGAAATTAGTGGAAGTGTTGTTAAAGTTCAAGCAGAAGGGCTTGAAAGAGTGTATGTCAGCGATATTGTTACAGGGGACAAGTTTTTATTTTGCACAGCGTCATCAGTTGCAGAAATTCCAATGAGTGGCACAACAGAAAGTTTACTTATGAGCACTGCAAAGCAGAATTTTGTTGAATATGCAAGCGGGGAAAAGAGATTCACACCAGAAATTATGCGTGCAATTGATTCAGTTACAGACCCAAACAGTTTTGTTGATGCAGTGACAATATTGTCAATAAAAGATGAACAAAAACAACTCAGCATTTTGAATGAAGTTGACACTCAAAAAAGATTTGAACTTTTGATTGGCTATTTGATGGAAGAAATTGAAATTCATAAAGTGAACGAAGAACTTTCAAAAAAAGTCCACAAAAGCATGGATAAAAATCAAAAAGAATATTATCTTCGTGAGCAAATGAAGGCAATTAGTGAAGAACTTGGCGATGATGATGCAAGTGAGTTTGATGAAATTGAAAATAAAATCAAAAACACAAAAATGCCAGAAGATGTCAAGAAAAAAGCAATGAAGGAACTTAATCGCGTCAAAAAAATTCCAAACGCGTCACCTGATTATTCAGTGCTTAGAAATTATCTTGATGTTTTACTTGAGCTGCCTTGGGGAATAAAGACAACTGACAACAAGGATTTGAAAAAAGCTAGACAAATTTTAGATGAGGACCATTCTGGACTTGAAAAAGTTAAGGATAGAATTATAGAATACTTGGCTGTTATGAATTTAACTGAAAAAATTGGAGGGCAAATCATTTGCTTTGCTGGGCCTCCTGGAGTTGGTAAAACCAGCATTGCAAAAAGTATAGCTCGTGCACTTGGCAGAAAATTTGTTAAGATGAGCGTTGGTGGCGTGAAGGACGAAAGTGAAATTCGTGGTCATAGAAAAACATATGTTGGTGCTATGCCAGGCAGAATAATTTACAATATGCAACTTGCAGGTAGCACCAATCCAGTGTTTTTGATTGATGAAATTGACAAGATGAGCAGTGACTATAGAGGAGACCCTACAAGTGCAATGCTTGAAGTTTTGGACCCTGAGCAAAACTCAGTGTTTAGGGATAACTTTTTGGAAGTGCCGTTTGACCTTTCAAATGTGTTATTTATTGCAACAGCAAACAACATCAGTGACATTCCAACACCACTTCTTGATCGTATGGAAGTGATTGAACTTTCAAGTTACACACTCAATGAAAAATTCGCCATTGCAAAAGAACATCTCATTCCAAAACTTATGGAAGAGCATGGTATAACAAGTGAAGATCTGAAAATTGAAGATGATGCACTCAAAGATATCATTGAGCAATATACTTACGAAGCTGGTGTTAGAGGCTTGGAGCGAACTCTTGCAACAATTTGCCGAAAGGTTGCTGTAAAGGTTGTTAATAGCCCAATAAAAACTCAAAATGTTGTTTCAAAACAAAACATATATGACTATCTTGGTGCTCATAAAGTGATTGTTGATGGCAAAAGAGAAATGCCGGATGTTGGGCTTGTGAGTGGACTTTCATACTCAACAGTTGGTGGTGGAGTGTTGACTATTGAAGTTAACCTTGTTTTGGGTGATGGAAAAATTGTGATGACAGGTCGCCTTGGAGACGTTATGCAAGAGAGTGCAAAAGTTGCACTCAGTGCAGTTGTGGGAAAGGCAAGTGAGTATGGCATTGACCCAGAAATTTTTAAAAAAAGAGATTTGCATATTCATGTTCCAGAGGGTGCAGTTAAAAAAGATGGCCCAAGTGCAGGCTCAGCTCTTGCAACAGCAATTTACAGCGCATTCACAAACAAAAAAATTGACAACAATGTTGCAATGACGGGTGAAATCACAATCCGTGGCAATGTGCTTGCAATTGGTGGGCTAAAGGAAAAGCTCTTTGCTTGTGTTAGAGCAGGCATCACAAAGGCAATTGTGCCAGAGCAAAATCGAGATGACATAAAAGAACTTCCAAAAGATATAACAGACAATCTCGAAATCATTTATGCAAAATCTCTTGATGATGTACTTAATAATGCAATAAGTAAATGATTTCATATTAATTTATAATTTAATTCACTTGACATTATTAAAATGCAAAAAAATTACAAAAAAATGCAGTAATTATGATTACTGCATTTTTTTGTAAAGTTACTTCAAATGTTTTTCATTTTAGTTTTATAAAACTTCTTCGTTATTTTTATCATGATTTTTTGTATCTGGAGATTCTTTAACAAATTTTGTTCTCTTCTTTATCTTATTAACAATTTTTTCATCTTGTTCTTTATATCTGTTTACAGTTTTATTGATTTCATCTCTTAAAATATTTGGCAACCATCCCGAAATGCGATAATTACCTTCATCATCATCTGGTACAAGTTCGCAACGTTCATTAAACTTTTTAAGTAGCCAATCAGTTCCTTTAAAATATGATTTTTTTAATCCCAATCCATGTGTTTTCTCTATACCAGGAATACAATAATAATCATAATCTCCATGCAAATACAAAATTAAGTCTAACAAATTTACTAGATCATCTGCCCAGTCAGATTCAATTTGATAAGTCTTTAGCTTGTGAGCTCTTTTTTTTAATTCGTTGTAAGTTAAATTATTCATATCTAATTTCTCCTCTTTTATATTATAACAAGGCAGTATAAAAAAGTCAATATTTAATTTTTATATTGCTGTCTAATAAACAATAAGTTATTTATTTTGTGTTGCAATTTTTTTTCAATTTTGATATAAATAAGTTATGCAAATAAAAAATTCAAAATTTATAACAACAGTTGCAAGCAAAGATTTATATCCTGCAAGGAATGAGTTTGCTTTTGTTGGTCGTAGTAATGTTGGCAAAAGTAGTTTAATCAACGCACTTGCAAACAACAAAAATCTGTGCAGAACAGGCAAAACTGCTGGAGTAACAAGAAATATAAATTATTTTTCCATAAACAATGGAGATATTTTTTTTGTTGATCTTCCTGGATATGGTTATCATGAAGCCGGCAAGGGTGAACAAGATAAATGGGCAGAAATACTAGAAAATTATCTTTTAAATTCAAAAGAACTAAAATGTGTTTTTGTGCTTGTTGATAGTCGCAGGGAAGCAAGTGACAATGATAGAATAATGACAAAATATCTCAATCAATACGCCATTCCTTTCAAAGTTGTTGCCACAAAGTGTGACAAACTTAAAAAGAGTGAATATGCAAAGAACAAACAACTTGTGGCTCACAGCTTGGGTCTTGGAGAAAGTGATGTTATTTTAACAAGCAGTGAAAATAAATTTGGAATTAAAGAAGTATTAAAAACTATTGATGAGTTTATGTAAAAAACAGGTATAGATTCTACCTGTTTTTTTGTTAAACATATATAAATTGTCCTATTCTTCGTCGTCAGCAAAACGTATTGCACCATTTGGGCAAAGATTGATGCATAGGCCACAGCTGATGCATTTTGAATTGTCATACTTCATTTCATTATTTTGTTCATCCCAATCATAAACTCCCATTGGGCAAACATTTTTGCATGTGCCACATTTTATGCATTTTTCTCTATCTATAATAACTGCCATAAATTCCTCACTTGTAAATAATTTATAATATTCAATAATTGCTGCTACATTGAATAATCGTCTTCAAAAATTTTTGATGTTTTAAATTGTAATTGTTTATTGTTAAGCATTTTTGAAACTTTTTCATATGTATTTAGCCATTCTTTGTAGCATAGTGTTTCATATGGGGTATGTTCATCATAATATCCAACACTTAAATTTGCCCCACATATTTTATCACACAACACTACAATGTCGGTTTTTGATTTTGTTCCTGCGTCTTTATATCCAATTTCTTCTTTTAAATACTTTTTGAATTCTTTTGTCACAGGAATGTTGTAGCATTTAAAATCTTTCTTATTCCGTCTGTCAAATTGCAGCATATATTGATGTTCATTGATTTCTTTGTATATTTCTGGATAATTAGTTTTTAAGTAGTTTGAGCCAAGTTGTCCGTGCTCTTCACCGTCAACAATCAAAATTGAGTGGCCACTGTTTTTAAGCAAATAGAGTATAGCACATCCAGCCCTATCATCCGCGCCAAGTCCACATTTGGCAAGACTATTTATATTGAAATATTTACCACCAGAGAATTTTATTTTTTGAGGTATATCATTTATTTTAGGAATCCAGTTTTTATCCCAAACTGTGTCAGCATGTGCAACAAGCAAAACTCTGTCTTTTCTTGTTCCTGGGATATATAAAAATCTTTTAAGAGGTTCTTCTCCATATTTTTTTGCACCTTCCAAATTTTCAAAAGCATCAAAGACTTCATCTGATGATTTTACTGACATGGATAAAAATTTTTCAAGTGTTTCTCTTATTTCATCGTTCATTTTATTCACCTAATATTTTATAAAACATTTTATGTAAAATGTCAATATTTTTTGTAAAAACAACAATTTTTATGTAAAAACAACAATTTTTAGTGACACTAACATTCAACTACAATAATAGTTTTAAAACTGTGAGAGTGCAATGTAGTTAATGGAATATCTAAAAAAGCAAAGCTCTAAGGCCTTGCTTTTTGATTTGGTGCGGATGAAGAGGATTATGTGAACGAACCCACACAAGGTGGGGGTTAGCAAAAAATTTGCAGTGTGATTAAATCACACACCAAGTCCCTAATCTAGACAACTATACAAAAAACAGTCCAGTAGACTGTTTTTAGTTGGTGCACCAGATGAAATCAAGTTTGAACTTTCTATTTCATCAAGTGAGATTATTTCTTCTTTGTTGTATCCGTTATATACAATCTTTATATTGTCATCATATACAAAAATTGAATTGATAAAAGTATCTATAAGTTTTCGTTTCCCGTCCAATTTTGTTATATCAACTTTACGATAATTTGAGAGTGCTAATTTGTATTGGTCTTTTGTTAATATTGGACTTTTAATATTTTCTTTAGCAATAGATATTGATATTTCTTCTTTTTCTCTTTCAAGTTCTGCAAGTTCTTGAAGTAAAGTATCTTGTGCTAAACCTTTTTTAACTGCTGCTAAAATGTTATCAATTTCTTTTTGTTTTGCTTTTAATTCTTCTTCAAGTTTTGGTAGCATTGTGCTTTCAGTATATTGCAAATTATATAAAAGTTCTGCTAGATAGTCTATGTATTCGTCATTCTGTAATATTTGCATTGTTTTATAAACCACATAATTTTCTATCTTTTCTTTGTGTATCATTTTCTTATCGCATTTATGTTTTTTTTGTCTAACACAAGCATAATATCTATGAACTTTATTTGTGTGGCTAGTTCCTGCTTGCGATACCATCATAGCACCACATTTTCCACAAAATAGTTTTGTTGTTAAAAGGTAATCATCTTTTGCAGTATGTCTTGCTGGTGCGTGAGAGTTCTTTGCAATTTCAAGTTGAACAGCATTAAACAATTCTTCACTAACTAATTGTGGAACAGAGTTTTCTATCTTAATTCCAGAGTGATTGTATTCGCCTATGTAAGTTCTGTTTGTAAGAATATATCTAACAGCATTATATCTCAATGGCTTGCCATTTGGTCTTGTGATATTTCTTTCTTTAAGATTATTATAAATTGCTTTGATTGTCATTCCGTCATTGCACATATTAAAGATTTCTTTAATTATTGGAGCATTTACTTCATCTATATCAAGTTTTCTATCTTTGTTTATTACATAACCAAAAGGAACTTGACCACCATTCCAAAGACCTTTTAGTGCATTTTCTGTCATTCCACGTTTAACCTTTTCAGCAAGTTCAGCAGAATAATATTCAGCATAACCTTCAAGCATACTTTCAAGCAATATTCCACTTGCGTCTTGCGATATACTTTCAGTTGCAGATACAACTTTAACACCATTCTTTTTAAGTATATTTTTGTAGTGTGCACTATCATATCTATTTCTTGCAAATCTATCTAATTTCCAAACAATAACAATGTCAAAAAGACCTTTTGAACTATCTTTAATCATTTGTTGAAAATTTGGTCTATTGTCAGTTTTTGCAGATAATGCACGGTCAATATAATTATCTACAACTTGCATTTCATTGTATGTAGCGTATTCCATACACTCACGAAGTTGCCCATCAATACTTTCTTCTCTTTGATTGTCTGAACTATACCTTGCATAAATAACTGATCTCATTATTTATTCTCCTTTAACAAATTAAATAACATTTCTTTGAGTTTTGCATTTGCAGGTGATTTGGGGTCAAAGCACATTTCAAGCATATTTTTCATATTCTCATCTTCAAAAATTGCTTTTGGTTGATTTTGATATAACTTTCCTTGTGGTTCATCACATCTACCAAAGATATAATCCAAAGACACATCAAAGAAATCTGCATACCAAAGTAAAATATCAAGTGGTGCTTCCGATTCGTTATGTTCATATCTGTAAATACTTGCTTGTGTAGTTCCACATTGATTTGCAATTTTTACTTGTGATAGTTTTAAACTATCCCGTAATTCTTTTAACCTTTTTCCGATTATTTCTTTCATAATTCGCTCCTTGTTTATTATTATATTCATAATTTGTGTATATGTCAATACATTTAACATACTTTTTTTGCAATAAAAAACTTGCATTATTTGGTGCAAGTTCTTTTTTTCATTACTTTAATTTTTTCATCAAATCAATTATTGTTTGTTTGCTATCACTTGAAAGTGCTGAAAACATTTCAAGCAAGTTTTTATCTTCTTTGTTGTATTCTTTGCCAAGATAGAAGAAATCTTGTGGTGTTATATCAACTATCTCACAAAAATCTAA
>CAJOLY010000016.1 GCA_905235485.1 uncultured Clostridia bacterium
GTGAAGAAAATGAAATAAGTTTCACCATTGGCAGGGAAAACAACAGTGAAGACCTCAAGAGTTGTTCTGTTGTCAAAGCAAACTACAAAATTGGTGGCAAACAAATTGCAAGCATTGGTGTTATTGGCCCTGAGCGAATGGATTATAGCAATGTTGCAAGTGCACTCAAAGTTATTGTTGGTGAGCTTGAAAAGTTGAATCTACTTGAAAGTTCAAATCAGCAAAAAGGAGATGAAAATAGCGAATAGATATGTCAAAACATAAACATAATATTAAAGAAAATGAAAATTTTGATGAAGCAGTTGACACTGGCCGATTTATCACTGAAGAAGAACTAAACGAAACAAATGAAAATGATAAAATGCAAGAATCTGATGATAAATCACAAGAATATCTTGAAATGGCACAAAGGCTTCAAGCAGAATTTGACAATTATAGAAGACGAAATTTAGATTTGGCCAAAACATCAAGACAAGATGGAATAATTTATTCAATTGAACAATTACTTCCTGTTGTCGACACAATAAACAGTGCAAAAAGGCAAGTTACTGACCAAAATTTTTTGAATTCACTTGATTTAATTTACAAACAAACTTTGGATTGCTTTGCAAAACTTGGTGTCAGCAAAATTGAAGCAGTCGGAAAACCTTTTGACCCACTTTATCACAATGCAATTATGGCAGAAGAAGCTGATGGAGTTGAGCCTGATATGGTGCTAGATGAATTTCAAGAAGGCTTTATGCTTGGCGATAGGGTGATAAGGCACAGTGTGGTGAAGGTTAGCAAATAATCAATCACAAAAATTTGAAAATTTAAAAAAGGGCAGAGAACTTGCAAGTGACCTTATATGACAGCAATGCAAGTGGCAATCTCAAAATCAAATGGAATTTTGAAATTGTAGAAACAACTATCCATTTAAAAAAGAATATAGGAGATTAAAATATGGGAAAAATTATAGGTATTGACCTTGGAACAACAAACAGCTGTGTTGCATTTATGGAAGGTAGTCAACCAACTGTTATAACAAATTCAGAGGGTGGCAGAACAACACCAAGCGTTGTTGCAGTAACAAAAACAGGTGAAAGACTTGTTGGGCAAGTTGCAAAACGCCAAGCAGTTGCAAATGCAGAAAACACAATTCAATCAATCAAAAGAGAAATGGGAAATGACACCAAAGTTAAACTTGGTGACAAAACATATTCTCCACAAGAAATTTCTGCAATGATTCTTCAAAAACTCAAAGCAGATGCAGAAGCATATTTGGGTGCACCTGTAACTCAAGCAGTTATCACTGTTCCAGCTTATTTCAATGATGCACAAAGACAAGCAACAAAAGATGCTGGAAAAATTGCAGGTCTTGAAGTTTTGAGAATTTTGAATGAGCCAACAGCTGCAGCACTTTCTTATGGTCTTGACAAAGCCGAAAACAAAAATCAAAAAATTTTGGTGTATGACCTTGGTGGTGGAACATTTGATGTTTCAATCTTGGAAATTGGCGATGGTGTGTTTGAAGTTCTTTCAACAAACGGAAACACTCATCTTGGCGGAGATGATTTTGACAACAAAATTATTAACCTCTTGGTTGAGGATTTCAAAAACAAAGAAGGCATTGATTTGTCAAATGACAAAATGGCAATGCAAAGACTTAAAGAAGCTGCCGAAAAAGCAAAGATTGACCTTTCTTCAAGTGTCACAACTAATATCAATTTGCCATTTATAACAGCAGATCAAAACGGACCAAAACACCTTGAATATGAACTTTCACGAGCAAAATTTGAATCACTCATTGATGACTATATCAAAGAAAGTTTGAGCAAATGTCAAGCAGCACTCAGTGATGCAAAACTCACAAAAGAGCAAATTGACAAAGTTATTTTGGTTGGTGGTTCAAGCCGTATTCCAGCAGTTCAAGATGCACTCAAAAACTTTATGGGCAAAGAGCCATTCAAGGGAATAAATCCAGATGAATGTGTTGCTATTGGTGCAGGAATTCAAGGCGGAGTGCTTGCAGGAGACGTTAAAGATGTTCTTCTTCTTGACGTAACACCACTTTCACTTGGCATTGAAACACTTGGAGGAATTTGCACAAAACTTATTGCACGCAACACAACAATTCCAACAAAAAAGAGTCAAATTTTCTCAACAGCTGCAGACAATCAACCTGGCGTTGATATTCATGTGCTTCAAGGTGAAAGAGAATTTGCTAAGGACAACAAAACACTTGGAAGATTTAGTCTCAACGACATTCCACCAGCACCAAGGGGCGTGCCTCAAATTGAAGTTACATTTGATATTGATGCAAATGGAATTGTTCACGTTTCAGCAAAAGATCTTGGCACAAAAAAAGAGCAAAGCATAACAATCACAGCAAGCAGCAATTTGAGTGAAGCTGATATTGACAAAGCTGTTAATGAGGCAAAGCAATTTGAAGAAGAAGATAAAAAGAGAAAAGAACTTGTTGATACAAAAAATCAAGGTGACGCTTTCATTTTCCAACTTGAAAAGATGATGAAAGATGCTGGAGACAAAATCTCAGAAGAAGACAAAACAAAGCTCAATGCTTCAATTGAAGAAGCAAAGAAAGATTTTGCAAGTGATGATTTGGAAACAGTTAAAAAAGCACTTGAAAAATTGCAACAAGAAAGTCAAGAGATTGCAACAAAATTGTATCAAAATGCAAATCCAAACGGCAACGCCACTGGTGATGCAGGAGCACAAGGCACTGATGGTGACAGTGTTCACGTTAATCCAGATGATGTTAAGGTTGACTAAAGCAAATGCAGATATCTAGTCTCAAAATCTACTAAAATGCATTAGCAAAGATTAAAATCTAATGCGCAGCATTCACAAAAACAGCCTAATGCAAAGCATTAGTTTAAAACAGAATAAAATAAAAAAACAAGGTGAAATAGGAAGAATATTCCTATTTTGCTTTGTAAGGTAAAAATTTATGGCAAAAAATTATTATGATGTGCTTGGAGTTGACAAGACAGCGTCTCAAAGTGAAATTAAATCTGCATATTTTAAACTTGCAAAAAAATATCACCCTGATGTTAACAAAGACCCTGAAGCAGCTCCAAAATTTAAAGAAATCAATGAAGCATATAGCTGTCTTAGCGATGAACAAAAAAGAAAAAACTATGACCAATTTGGCAATGCTGAAGGTAATCCATTCCAAAACGCAGGAGGTGGAGCTGGTGGCTTTGACTTTGGTGGTTTTTCAAGCGATTTTGGTGGCTTTGATTTTGGGGATTTGTTTAGCAATTTTGGCTTTGGTGGATCAACAAGAAAGTCAAACACTGTTGGCAGTGACATTGCGCTGAGACTTAATCTAACTTTTGAAGAAGCAGCAAATGGAGTTTCAAAAACATTCTCATTCACAAGAACTGAAAAATGTGATCATTGCAATGGCACTGGTGCAGAAGGTGGCGAACTTAAAACTTGTCCAACATGTAATGGCACAGGTCAAGTTAGATATTCGCAGAACTCAATCTTTGGGCGTATTGTAAATGTTGGAACATGTTCAACTTGTAAAGGCACTGGAAAAGTTGCAACTGAAAAATGTACTGTCTGTGGTGGTGCTGGAACAAGCAAAAAAACAAGAACAATCACTGTTGCAGTTCCTGCTGGTATTGATAATGGGCAACAAATGACAATATCTGGTGAGGGTAATTTTGGGGCAGGCAACACTCAAGCAGGTGATCTTGTTTTGCAAATCAATGTTTCACCTCACAAAATGCTTACAAGAAACGGATTTGATCTGTATATCACAGTGCCAATACCTTTCACAACGAGTTTGCTTGGTGGTCAAATCACAGTACCTGTTGTTAATGGAAAAGTTACAATGGATATTCCTCCTCTCACTCAAACTGGCACAGTTTTCACAATAAAAGGCAAAGGTATAAAGAAACTTAAAAAGACTGGGTTTGGTGATTTGTATATAACAGTAACTGTTGAAATGCCAAAAAATCTTGACAAAGATACTCGTGAAAAACTCAAGTCAGCAGTTGAGGGAATTTCATCATCAAGCTATTCAAAAGTTAAAGATTATGAAAACAAAGTTTCAAAGATGTAAAATTAAATAAATATTTAATGAAATTGAGCATTATTATAAAGTGCTCTTTTTTATTTTAAAGTTATGTTTTTAAAATATCTATGATAAAAATTTTATAAAAAAATAGTTGACAAATAAACAATTGTGTGTTAATATTTATTCGTTTTCAAGAAGAAGTATCCACTTCTCACCAGTCAGCAAACGCTAGATTAGGTCAAAAGGTAATAAATTTTTATCGAAAGGTAATTTTTAGTGGATGGTTCTTTTAAGAAATTTATCCACTTTTTTTGTGGAATGGAGGAGCTAATTATAAAAGATTTATTGATTAACGACCAAATTCGCATCAATGGTGATGTTAGACTTGTTGGTGAAAACGGTGAACAACTTGGAATTATGAATATTACTGAAGCAAGACAAATTGCAGAGGAAAATTCTCTTGATCTTGCAGTAATTTCTCCAAATGCAGTTCCACCAGTTTGCAAAGTGATGAACTATGGCAAATATCGTTATGAGCAACAAAAGAAGGAAAAGGAAGCTCGTAATAAGCAAAAAATTGTTGAAACAAAAACAATTCGTTTTGGTCTCAACATAGGAGCTCACGATGTTGAATATCGTGCAAAACAAGCAAAAGAGTTTTTGCTCAAAGGCAACAAAGTTAAAGCAAATATGAGACTTTCTGGCCGTGAGAATGCTTTTGCTGACAAAGGCATTGAAACACTCAAAAATTTTGCACAAATTATGGAAGAATATGCATTAGTTGAAGTGGCACCATTCAAAGAAGGTCGATTTATCAATATGGTATTAGCACCAAAAAAATAGTCTTAAAGGAGAAAAATTATGCCAAAACAAAAATCAAAAAGAGCAGCAAGAAAAAGATTTCTTGTAACAAATAGCGGTCACGTAAAACACGCTAAGCAAAATCGTCGTCATATTTTGACAAAAAAAGCAACAAAAAGAAAGAGAATTGCCAGAAAGGATGTTGAATTTTCAAGCAAGAAAGAAACAGCAACCATTAGAGCAATGATTCAAGAATAAGAGAGGTGAATTGAATGAGAGTTAAAAGAAGTGTTAACGCATTAAAAAAGCGTAGAAAAATTATGAAAGCAGCAAAAGGCTATCGTGGCTCAAGAAGTTCACTTTATAGAGTTGCAAAAGAAGCTGTTTTGAAAGCTCGTGCTCATGCTTATATTGGTAGAAAGCTCAAAAAGAGAGATATGAGAAGCCTTTGGATTGCTCGTATCAATGCAGCTTGCCGTCAAAATGACATTAGTTACAGCAAATTTATGCATGGTCTTAAGGTTAACAATATTGACCTTAACAGAAAAGTGCTTGCAGAACTTGCAGTTAGTGACGCAAATGCTTTTGCTGAACTTGTTAAAACAGCAAAAAATGTTTAATTAACAAAAATTGCCCATAAGGGCTTTTTTTTTGAAAAAATTTAAAAATGTGAAATTCAATATTGAATTTTATAAATGTAAATGATATAATAAGATTATGAATAATGTTATAAAATTAAAAACAAAAGATGATGTTATAAGTTTTCTCAACGATACTTCAAAATATGATATTGTCCAAATTGTTGTTTGTGATGCAAAAGGTTACACAAAAGAAGGTTTGGAAATTATAGATACGCTTACAAAAAATTTTGATAAAGTTAAAGATAATCTTAAAGAAATAAATCTAGAAATCCAATATGAAAGAATTCCAAAAGATGTTTTTGGAAAGTTTTATGATTTTAACCTTTGGTTTAAAGATTATGCAAAATGTAATGTTGTTGTGGGACATTATTTAGATGGTCGACATTATGATAATAAAAAAATTTGTTGGGATTTAAATACGATAATCAAAGCGAATCTTGAAATAAATAATGTTTGCAAATTTATTAAAAACAGCAATTTTTCCCCTTTGGAAACTTTGGCTTTTATACATAGATATGTTTCAACCATATCAACATATAGAAAAAGTGAAAGAGTTGGACAAGGCTGGACAGATCACGATCAATTTTTTGCAGGAGCATATAAAGATTTGCCAGAAATAGTTTGTATGGGATATTCTGCACTTATGAAGGAAATTATCGATAATTTGAATATTCCAGGATTAAAATGTGAATTTGTTTCTGTTGAATTCATGAACAAAAAAAAGAATTACCTTGCAAAACATGCAAAATGTTTTTTGTTTGTTGAAGATAAAAAATATGGAGTAAATCAAACAATGTTTGATGATCCAACTTGGGACAATACGTATAAATCCTTAACAAAATCATCAAAATATGCACATTTTGCTATGGATAATAATTGCCATTTTGCTGATTATAACAAATTATACTATTTTTATACACCAACATTTATGTATTTAAATCAGTCAAAATCAGTAAAGATAATATCAGATGACTATGTTAAAGAAAGCACTTATAATAAAAGCGAAAACAAGATTGATCAACTTATGATTGAGACTATTCACTTCAATATTTTACAAAAAGAATATCCCGAAAAAAACATAAATGATATTTATAATATCTTAAAAGAAATGGCTTTTATATCATATAACGAGCAAAAAGAAAGAGAATTTATGGGTAATTTGGAACAAGAAAAATTAAAACTTACAAAATCACAAGCCAAAACCATTTTTGATTTAAACAATAAAAAGAACCAAGATAAATTTAAACTTAGTAATATGGAAGAAAGTATGTAAAAATTTTTAAAAGTTTAAAATGGCATTTAAATTACAATTGCCATTTTTTAAACTCTATAATTTACTTTTCAATTTTTTTATATTTTGATATATTAAAATAGGACACAAAATAGATAATTATTAAGTTTAAGGTTAAATATGGAAAAAAGCAAAATAAAAATGGAAGTCATCACATCAAAATCAAATCCAAAAATCGTTGATGCAAAAAAGCTTTTAGAAAAAAAATATCGAGACAAAACAAATCTTTTTTTGGTTGAAACAAAAAAAGTAATTTTTGAAGCACTTCAGTGTGGATTAAATATAAAATTCTTGTTTGTTCAAGAAGATAAACAATCTGAATTAAATAATTTTGATTCAAATGTGGATAACAATAAAATTTTTATAGTTTCAAAATCTGTTTTCAAGGAACTTTCGAGTGTTGTTTCACCAGATGGATATGTTGCAGTTTTTGAAAAACCAATTTCAAAAAAGGAATATCTGGGTGGCAGATTTTTAATACTTGATAATTTGCAAAATCCAGACAATTTTGGGGCTATTTTGCGAACAGCCCTAGCAAGCAATTTTACTCAAATTTTTGTGATAAATTCTGTTGATGAATTCAGCCCAAAAGTTATTCGTGCAAGCATGGGTAATCAATTTAAACTTAAAATAATTCAAATAAATTATGATGAGGTTCCAAAATTATTTTTAAGCGCAAAACTTTATGTTATGAGTATGGAAGGAAAAAATCTTTTTGAAATTGATAGTTTTTGCGAAAATATTGGTTTTGTTATTGGCAACGAAGGGAATGGGGTATCTCAATTTTTAAAAGATATGGCAACAGAAACCTTGTCTATCCCAATGGAAAACAATGTTGAAAGCTTAAATGCTAGTGTTAGTGCTAGCATAGTTATGTATCACATTTATTCAAAAGATATCAAAAAGCAATGAAAAATGATTGTTTTTTAAAGTAATGTGTAGTATAATATTTTTGCAAAAAGCAGTATAATTTGATGTTGATTTTAAAAAAAATAAGCATTAAAAATTTATGTAGCATAGGAGTTTTTATGTCAGGACATAGCAAATGGAATAACATTAAACAAACAAAAGGAAAAATGGACGCTCTTCGAGGCAAGGTTTTCACAAAATATGGCAAAATAATCACAGTTGCCGTAAAACAAGGTGGTGGTGATCCAGATAGCAATCCAAAACTTAGAGATGCAATTTCAAAAGCAAAAGCAAACAACATGCCAAATGATAATATCACTCGTTGCATTAAAAGAGCATTAGGTGAAGCTAAGGGCGGAAACTATGAGGACATAACATATGAAGGTTATGGAATCGGTGGCAGTGCAGTTATCGTTAATTGTTTGACAGATAACAAAAATAGAACAGCAGGTGCAGTTCGTCATATTTTTGACAAACATAGTGGAGCAGTTGGTAGCACAAACTGTGTGTCATTTATGTTTGATAGACTTGGTCAAATTGTTATTGATAAAAATTGTGGGCACACTGAGGATGAAATTTTGGAATGGGGACTTGAAGCAGGAGCTGATGATGTTGTGACTGACGATGAAGTTTACACTGTTGTAACAAATCCATCAAATTTCAACAGTGTTAGAGATTATCTGGAAGAAAAAGGTATAACATTCTTGAGTGCAGAAGTTGACTTGATTCCTCAAAATTATGTTGATCTTGATGATGACCAATATGCAGTCTTTCAAAAAATGATTGATGAGTTTGAAGAAAACGATGATGTTCAAGATGTTTATCACAATGTTAACTTGAAAGACTAATATATAGAAATATAAAAAAAGGAAATCCTGAAGGATTTTCTTTTTGATTATACTTTTGCTTGACTTTTTAGAACATTCGTTTTATATTATTTAAAAAGTAAAATAAAGAATTAGGTAATAAAATGATAATTTTAGGTATTGATCCAGGTTATGCAATAGTTGGCTTTGGCGTTTTAGAAAAAGATAGGTTTGGTGTGAAAGTTTTAGATTATGGTGTTATCACAACGCCAAAAGACGATACGATGCCAGTTAGGCTTCAAACAATTTATGACAGCCTTTGTAAAATTATTGATAAATATAAGCCTGATTGCATGGCGATAGAAGAACTGTTTTTTCAAAACAATCAAAAAACTGCCATAAATGTTGCTGAGGCAAGGGGAGTTACAATACTTGCTGGTATGCAAAAAATAGGCAGACTTTTTGAATACACACCACTTCAAATAAAACAGGCGTTGACTGGACAAGGAAGAGCAGAAAAGAAACAAGTTCAATATATGGTTAAAGCAATTTTAGGACTCAGTGCAATACCAAAACCAGATGATGCTGCCGATGCACTTGCTGCAGCGCTAACTCATGCACAAACAAATCAGATACTTGGAAATAACGATATAAAATAGTTAATAAATTTGCAGGCAGGGAATAAATCGCAAGTTCTATTCTTGCAAATGGCAAGAATAGTGTGGCAAACAGTGCCACAGCAAGCTTTCAGCTTGCAACTTGCATCGGCAAATATTAGCTAAAAAAAACGGAGACTGGAGAAATAATATGATAGGAACAATCAACGGAATATTGGAAGAAATTGATGGAAATATAATTGTTATAAGTTGTCAAGGGGTGGGGTATGAAATTTTTGCTAGCCAAACAGCACTTTCAAATCTAGGTGCCATTGGCTCGAATGCAATGGTTTACACATATCTTAATATAAATTCTCGCGATAATGAAATTTCACTTTTTGGTTTTGCATCAAGAGAAGAAAAAAAGATGTTTTTAAATCTAACAAGTGTTAGTGGTATTGGGCCAAAAACTGCAGTTACAATTCTTGGAAGTTTGAGTTTGTATGACCTTGCAAGTTCCATTGCAAGTGGCGATGTAAGCCTTATTTCAAGAGTAAAAGGACTAGGCAAAAAGTCAGCTGAACGCATTGTTTTGGAACTACGTGAAAAAATGGAAAAATCAAGTGAATTTAGCAAAATGCCACTTGATAGCACTCCAGTTGACAATAACGAGCAAGAATATGCAATCAACGTTTTGCTTTCACTTGGACTTAATAGATTTGAAGCAACAAAACGAGTTCGTGAAGTTTACGAAGCAGGCGACAAAGCCGAAGATATTGTTCAAAAAGTTTTGAGAAAAATGTAATGAGATTTTATATGGAAAATAAAAACTTTTGTTATCTTAAAAATATGATTGTATAAGCAATAAAAAATGATACATGGTATCAAATTAAGGAGAAATTATTTTGGAAAAAACTGACGATAGATTTATCACAAGCATGAAAAATGAAAGTGATGCAGAAATTGAAAATAAACTCAGACCTTCAAAAATGGAAGAATATGTTGGGCAAACCAAGATCAAGTCTCAACTAGATATTTTTATAAAAGCTGCATTGTCTAGAAATGAGGCACTCGACCATGTGCTTTTGTATGGCCCACCGGGACTTGGAAAGACCACACTTGCACACATCATTGCAAACGAACTAGGTGTGCAGATGAAAATAACTTCAGGTCCTGCCATTGAAAGTGGAGCAGACCTTGCAAGCATACTCACAAATTTGCAAAAAAATGATGTTTTGTTTATTGACGAAATCCATAGACTTAACAAAAGTGTGGAAGAAATTTTGTATCCTGCAATGGAAGATTATGCTCTTGATTTTGTTGTCGGAAAAGGCCCTAGTGCAAGAGCAATGAGGCTCAAAATTCAACCATTTACTTTGATTGGTGCAACCACAAAAGCTGGAAATTTGTCTGCACCACTTCGTGACCGTTTTGGAGTTTTGTCAAGACTTGAAAATTACACTATTGATGAACTTGAACAAATCATAAACCGTTCTGCAAAAATTCTTGGCACTGAAATTGAACCTAATGCATCAAAAGAACTTGCAAAGCGTAGCCGTGGCACTCCAAGAATTGCAAACAGACTCCTTAGGCGTATTCGTGATTTTGCTGAAGTTGCTGGCAGTGATTGCATTACATTTGAAATCACACAAAAGGCACTTAAAATTATGGAAGTAGATGATATGGGCCTTGACTATACTGATAAAAATCTTATTTTAACAATGATTGACCGCTTTGGCGGAAAGCCAGTTGGATTAGATACACTTGCTAGTAGTACGGGAGAAGATGCAAACACAATTGAAGATGTATATGAGCCATATCTTCTTCAAATTGGCTTTATTGCACGAACCCCTAGGGGAAGAATTTGCCTTGCAAAAGCATATGAGCATTTTAATAGGGAAATGCCAGAAGCAATCAAGCTTGCAATCAAAGAACTCAAGGCCGACATTCAAACAAACAACTAGATTTAAAAATAAAAATTTTGATATGGATTATTATAGTTAAAATATTTATGAATAATAATACAAAGTATCAAAATTTTATTTATAATTAAGGAATTTAAAAAAATAAAGCATTATGAAAAAAGATACTGAATTTGATATTTTTAGCACCAAGACATATCACTATGATTTACCAGAAGAATTGATTGCTCAAACACCAGTTGAGCCAAGGGATCATAGCCGAATGTTGGTGTTTGACAGAAAAACAGAGACTATTTCTCACAAACATTTTTTTGATGTGATAGATTATTTGAATGCAGGAGATGTGCTTGTTGTAAATAACACACGAGTAATTCCTGCAAGGCTTTTTGGAACAAAAATTCCAACTGGAGCAAAAGCGGAAGTTTTTTTGCTTGAAAAAAAAGAAGAAAACTTTTGGAAAGTTTTGCTTAAACCAGCAAAGAGATTGAAACCAACAACAATTATTGAGTTTGATGAAAATTTTTCTTGTGAAGTAATTGAACAATATGATATGGGGGAGGCCCTCGTTAAATTTACTGAAAAAAATGGAAATTTTGAAGAAAATTTATTGAGAGTCGGTACAATGCCACTTCCTCATTATATCCACGAAAAACTCAAAGATAGAGAGCGCTATCAAACAGTTTATAGCAAAGTTGAGGGTAGTAGTGCTGCGCCAACTGCTGGGCTTCACTTCACTCCAGAACTTTTGGAAAAAATAAAACAAAAGGGATTAAAAGTTGTATCTGTTCTTTTGCATGTTGGTCTTGGGACATTTAGACCAGTGAGTGAAGAAAATATCTTAAATCACGATATGCACACTGAGTATTATGAAATAACACAAGAGACTGCTGAAGTGATAAATAATGCCAAAGCAAATGGCAACAAAGTTATTGCAGTTGGCACAACAAGCGTGAGAACACTTGAAAGCGTTGCACAAAAGTATGGCAAACTTCAAGCTGATAAAGGAAACACAAACATTTTTATTTATCCAGGATTTGAATGGAATATTGTTGATCATCTAATTACAAATTTCCATCTTCCAGAAAGCACACTTATTATGCTTGTTTCAAGTTTTTGTGGAATAGAAAACACACTAAATTTTTATAGTGAAGCAGTTAAAAATAAATACAGATTTTATAGCTTTGGTGACAGTTGTCTCATTTTATAGTGACACTGCCACTTTTTTAGTCCACTATGTAAATAAAAATTTTATTTAACTATGTTTATGTTATAAATTATTAAATAGTTTATGTTTTAATTGCAAAACTAAAGTAAATTATGTTATAATGCCAAATATGGAAAAATTTAGTTATGAAGTTACTCATATAGACAAAAACAGTGGAGCAAGAACCGGTGTTTTTCACACGCCACACGGTGATATTGAAACCCCAATTTTTATGCCTGTTGGAACACAAGCAACTGTAAAAGCATTATCTCCTGAGGAAGTTGAAAAGGCAGGAGCACAAATCATTCTTGCAAACACATATCATTTATATTTAAGACCAGGTGAAAAGATTGTAAAAAACGCAGGCGGTCTTCACAAATTTATGGCTTGGGACAAGCCAATTCTCACAGATAGTGGTGGATTTCAAGTATTTTCGCTAAGTGATCTTAGAAAAATAAGCGAAGAAGGTGTTGAATTCCAAAGCAATATTGATGGCAGTAGGCATTTTATAACTCCAGAAAAAGCAATTCAAATCCAAAATGATTTGGGTGCAGATATCATTATGGCTTTTGATGAGTGTTCTGCTTATGGCATTGATCACAAAAAAGCAAAAGAATCAATGGAACTCACCGCTCGTTGGCTCAAAAGATGTTATGATTATCACCAAAACGAAAATCAAGCACTGTTTCCAATTGTTCAAGGTAACTTTTTTAAGGATTTAAGAGAGGAAAGTCTAAAAAAAACTTTGCCATTTGTCAAATATGGTATAGCAATTGGTGGACTTTCTGTTGGCGAACCAAAGGAAGAAATGTATGATATGCTTGAATTTTTGGCGCCAAAACTTCCAAAAAATGTGCCGCATTACTTGATGGGTGTGGGTAGCCCTGATTGCATTATTGAGGCAGTTTTGCGAGGAATTGATATGATGGACTGTGTGCTTCCAACTCGAATTGCAAGGAATGGCACTGCCTACACAAGTAGTGGCAAAGTCGTTGTTAGAAATGGCTGTTACAAAGAGGATTATTCTCCACTCGATGAAGAGTGCGATTGCTATTGCTGCACGCATTACACAAAAGCATATCTCAGACACCTTTTGAATGTAAATGAAATTTTGGGTGGCAGAATGTTAAGCCTTCACAACATAACATATCTTTTAAAACTAATGGAAGAAATACGAACTGCCATAAAAAAAGATAGACTTCTTGAATTTAGGGAAGAATTTTATAAAAAGACTGGTTATGACCAAAAACTTTCAAAACTAACTTTTCAAACAAAAAAATCAACGCCAAAAGTTAATTGATGGCTAATGCAAAATGATTTATAATTATTTAAATTCATTATGCAAATATATTTTTCGACAAAAAAAAGTATAGATAACAAAAAAATGTTTGCTATTTAGTTTGATTTTAAAAAATAATTTGATAGAATATAAACAAGGAGAAAAAAATATGTATTTAGAATCTTTTTTTGAGTCTTATGGACTTATTATAATTTTGCTTGTGGCTTTTGCACTAATTATGCTTTATTATTTTTTCAGAAACAAAAAATTCCAACAAACTGAAAATGAATTTCACACTTCACTAAAAGTTGGTGACAAAGTAAAAACTTATAGTGGTTTTTATGGTACAGTTGAAAAGATAACAGAAACAACAGACGGAAAAGTTGTTACTCTAAAACTTGGAAAAAATACCTTTATTGATGTTGACATAAGAGCTTTGATGGGCATTGACTATAAGGAAGAAATAAAAGAAACACCAGTAGAAAAAGTTGAATCTGAAAAAGTTGAGGAAGAAAAAGTAGAAGAAAATATAGAGCCTCAAAAAGTAGAAGAAACAGAAGTTGAAAAAGCTGATGTTGAAGATAAAGCAGAAATTAAAGAAGAAAAGCCAGCAAAAAAGACAAATAAAAAATCAAAGTAAAAATTGAGATTTACAATGTTTTAAATTAACAAATTAAAAAACAAATAGATTTAGCTATTTGTTTTTTTGTTTAATATTTTAATTTTTTTTAAATATTTTATTTTCTTGTTTTCTTTTTAAAATTAACAGCTATAATCCCACAAATTGAACCAGTTATTCCACCAAACAAAACATCGTTAAGTAGTGACTTGTCAAAAGAAAATTTTCCATTTAGAGCAGAAAAGATAACAAATGCCAAAATTGTGTAAGATAATCCGACAATCAAACCTTTAACAAGTCCTTTTTCATTATCTTTTTTTAAACAAGCAAAAACACCACACAAAATTGAAATACCCTTTATCACCTGATTTACTGGCTTCAAAAATTCATCTGTTATTCCAAACATTTTGATAACGAACGCAAAAAAAAGTATACCTATCAAAGAAATTGCTATTGCAATCAAACAACCTTTTAAAATTCCAAATACTAAAGTATTATTTTTTAATTTTTCAGTTTTTTCCATGTTTCACCTACAAAATATATCTATGCTACTAATATTATAAATATGAATGTAAGACATGTGATTATATAAAAAATGAGAAGTTGTAATGATTATTAATGCCTTTATGACAAATTGGATTGATTATCAATGCATGCATACTGGTTACAGGATCATAATCCAACCATGTTATAAAAATATTGATTTTGTTAATCATTTATTAGTTTAAATGTTTGACTTAACTATTGTTTATATTATATAATATATTTTAGTTTAAGGAGAAAGGACAAAAATGAAAAAGAAACACTCAGTAGGAAGATTTACCCTAATAGTTATTTTATGTGCGATTTTTGCAGTGCTTACAATCTTTAGTTTTAGTCTTCCAGGGAGTTCTAAGGACTATGATTTTGTTGGTTTTGCAAGAGCCATAAATCTTGGCGTGGAGTATAGAGGAGGAACGGTTGAAACATATTCCGTTAATTTAAACACACAAACTAATTTAAATTTGCAAGATGGCATTTCAAGTAATGTTACAAGAATTGAATATTTGCTTGATGATGAAGGATATAACACAAATGTCTATCAAAATGGAAACAACATTGTTGTTGAGTTTTTTGACGAATATTCACCTGTGGGCATTGAGGATATAATCAATGCAAAAACTTATTTTGCAATCAAAACAACTGAAAGTGACACAGCTGAGGAAGTTGTTAAGGCAGAAGACATTTTAGACGCCTATGCAACAACAAGTGGAAGTCAAAATGTGCTTGTTATAAACTTCACAACTAGTGGAGCAACAAACTTTGCGAAGGTTATAGAAAATGGAACAGGTTATTTCTATGTTGGAACTAACTCACCATTCTCATTGTCACTGACAAATGCAAACAGTAGTTATGTTGGAATTGTTATGAAAAGTCTTGACACTGCAAAGAGTTATGCAAGTCAAATTCTAGCAGCAAAATATGATATGTCATTTGAAAAACTTTCAACAACAGAATATTCAAAGGCAGATGCAAACAAAAATGTCATAGTGCTTATATGTTTGGTGCTTGCATTGTTTGTGCTTGCAGTCGCTTTACTTGTTTGTTTGTATAAGCACTTGGGACTTGTAGGTGGACTTATTTTGACTATTGGATTGTTACTTCAAATATTGCTTCTTCAAGCAGTGCCAGAAACAGCGTTCACATTTACAGGACCAGCACTCTTTGCAAGCTTACTCAGTTTTGCACTTGGAGTACTTTCATTGTTAATTATGTTTAAAAATATGCATAATGAATACAAACAAGGAAAAATTCTTTATGCAAGTGTCAAAATTGGATATACCAAAATTTGGACAAGAATACTAGATATGTTTGTTGTGTTCATGATCCCAGCAATTATTGCATACTTCTTTGGCTCATATCTTGTAAAACAATTTGCAATGGCACTTATTTGTGGGCTTGCTGTATATGGTTTCACAACGCTAATACTCACAAAGTTCTTTACAAAGTGGCTCACATATATCAAATTCAAAAATGCAGATTATGGCTTTAAAAGGGGGACAAATGTAAATGAACTCAAATAAAAAATATGATTTTTACAAAAATACAATGTATTTTTTAATAGCAAATGCAGTTTTGCTAGTTGCAGGAATAATTATATTTGCTATTTTTGGATTTAATTTTGAAACAGCAATTTCGGGCAGTAAACTTTTGCTTTCAACAGCACTCACATCAATTTTGTCACTCCTAGTTATACTAATATATGTTGGTTTTAGATATGATTTTGCAAAGGCACTTAGCATAGTTTTAACCTCAGTCCACAACATTCTTTTGTCAACTGTTCTCATCATTTTGATTAGGGTGCCAGTTACAGAAAGTTTGGTTGCAGGTTATGCACTCATCATTGGATTATCAACAATATTTACATTGATACTCACAGAAAAATTTAAAGATGAAAATCTAAAAAAAGCAGATTATAGTGGAGTTATTAAAGGTGCAATTTCACAAAACTTAAAGCAAATTGTTGCGTTTAGTGCGATTGTTATTGCAGTATTATTTTTAAGTTTGATTGTTTCAAGCAAAGATATGTTTGGTTTTGCAAGAATGTTCTTTGTTATGATGATAGTTGTTTTATATAGCACATTTACAATCATTCTACCATTTTGGTGTTTCTTTTCATCAAAGATCAAAAAAATTAAAAGAGCAAAGGCAGATGAAGAAGTAGAAAATCAAAAAGTAATAAAAGCAGTACAAACTGAAACGCAAACAAATGAAAATGAATAGTTCATTATAGTCTCCAAGTTTTTTTTGGGGACTATAATTGTTTACAAGGCAAGTTATAAAATATGATTTAATTTTATTAAATGTAAAAATTACAAAAGCAATTTATTAGGTATAAAATGAAATTTGTTGAAGTTGAATTAAGCAAAAACGAGGTTGAAATCAATGATTTTGCAAAAGAATTAAATATCTCTTACATATTGGCTAAAATACTTTTGCAAAGAGGGATTGATTCAAAAGAAAAATTTGAAAAATATAAAAATCCAAGTCTCCAAGATTTTAGAGACCCATTTTTGCTTGACGGAATGCGTGAGTGTCACGACAGAATTCAAAAAGCAATAGATAATGACGAAAGAATTTTGCTATATGGTGACTATGATGTTGATGGCATAAGTGCAGTTACAATTTTGTATAAATTTTTAGAGAACAAAGTAACAAACATAAATTATTTTTTGCCAAATAGATATGAAGATGGCTATGGATTAACTCTAGAAAGTAGCATAAAGGTAATAGAAAAGTTTCATCCTGAGCTTATTATCACTGTTGACTGTGGCATAAGTTCTGTGGCAGAAGTTGACTATATCAAAAGTCAGGGGATAGATATAATTATCACGGATCATCACGAAATGCAAGAGGAACTTCCAAAAACTATTGTTGTCGATCCAAAAGTTCCAAATCAAAGATATGGCTTTGATGGAATTTGTGGAGCAGGAGTTGCAATGAAAGTTGTTGAAACTTTTGTTGGAAGGCATAATCTTGATGAATATTTGCCAATTTGTGCTATAGCAACAGTTAGTGATATAGTGCCACTAGTTGATGAAAATCGAGCGATAGTTAAATTAGGTCTTGAAAGACAAAAGAGTCTTCCAGAGGGCATAAAAATGCTCATAAAGCAAGCAAAAATTGACAATTTAACAAGTCAATCAATTTCTTTTAAGCTTGCACCAAGGCTCAACGCCACCGGCAGAATGGGTAATGCATATTATTCACTTGATTTATATATCTCAAAAGATAAAAAAGTTTTGAATAATTCTCTCAAAATGGTTGATGAACTTAACACAAAAAGGCAACAACTATCACAACAAATATATGATGAATGTCTTGACATTATCAAAGCTGGTAGGCTATACACACAAAAAGCAATAATAATCAAAAATAACACTTGGGATAGTGGACTTCTTGGAATTGCTTGTGCAAGACTTGTTGATGAATTTTATAGACCAATATTTCTATTTAGTGAAGTTGATGGCGAACTAAAAGGCAGTGTTAGAAGTATTGATAGCATAAACATTCACACAGTACTTTCTTGTTGCAATGAGTTTTTGGAGACTTTTGGCGGGCATAGTATGGCAGCAGGCTTAGGGTTAAAATCAGAGCACTTTGAAGAATTTAAAACACAAATTTTTGAGTATTTAAACAACAATACAACCGAAGATTTATTCTTTCCAATAAAAAAATATGATGCAAAAATTAAACCTTCTGAAGTCAATGTAAATTTTGCAAATGAACTTAAACTTTTGGAACCTGTTGGTTGTGAAAATCCAAATCCAGTTTTTTTGACAGAATATTCAAAATGTTATTTTGCACGAACTCAAAATTTTTCTGCACATTTAAATATTGTTGCTGATGATACTTTAAAACTTATTGCTTTCAATTCAGAAAAGGAAATGGATGATTATCAATTTTCAAGCAAAAAACAAACTCTTTTTGAAGTGCAGGCAATTGAATATAAAAACAAAACTATAGTTAAGGGCATCGTCAAAAAAACTTTGTTTAATGGTTATGACAATTCACTTCAGAATATTGCAAGTGGAAGAATTATAAAAGAATTTGTAGGCAAAAAATATTATGGTGATATACAATATTTTGATTTCAGAGAAGCAAAAATTATACTCGATGATCTGCTTTCAAAATCAAGAGGAAACGCTATAATAATCTACAATCAATCAACATTTGAAAGGTTTAAAAATCTGCTTGATTTATATAATTTAAATTATTATATTGGCGGAAGTCAAAGCAGGTTTGAAGAAAATTGCGTAATTTTTGCACTTGATGATTTGAGTGGGGTTATAAACTACAAAAATTTAATTTTTATGGATAATCTTTTGGAAACAAACTTTTTAGGTGGTTCAAATAGTAATATTTATGCCATAAAAAATCAACAAAGCAAAATTGAAAAATTATTTTTATCTCGTGATAATTTTGGAGTGATTTACAAGGCAATTGTTGGTGCAATAAAATCAAAAGCATATTATGCCAATGAAATTGAATTTTATAATTTGGTTAGAAAAATAAATCCACAACTTTCAAAAATGAATTATTCTCAATTTATTGCTTCACTTTATACTTTTATAGAACTTGGAATGATAAAATTTAATACAAAATATCAATATAATCTGTATGTAGATGAAACAGTAAAAAGCAAATTAGAAAATAGCTCATTATATAATAAATTAAACTTTCTTTCAAAAATTTTATAAAAAATGATAAAATTTCACGATTTTTTAAATATTTTTAAGTATTTTTAATAATTTTTTAAAAATTTAGAGGATTTATGCAAAAATTTTTAGATGTTTTAAAGTCAAGAGTTGGGGCTGAAGAAGAGAAAAATATTCAGTCCTTTTATAACAAAATTGAAAGCTTATGTGATACAGAAGAAAAACAGAATGCTTTTCAATTTGGTCAAGAAAACACAATCATAATTATGCCATTAGAACTTGATTATGACATGATTTTTGCTGGACTGATTTTACCGCTTCTTAGAAAAAATTTGATTGATGAAATCAATTTGACAGAATTTAAGTCAGTGTTAAATTTGGCTCATTCTGTTTTGGCAATAGAAAATATAGGTGTTTTTTCAGCTGAAGATGTTGCTAGTTTTAGAAGTATGCTAGTAGCAATGGCTAAGGACATTAGAGTAATCATATTGATGCTTGCAGATGGTTTAAATAGATATAGGCATGTGAAAGATTTATCAGCTGCTGAGCAATCAAAATTACATAAAGATACTGTTGACATTTATGTTCCTCTTGCAAGTCGACTTGGGCTATCATATATGAAATCTGAATTTCAAGATTTAGATTTATTGTATTCTAAGCCAAATGAATATCGAAAGCTTATGAAGTTACTTGCAGAAGATAGTAAGTTCCGTGAAGAACAAATGAAAAGAGTAAAAATTCAACTCGTTGAGCTATTGGATGGACTTGGCATTAAAGGAGAAATTCAGGGAAGGATCAAACATATTAGCAGTGTGTATAATAAAATCCATCAAAAAAATTATTCGCTTAGTCAGTTATATGACTTAATTGCTATACGAGTTTTGGTAAATTCTGTAAATGAATGCTATTCTGTTTTGGGTGCAGTTCACACAAAATATATGCCACTTGATGGCAGGTTCAAAGATTATATTGCAAGGCCAAAAGCAAATGGATATCAAAGTCTGCACACTTCTGTTATGGTTGATGGAAAGCCACTTGAAATTCAAATCAGAACATTTGAAATGCATAATCACGCTGAATATGGTATTGCAGCACACTTTTTGTATAAAGAAAAGAAAGGTAAAATAGACGAACTTGATGGCAAACTTTTGAGCATTAGAAAAATCATTGAAAACCCAAATATTAGTTCTAGTGAAGATTTAATCAATGAACTCAAAACTGATATTTATAGTGGTGAAATTTTTGTACAAACCCCGCTAGGAAAAATTATTGAACTTCCAGAATTCAGCACGCCAATTGATTTTGCATATGCTATACATTCAAATATAGGAAATTCCTGCGTAGGAGCAAAAGTAAACGGAAAAATGGTGCCTCTTAACAAACACCTGAACAATGCAGATATTGTTGAAATCATCACAAGTCAAGCCGCAAAAGGCCCTTCAAAAGATTGGCTTTCATTTGTTAAATCAAGTAGTGCAAAAAACAAAATAAATCAGTATTTCAAAAAGATTGATAGAGATGGCAACATAAAAAAAGGCAAAACAATGCTAGAACAATCTGCAAAAGTCAAAGATATGGATCTAAAAAAATTTTTAGATGAAAAATATCTTGACAATTTATTTGTAAAATATACACTCAAAAGTTTGGATGATATGTATGCAATGATTGGTTGTGGGGCACTCACAACAACTCAAATATTAAATAGGCTTATTGCTGAATATAATGCACTTAACTCTGAGGCAAAGGAGTATGTGTTTAGGACTGTTACACCACAACAAAAAAGTGGTGATATAAGTAGCATTGAAGAGCTTAAGAGTATGCTCATTAAGTTTGCTCATTGTTGCAACCCAGTGCCTGGAGATGAAATTGTTGGATTTATCAGTAGAGGTAGGGGTGTAACAATCCACCGCAGTGATTGTAAAGAAATCAAATATTTGGATGCTGACCGAATTATGCAACTTTCTTGGAATAAAGACGGTGAAAAAGATGCAAAATTTGATGCAACAATAAAACTTGTTGTAAAAAATACTAGTGGAATGCTGGCAAATGTTGCAAATAAAATTGCTGAACAAAAGATAAACATAACTTCCATAAATTCAAAAAATATAAAAGATGGCAAAACAATAATAGATGTAAATGTTGCAATCACAAGTAAATCTGCACTTGAAGATCTGATGAAAAAACTGAAAAATATAGCCGATGTTTATGAAGTGTCTCGAGGAGACAATATAGTTTAATTTAATAAGTTGGCTATTTAATGGAGAAACAATAAATGGAATTATTACTAAACAATTATGAATACCAATACGATATTTTTGATGTTGCAAGAGAATTTTTTCACACAAGTATTGATGATACTTCTGTTATTAAAATTGACTATCAAACTCAAAATGATATGCTATATATGGATATTCAAGTTAATTCTAGCTTGGGCACAAAGACTTTCAAAAAGGAATATGATACCAATAACGGAGAAGGAGTTAAAAGCAGATTAAAACTCGGGCTTTATAATGCACTAACAGAATATTTTGGAAAATCACTTCCTTATGGTTGTTTGACTGGTGTTAGACCAACGAAAGTTGCTTACACTCTGATCAATAAAGGTCTTAAAATGTCTCAACTTCCAAGTTATTTTAGAAACAATTATAGAGTTAGCGATGAAAAAATCAACTTGATTTTGGACATAATTCAAAATCAAAAACCTCTTGAAAAACACGATAATTTAGTGGATTTTTATGTAAATATTCCTTTTTGCACAACAAAGTGTAGCTATTGCAGTTTTATCTCAGCACCTATCACAAAATTATGTTTCGCCATATGTTGATGCACTTTTGAAAGAAATCGAATATGCAAAACAAATGATACGCAAAAATATGTATTTTGTTAAAAACATATATATTGGTGGTGGCACACCAACTGCAATTCCAACAAACGAGCTTGAAAGAATACTTCAAAGTTTGACTTTTGGAGAGATTAAAGAATTCACGGTTGAAGCAGGTAGGCCTGATACAATAACAAGAGAAAAACTTGATTTACTAAAAAAATATAATGTGACAAGAATTTCAGTCAATCCTCAAAGTTTTAATGATGAAGTTCTCAAAAACATTGGCAGAGCTCATTCGGCTAACGAAACAATTGAGGCCTATAAGCTTGCAAGAGAATATGATTTTGACATAAATATGGACCTTATTGCAGGGCTTCCGGGAGAGATAATAAAAAGCTTTAAAAATAGCATTGACAAGGTGATTGACTTGAATCCCGAAAATGTTACTGTGCACACACTGGCACTCAAAAGAGCAAGCGAATTTGCAATTGAAAACCATAACATTTTCAAGCAAAGCAAAACAGAAAAAATGCTTGATTATGCAAAAAAAGAACTATCAAAATATGGATACAAACCATATTATATGTATCGTCAAAAAAATCAAGTTGAAAATCTTGAAAATATTGGATATTTTAGGGATAACAAAATTTGCAGATTCAATGTTGAAAGTATGGAGGAAACAGCAAGCATAATAGCATGTGGTGCAAACGCAATTTCAAAAAGATTTTTTGCTTTGGAAAATCGAATCGAAAGAGAAGCAAATGTGAAAGATATTCCGCAATACATAACCCGTATTGAAGAAATGATTTCTCGTAAAAAGGAATTGTTTGAAGTTAAATAAACATTTTGATGTTAAATCAAATCAACTTTAGTTGTTACTCTCAAATAATTAAAATTTATAGCAAAATAATATACAAAAATCAGACATAAGCAAAAATGATATAAATTTAATAAATATTTTTAAAAGTCTTTACAATTTAAATTTTTTATGATATTATAAATGCGTTCCCATTTCGCAGTTTTTGGACGCTCCTTGTCCGTTACTTCGATTTGGGTGAAAAATCTAAACAAAGGAGAATAAAAATGGCAAAAATTGATGTTATCAATGAATATGCTAGAAGTGAAGGTGACACAGGAAGTGTTGAAGTTCAAGTTGCACTTTTAACTGGAAGAATCCAACACCTCACTGAGCATCTCAAAGTTCACAAACAAGATAATCATTCAAGACGTGGTCTTTACAAACTTGTTGGTCAAAGAGCAAAACTTTTGAAATATCTTGAAAGAAAAGATATCAATAGATATCGTGAACTTAAAGCAAAACTTGGTCTTAGATAAAAATCAGGGCAAATGCCTTGTTTTTTTTATTTTTCAAACTTAACACTTTTCAATTTCTTGATGTTTTATATTTCATGTTGCAACCCTAAAATAAAGAAATGTAAGTATTTTCATAAATAATAAAATAAAGAATAAATAATAAATTGCAAAAGCGATAAAGTGTGGTACAATGTTTATATGAATATAAAGGAAATTGAAAAGAATTCAACCACTGAGATTGTAATTAACAAAAGCAAGTTTTTTGCTTATTCCTTTATTGTACACAATGAGTTTGAAGTTGAAAAATTTTTGAATGAAATCAGAAAAAATCATAGCACAGCCACTCATATTTGTTACGCTTTTAGGCTTCAAACATCAGAGGAAAAATGCAGTGATGATGGCGAGCCTCAAGGCACAGCAGGCAAGCCAATTTTGGATGTGATAAAAAAATCTAAATTTGAAAATCTCCTTATTGCGGTTGTTAGATATTTTGGTGGCATAAAACTTGGCGCTGGAGGACTAGTGAGAGCATATTCAAATTCAGCATCAACTGTTTTGAGTTTGTCAGGAGAAAAACAGAGTTTAGAGTGTCAAAAATTATCTTTCAATATTTCTCTCAGTGAATCAAAATATGTGAAGATTATTCAAAATATCAGTTGCATAAAAAAGAGCGAAGTGACTTATAAGGATAAAATTTTGATTGACATTTTTGTTGAGGAAATCGAGATTAAAAATATAAAAACTCAAATTCAAAACATTTTGATGAGAGAAATTGATTTTAGTATTGATACAAATATTTATTATGTTTAGGTGACTATGGAACATTATTTTATAAAAAAAGAGCATAACGAAAGTGACTATTTTGAATTTTCTTGGAAGTTTTTAGA
>CAJOLY010000017.1 GCA_905235485.1 uncultured Clostridia bacterium
TCAAAAAGTGCCTTTGAAAAATATGACTATCTCGGCAAAAATTGCAAACTCATAAACAGCGAAGAATTTTCTGGAATGGTTGTTGAAGAAGCAAAAGAAAAAATCACACAAAAATTGATTGAAAAAGGTATTGCAAGAAGAGTAAACAACTACAAAATTCGTGAATGGATTTTTGCAAGACAAAGATATTGGGGAGAGCCTATCCCAATTGTGCATTTTGAAGATGGCTCTTCAAAAGCACTTGACAATAAGGAACTTCCACTTGTTTTGCCAGTGCTTGATGACTACTCTCCATCAAAAGATGGCAGTAGTGCTCTATCAAAAGCAACAGACTGGGTGAATGTTGAAGTCGATGATAAAAAAGGAAAGAGAGAAACTTCAACAATGCCAGGCTCAGCTGGATCATCTTGGTATTTTTTGAGATATATTGATCCAAAAAATGAAAACGAATTTGCTGACAAAAAACTTCTTGACCATTGGATGCCAGTTGACCTTTATATTGGTGGGCCAGAGCACGCTGTGGGACATTTGTTATATTCAAGAATGTGGAATAGGTATTTAAGTGAAAAAGGTTATCTTGATCACAAAGAACCCTTTAAAAAGCTTGTACATCAAGGTATGATTTTGGGTGCAAATGGCATAAAAATGGGAAAAAGATATCCTGAGTTCTGCGTTAATCCAAATGATGTTGTGGATAAATATGGTGCTGACACTTTAAGACTTTATGAAATGTTTATGGGTCCACTTGAAGCAAACAAACCTTGGAGTGAGCAAGGTGTTGAAGGCGCAAGAAAGTTTTTGGATAGAGTTTGGAGACTTGTTGTTGAAGATGGCAAAGTTCAAGAAACTGACAATATAAATCTTGAAAAGATATATAATCAAACAATCAAAAAAGTGACTGAGGATTACGAAACTCTCAACTTTAATACAGCCATATCTCAAATGATGATTTTTGTGAATGCTTGTTACAAAGAAAATGTACTCCCAAAATATATGGCAGAAGATTTTGTTAAACTTCTTAACCCTATTGCTCCATTTATCACTGAAGAAATGTGGGAAAAACTAGGTCACAATGGAACAATAGCTTACGAAAGTTGGCCAAAATTTGATGCAACAAAAATTGTTGAAAATAATGTGGAAATTGCCGTTTCTGTAAATGGAAAATTTAGGGCAAGAATTGGTGTTCCTGTTGATAGCACAAAAGATGTTGTTATGGAAATTGTTAGAAAAAACGATTTTGTTAAAAAGTTACTTGAAGGAAAAGAAATATTAAAAGAAATTGTTGTTCCAAACAAAATTGTAAATATTGTAGTTAAATAAATTATTTATATAAAAGAGCTTATTTGTTAAAATAACTCTTTTTTTTAGATAATCAAAAATAAATATATTTACATTAAAAATTAAATATTACACAAAATATTAACGATTAAAGAATTGTTTTTTTAATATCTTGTGATCAATCAAATAAAGAAGGTTATACAAATGAACAAAGTTGCAAAATTATGTCAGCAAGAAAAGAATGCTAAATTTTATTATGCTTCTCAAAGAATGTTTTTTGAGTCAAAGCTAATCAAAGTTTTTGCATATCTTTTGTCAATTGTTCCAATTGTTTTGTCTTTAATTAAAGCCATTGATAACAAAACACTTGTTTTTGTTGCAACGATGATTTCGTTTAGTTTAACCTTAATCCTTGAATTCACTTCATCATTTTTAAATAATCACAAAGAAAAAAGCATCCTTTTGAATCAACTTTATCAAGCAAGTATAACAGGAACAACTTTTTCAAAAGTTCAATACGATAGAGAAATGACAAATAAACTAAATGAACTTGCGATTAGAAAAGCTGCTTCAAAAATGTCAAATTTAACAGATTATAACGAAGTTAATGTTCCAGAAGAAATTGATGATAAATATAGTTATCTCTATTTGTGCAGGTTAAATGCCGCTTCAACAAATTACCTAATGAGCCGAATGTATGCTTTTTATGTTGTTGCGCTTATATTTGTGATTGTGCTATTTATAAGCTTTTCTTTTGTAAAAAATGACACATACGAATTTTTGCAACTTATCATTCAATTCTATCCCCTAGTTTTGCCAATCATTAGAAATATCGCCTCATCACAAAAAACTATGAAGTACTGCACCAAAATTTCAGCTGATATTGACAACTATTTTGCGGAAGGTAACAATTCAAATGAAGAACTTGCAAGATTTATATACTATGCTCAAAATATAGAATTTGAATCAATGGTTGCTTCACCTGCAAAATATTCAATTTTTTCAAAAGTTCACAAACATGGTTTAAAAATTCTAGAAAAAGGTGTCACAAAGAGATTTATTGAAGCAACTATGTCATTAACAAAATCTAAAACAAAATATTTAAAAAAAGATATTGATATAAATACAAAATCAAAAAAAAGAAAAAACTCGAAAAAATCTGTTGATAATAAAAGCTCAGAATATTTATCCAGAAAAGAATTTAAAAAAAATTCATTATCAATACAAAAACAAAAAGTAAAAAGAGAAAAATATTAAAAAATCCACAGGCAAACCTAGTGGATTTTTTGGTGCGCCCAAGAGGATTCGAACCCCTAAGCCGAGTTCCGAAGACTCGTGTGATATCCGTTTCACTATGGGAGCAAAATTGATTATTTTTTGAATGGGATAATCGAACCCATAAAATCTGTTCCGAAGGGTTCAAGTAAAATGTTGTTTTTTACCATTTTTACACCAAATTTTACATTTTAATATCGTTTATAAAAGTGCCGAATTGCTCGATTTTACTAGCATTTTAACACTTTCACTTTTACAAAAAACATTATATAACATTTAACGATAAAAATCTAACACAAAACAACACTTTTGCAAAAATTTTGCATTTTTCTTGCAAAAATTCGTGACAAAACAAATTTAATAAATTTATTATAATTATTTGTTTATTGATTATTTTTTTTATTCTTTATTTCATTTTCTACTTTTTGCCAATATTGTGTCAGTTGTTTATTAATTTCTTCAGATTTTGGTCTTATTATACCAGCTGCGCTTGTAGGTGGCGGAATTTTATCAAAATCTTTATTGATGGCTAAAAAGCGGAAATTAGCTAAATAAAATAATCTTTTTCTATGAACCGCTATAAACATTTCATTCTTTTCATCGCCAAATTTTTCTATTGGTTCATACCTAATTACATTTAATTTCTTTTTTAAATTACGTAAATAGTTGTGTGGAATATTGTTTGTTCCATAGACACAAAACTCACTATTTATCATTGTTAATCTATTTATTTCATTTATATCTTCTATGTGTTTAATTTCGACAGTTGTGTTATTTACATTACAATCATAAGCAATAGAATCATATAGCATAATGGCAAATTTAGGATTTATTGGCAAAATGTAAATTATTCCGCCGCTACACATTCCCCAACCAGAAAACAAATTGTGTTTATTAGAATATAAGTTATAGACTATTGTCGGATAATCAGATGTTAGAAATTCATAATCTGTTTTATTATAAAGCAATACACAAGCTAAATCGTATGTTAAACCATAATATTGTGCAATATTTGCTACAGATATGTAATTTGGATTTTCATACTGAAGTGATAAATCTTCAATTGTTTTTAATGGTATATCTTTAACTTCAGGCACATTATGTTCTTTACTCATTTTTAACCAAGTTTTCATTATTTCTGTAATAACATAAGATTGCTCTGTCGCTCTTGAATTACTCCTTTCATTACAAAGATTTACATAAAAATAAATGAAATCTAGTTCTGTTTCATTTAAGCTAGCCATGTTTTTATTTGAAATAATTTTATTATATAATGGACTTGCAAATGTTTCAATTTCTCCCATAATATTTTCAAATTTTTCATCATGTCCATATAGATAATTTTTGCTTGCTTGGTTTTTGATTGAAGCTTTGCTTACATAAATATCTTTGTTAATATTATATGTCATTATAGTTTTCTTATCGAAACTCCATTGTCTTAAATGAAATTGTGGGACAAAATGATTATTTTTTTGTTTCATATAATTTACCTTAGTTACTAATATACCATAATTTTTATTTTTTTTGTAGAATTATAGATTATTTTACAAAATTTTATGCTATAATGGTTTCTAGTTATGGATAAGTTAACTATAAAAACATTTTTTGATTTTTGTTCTGGTATTGGTGCTGGTCGACTTGGACTTGAACTATGTGGACTAAAATGTGTCGGACATTCCGATACTAGCAGACTTGCAGATAAAACATATATGTTAATGCACAATACCGCAGAAGATAAAAACTATGGAAACTTAAAAAAGTTAGGTAAAGATAATTTACCTTGTTTTGATTTGCTTATTGCAGGTTTTCCTTGTCAAACATTTTCCGTTATAGGTAGACAAGCTGGTTTTAGTGATGACAGAGGCCAAATTATTTTTCACTTATCAAGAATATTAAGAGAAATGAAACCAAAATGTTTTTTACTAGAAAATGTTAAGGGACTAGTTAGACATGACAATGGAAAAACAATAAAAAAGATTATTGAAGAATTAAAGTTTTCTGGCTATTCAGTAAACTATAGAGTTATATCTAGTTTAGATTGTGGTGTTCCACAAATGAGACAAAGAGTTTACTTTATTGGAATAAGAAATGATTTATCTTCAGATTTATCTGATTTTATATGGCCAAATATTATTCATCAGCCTGATTTAAAAGATTATGTTTGTTGTGATAAACAAATAACGAAAGAAAATTTAGAAATATTTGAAAGATATTTAAAAAATCCAACAAATAATGGAAAATATACTTTAACTGAATTATCAGCAATGAATAATAAAATATTGGATACAAGAATGAATGATTTAAGAATTTATGATAATAAATGTCCAACATTAAGAGCACAGAGAGATGGTATTTATTATGTTATGAATAATATAATCTATCAGTTAACGGGATATGAAGCACTTACTTTACAAGGATTCCCAAAAGAATATGCTAATAGAGTTAAAGATATTGTTTCGGATAGACATTTACTTATGCAAGCAGGAAATGCAATGACAGTTAATGTTATAAAATTATTAGGCGAATGTATAATAAAATATTTAGAAAATAAGGAGAATTAATATGAATTCATGGGAAATATTCGAAAAAGAATGCACAGAGTTTTTAATAGAACAATTCGGAGATTATGCGACATTTACACACGAAGGTAAAAGTGATTCTACTGTTCCAGATATAAAAGTTGTAACAAAAAAGAATATACAATTTTATATTGAAGCAAAACATTCACCAGCACAATGTGGTCAATTTGTCTTATTGCCAAATATAGAAAAAAAGGTTTTTGATTACAGTAAATTAAATTCAACACCATTGAATGATTATTCTAAAATAATTATCGATAATATGAATTCAAATTTTGAAGAATTTAAAGAAGCAGGAACCGCTGGAAAAAGCATTGAGTTTAAGGATTGCGAAAAGATATTTTATAATTGGATAATTAAAACTTATAAAGATAAAGGTGTAAAATTTTTTATAACAAACAATAATGTAATTTTATCAATAGATGAATTTCCTTACTATTTTAGTGTCTCTGCAAAATATAGAACAAAAAGAAGTGGTTCAAGTTCTGTAGGAAGTGGAAATATTGAAAAAGTAAAACAATACGTTCAATCCTTATTTCCAAATGTAGAACTAAAAACCACTTTTGATAAAATCTTTATTTATTCTAATGAAAATTTACATAATAAAAGATTCATTTTAGGCAAAAATAAATATATGATTTCAATGAGAGATAATTATTATGAAATTCGAAAACTATCAAATACTTTCAATGCAAATGTAATATTCTCAATTGAGTTAAAGTCAAATGATAGTGGTATTTCAATCGCTGATTTTATATTTATTTTAACCAATGATTAATTACAATCTTTATTAAACCAATTCATAAAATTTATGTATTTTTTAATAGCATATTTATATGTTGACAAATAATATTTACCTATTGGCAAGTCATCAATAAGACGACTTGCCATTTTTTCATTTTTACCGGAATTTTTAAATAAAGACATCAAATCTTCACATCTATCTTTGTAGTATTCCTCATCAATGTCGCAATTAGATATTGAATGTTCAAATCTTTTTAATCTTGACACGTAATCACTACATACTTTACGTGAATAATTATTTTTTAATAACCATACTGCAAATTCAAATTCAAGCATTAGAACCCCCTAATATTAGCTTTCCAATTTGTAATCCTATATATTGTAAAACATCGATTACAACTGAATTTCCAAATTGTTTATAAGCTTGATTTTTATTTTTTGACATAATATATGTATCAGGAAATCCCATTAATCTTGCACATTCCCGCTGATGTAGTTTTCTAGGTTTACCATTAACCATATATCCACCTGTTTTAGCGAATATTCCACCACCATTTGCAGATAAAGTAATTGCAATGCCCTTTGTGCTATATATTCTTTCGCCTTGTCCACCCTTATTAACAATACCTAATCTAATTGCCTTATTACTATAAACATTGTCTTTTTTATTAGAAATAAGAATATCTGGTCTATCAACATACAAATTAGAAAGCACTTTTTCATCTAAAAGCAAAAAATCTTCCACATGTTTAACAAGTTTAATTGGTTTCGGAAATGAAAAATTACTTAGTTTTAAGTCATTCCTAAAACATACCATATAAATTCTTTCTCTCTTTTGTGGTATTCCATAATCAGTTGCATTTAAAACTTTGTAATAAAAACTATATCCCAATTCTTCCATTGTAGATTTTACAACTTGAAGTGTTTTTCCATTATCATGAGACGCAAAATTTTTTACATTTTCCATAAAAACCACTTTTGGTTTCTTACATTTAACTATTCTAGCGACATCAAAAAACAAAGTTCCACGGCTATCTTCAAAACCACGCTGTTTTCCACTTATTGAAAAAGCCTGACAAGGAAAACCTGCACATAGTATATCATGTTCTGGTATTCTATTTTCATCGACTTTTGTTATATCTCCATCTGGAAGTTCACCAAAATTGTCATTATAAACTTCCTGTGCAAATTTATCCCATTCATTTGAATATACACATTTTGCTCCCAAAGAATTAAGTGCAAGCCTGAATCCACCCAATCCTGCAAATAAATCAATAAAAGTATATCCTTGCAAATACTTGTTCTCTATATTTATCATTTTTAACTCCTTATTATAATGAATATTATAGCGCATAGCGCTAAAAATTGCAATAAAATTGATAATTTTTTTAAATTTGTTTTTAATATTGCAGAAATCTGTATTTTATTGTTAGAAAAATATAAAAAAATTTTTTCCGCTGGGACAAATGGTGTCCCAACGGTAGTAGTAAAATATTTTCGAAAAAATATAAAAAAGTTTTGTCGCTCGGACAAATGGTGTCCGAGCGGGAATTATAAAATATTTTTGAAAAAGTTAAAAAAACTTTGACCGCTGGTTCAAACGTTGAACCACCGACCCTGTTAAAATACCTATGAAAAGTTAAAAAAGTTAAAATATTTTTCTTTGTGTTGCCATAATGGTTGGCAATATGCACTGCTAAAATCTCTTTGAAAAAGTTAAAAAATTTTTCTCGCGTTATCAACCTGTGATAATTCGATAATTGTAAAATACTTTTGAAAAATCAAAAAAAAGTTTAACCGACCGGCAAAGGTGTTTCCGAACGACATTGTTAAAATTTTTTTGAAAATAATTTCCGCATGGACAGACATTGTCCACGCAGTAGTTATAAAATCAAGTTATAAGGAGGTGCGAAATGTAAAAAGATGTCGGAAGAAAATAAAAACTTAAAAGGAGGTGATGAAAATATTGTAAATGGCAATACAACCATTTCGTTTGTTTGGAAGCGATAGTGCCGAAAGTCTTTCGCTCGATGCGTAAAAGAACTATGACAAGACCAAATTTAGTAAAGATGAATTATATTTGGAGGAACTATGACAAAACAATTAAAAGACCAATTCACTTTACGAATTTACAATCAAGAAGATAAAAACTTATTAGACAAGTCATATTCAAGATGTCAAAGTGGATTTGACACAAAAACTGACTTTTATAGAAGTTGTCTTTTGCTTGGTGCAAAAAAACTTATGGGCGACAGCGAAATTGACCACTCTAAAAATTTGAGTGAAATCAATGAAAAGTTGGAAGCAAACACAAAGAAAATTGACCGCTTGGAAAGATTGTTGGAAGTATATCAAAAAGAAAATGATATTGACCTAAACATCTTAAAATATCTCTGCAACTTTATTGCTAACATTGTGTATTCTAGCAATGGCAATGTTGCTGTAAATAACATTGATATATTTGATGGTTTGTTTAGACAATATGATTTGTATAGCAAAATAAGTAAGATGTTATATGGAAACGCCGAAAGTTAATTTCTTTGTAAAATTCTATGCTCCACAATATAAAAGCCAAGCAATGCAAGAAAAGCGAAAATATTATTCTTCTCAAAAAGCAAAGGACTATATGAATTACATAATCACAGGAATAAACGATATCAAAAAAATTGACTATGTAAATTATATGGAAAACCGAGAAAAATCTCGTGGCATTTTCAACCAAAATGGACTGATAAACAATGAACAAAAAGCAGAACTTCGCAATAAACTCCGAAAGACAAAATCTGTTATTTGGGACGCAGTAATTTCTTTTGAAGAAGTGTTTGGAAAAACTTGGGTTAATAGTTATGAACAAGCATACAATCTTGTTAAAAATGAACTACCAAAATTCTTCAAAAGATGTGGACTTAATCCCGACAATGTTGAGTGGTTTGCAGGACTTCACGAGAACACAGACAACCGACATATTCATTTGTGTTTTTTTGAAAAGAAACCAACGAGAATAAGACCAAACAAAAAAGTTAAACAATACTCTAACGGTAAATTATCAAAAGTTGCAATGCAAGAGTTTAGAGCCAATTTGGAGCTTTCTGCAACCGATTTCAAAGCAAGAGAAATAAAGATTAGAGAAAATATCAAACAAACTACCAGTGAGGAATTAAACACCAAATCTGGACTTGTTCTAAATAACAAATTATTGCACCTTGCAAACGGCATAAGCAACCTTGACAATATATTTTATTCAAGTATGGAAATGGCACCATATAGAGCCGAAATTGACAGCATAACATCATACTTAATCAGCAAGTCAAAAACTGTTCAAACTGCCTATGATGAATTTATTTCACAAGCACGATACAAAGATGAAAAGTTCGCTCATTATTGCAAATGTAATCATTGTGAACAGCCATATACTTTTGAAAGAAAATATATGCAAGATATATATCGCCGAATTGGAAATGAAGTTATAAAATGTGCCAAAAAATTAAAATATATTGACGATAAAAGATTGATGTTTAATGCAAAAATAAAAAGTCAAAAATACGCTCAAAAAAAGAGTTTGGTTGCACAAATAGTTGAGTGTATGGAAATGTCTGCACAGATTGATTATGAAGCCATAAAAGCATTTGAAGATTATTTGCGAAAACTTGATGAAGCCAGATATCAAATATTGGTTGAAGAAGGATATATTGAAGCTGAAATGTAGTATTTGTAGAAAGATTTATAGAAAACAGGATAAGCGAGAATCTGCGAGTGTTTTTACTCTCTAAAAGCATTGAAAAATCAATACTTTTTGAGAAACACCCCCATTTTCTCGTCATATCTTGGCTTGCTGGGATACCCAGACAGCCACTTTGCAAGTTAAAACTTGCTATTTGATTGATGAAATCAATTCGTGTAAATCACGTTATATGCCGAAAATCTTTCGCTCGATGCGTTAAAGAAATATGACATAATTATTTAGAAAGTAGTTTAAAAAATATATTAAAAAACGAGGAAAAAATTATGCTATATTTAAACGAAATCAATGATGAAAATACCTTTGATTTAAAACAAACAAAAGCATTTTTGAAGGCAATCAAAGGAAGCAAATATGAGTGTTATTTCAAACTCATAATGACCTATGAAATTTCAAGAATGGAACTTGTAAATATGAAATGGGAAGATGTAGATTTTGATAATGACACTATAAAAGTTTATCCTATTAAGCAAGGAAGAAATACTAAATTTTATTATGGTTGGGATTGCAAAAGAAAAACGAATTTAGTGAGAGAATTTCCACTACTCCCAAATATAAAAACTTTACTTTTGGAACTACAAGAAAGACAACTTCAAAACAGCATTTTGAGAGATGATTATAACTTTGATAATCAAGAGTATATTGCTCTCAAAGATGATGGCACAAGATTAAATTACAACACTTTAAGCAGAAATTTAAGATATATTGGCAGAGATAATAATTTGCCACAAATCTTGCTTTCTGGACTTGCTTGTTCACTTGATAATTTTATTTGTCAGAAATCTCACGACTATGATTATTATCGTGCTTGGACAAGATTTGACCTAAAATTTAAAAGAACACAAACTGTTTATATGAATATAAATCTTAAACGCAATAAAAGATTTTTAACTAACCTAAATGACCTACTTGATATTGCAAATCAAAACCACAAATCGGATATGGAAATGTGAGGTGCAATATGAGCAATATTAAGGAATTAAGTGAAATTATGTTTAAAGATTTTCCGGATTGTGTTGGTGTTGAACAATTGGGTCAAATGCTTGGAATTAAGCGAACAAAAACTTATGAATTATTGCGAGATGGAATAATAAAATCTGTCAAGATTGGCAAGGACTATAAAATACCAAAATATAATGTAATTGCCTATTTGATTGGAGGTGAACAACTGTGACAGGAAGTTTAAAAGTTAAAAATGGTATTTACTATGCTGTCATAAATTACAAAGATAATTATGGCAAGTATAAACAAAAATGGATAACAACTGGTTTGAAAGAAAGGGGCAACAAAAAAGAAGCTCAAAAGTTTTTAAAAGAACAACTTGATAAATTCAACCCAGAAGAAACTTACAAGCAATCGCCAGAACCACAATTTGATAATGATATTTTATTTGTAGATTATGTTGCACAATATATTGAAGATAAAAAAGAAGAACTTTCGCCAGCTGTTTATTATGGATATCGCAACCAAATGAATGTTATTAAAGCATTTTTTGGAAACAAACTAAAACTAAAAGATGTAACCTATCATCATATATTAGACTTTTATGATTATCTAAAAAAAGAACGTGGCAACAAAAATATTACACTAAAACATCATGCCACTATTCTTTCGCCAGCATTAAGAAAAGCATACAGAGATGACTTGATACCAAAAAATCCTTATGAATTTATGCCACATATTAAAAGAGAAAAAATAAGAATGAACTTTTATAATAAAGATGAATTGGAAGAATTATTTAAGGTTACAGATAAAACACCTTTGAAGTTAATTGTTCGTGTGGCAGCTTTCTATGGATTTAGAAGAAGTGAACTTGTTGGACTAAAATGGGACGCAATTGATTTTGAAAACAAAATGATTACAATAAAACACAAAGTATTAAATGTGAAGGGTGTTTATTATTTGTCGGACACTCTAAAAACACAAGCAAGTAATAGAACACTCCCATTACTCCCAGAAATAGAACAAATGCTGTTAGAAAGAAAAAACGAAATTGAACATAATAAAGAAATTTTTGGCAAGAGTTATAATTACAAATATGTTGATTATGTATTTGTAGATGATATCGGAGATATATTTGACCCAAATCTTGTAACCAATAGATTTAGAAATATATTAAAAAGAAATCATCTAAAACAAATTAGATTTCACGATTTGCGACACTCTTGTGCTAGTTTGCTTGTTGCTTGTAAAATACCAATGAAGAATATACAAGAATGGTTAGGCCACTCAAACTTTAATACAACTGCTGATGTTTATTCACATTTGGATTATACAGCAAAATATGAAAGTGCAAATGCAATTTCAAATGCTTTAACAAACACAATTGAACAACCTGCAAAAATAGTTGAAAAACAAGTTGAAGAAAAACAAGAAGTTGAAATGGTTAAAGATGAAAATCTTGATGATGAAATTGCTGAACTTGAGCGAAAACTTGAAGAAAAAAAGAAAGAACAAGAACGAAGAAAACGCAGACAAAGAGATTTTGAAATGTAAAAAACACCATACAACACTATGCGATAAAATACATTAAAAACAGAGTTGTTTGCAAAAATTCATTAAAAATTCGTAGAAAATTCGTAGAAAATGGCACTTTTTGAGCAAAAATATGTATAGTTTTTAAGTATTAAAATCGAACCCCTAAATGAGCATTGTCTTTATTTTGGAGTTCGATTTTTTTGTTTAATAATAAAAAATCAGCGACTAATGAAAATCGCTGAAATGCCCGTAAAATCGGACTTTTTTGGTGCTCCCAAGACGATTTGAACGCCTAATCTAGGTTCCGAAGACCTATGTGATTTCCATTTCACTATGGGAGCAAAATTGATTATTTTTTGAATGGGATAATCGAACCCATAAAATCTGTTCCGAAGACTCGTGTGATATCCATTTCACTATGAGCGCAAAAAAATAACATATAAATTATAAATTTACATAATAACTTTGTCAATCGTTTATAATTTTTTGTGTTGTAATATTCACATTGCCACTCTTTGTTGTATTGTAATATTCTCCAATCAAATCAAAATATTCTTCAAAATGATTTTCCCTAATGGGATATTTTTTGTTTTCAAAACAAAGCACCAAACAAAAACCAATTTTGTTATAGTGCTTGTCAAAATAATAAGAAGTAAGTTCTCCATATTTTATTTTTTGAATGATTTTTGCGTGATAATTGAAGTATGCCATAATAAAATTTTTTGCAAAATTGTTAATAAATTACGTTTTTTTTGAATTTTTTGTTATTTTTTTGAATTCTCATTTAAATTTTTTAATTTGCTTTTAAAATAAATAAGTCCAAGTGTTTTGCTTTATCATCACTAAAAATTTTATTGTTTGTTTATCCAACTTTCATTTTATTGCAAAAAAAACAATATTGATATATAATGTTTTTATGATATGTGACATCTGCCCAAGACACTGCAGCGTTGATAGAACAAAATCGACCGGTTTTTGTGGAATGAGCCAAACTCTCAAAATTGCAAAAGCTGATGTTTTTTTATGGGAAGAACCTGTCATTAGTGGAACAAATGGAAGTGGAGCAATTTTCTTTTCTGGATGCAATCTTAAGTGTTGTTTCTGCCAAAACTATGAAATCAGTAGTAATCATTTTGGGAAAGAAATTTCAACAAAAAGGCTTGCGGAAATATTTAAAGAACTTGAAAACAAAGGTGTGCATAACATAAACCTTGTCAGTCCTTCACATTACACAAATCAAATTGTTGAAGCACTTGAAATATACCAACCAAATCTTCCTATAGTTTGGAATTGTAATGGATATGAAAAAATTGAAACCTTAAAAAAAATATCAAAATATGTAAACATATTTTTGGTTGACTTGAAATTTTTTGATGAATATCTTTCGATGAAATATTGCAAAGCAAAAGATTATTTTTCTGTTGCAAGCAAAGCCATAAAATATATGATTAGATTGAAGCCAAAAGTTGTTATTGAAAATGGCATTATGAAAAGTGGTGTTATAGTCAGACACCTTGTTATGCCAAACTGCATCAATGACAGCTTAAAGATTTTGGACTGGATAAACGAAAATGCAAAAGACAATTGCATATTAAGTTTGATGGGACAATATACACCCTACTTTAAAGCAAATGAATATCCTGAAATAAATAGAAAATTAAAACCTATCGAATATAAATTGGTTTTAAACAAGGCAATAAGTTATAATCTAACAAATGGATTTTTTCAAGAACTTGAAAGCAGTGATGAAAAATATATACCATTATGGGATTTGACAGGCATCTAAAAATATATCAAAAAAATTGCAAAGATAATTGTTGTGTGATAAAATAAGGATATGAGGAGTTTTTATGCTTAACTATAATTTTTATAAATCAAACAAAGAAATTAAATTGGAAGTTAAGGATTGTTTAAGAGGAAGTTGGGGTCAAAGTGTAAACACAACTTTTGTTTTTTCACTTATTTGCCTTTTGTTGATTGGCACTACTGTTTTGCTAGGAATTTTTGTTGCCTGGTGGCTTTCAATACCAATTGCTCTAATTTCAATGTTGATTATGTCAATACTTAGTTATGGATATTCATATTTTTGTTTGAAACTCGCAAGACAAGAAAATCCAACAACAAAAGATTTATTTTGTGGATTTTCAAAAAAAATTGGTCAAGTTATTAAATTGTCAATAAAAAAATTCTTTTTGGGTATTTTTTGGCTTGTGATGCTTGTTGTGCCGTTTGTTGTTAAATCAATAGGTTACAGCATGGCGACATTCCTTATGATTGACAAAAGAGAAATAAATTCTGACAATGCCTTAAAAGAAAGCAAACATATAATGACCCAGAACTATTATAGATACTTTAAGCTTGTTATCTCATTTGTTTTGTGGTATTTTTTGGTTATTGTATCAGCTGGAATTGCATTTTTTTGGGTTGTCCCAAGAATAATGACAAGTAAAGCATTGTTTTATGAAAACTTAAAAACTGAATTTTAAATTTATCAAAATACAAAAAAGTGAACTCTTGTTCACTTTTTTAATTTTTAGACAAATTTGCAACTTCAAATATCATATCTTCCATCTTTTGCATACAATAAAGTTGATCAAAACTCTTTGATTTTTCCAAATATTTTTTTTCATATATTTTTTTCTTTTCAGGGTTATCTAACCAATAATCAATAACTTTTGCCAAACTTTTTGGATTGTTACTTTTATAAACACAACTTTCATCAACTGCAAAATTTTTTGTTGCACTTTTTTTGCTATCACTGACAATTGTCATTTTTCCGCAACAAATTGCTTCTAAGCAGGCAATACCTTCAAGTTCCATTTCTGCAGTATGAACATATAAATCGCAATAGTTTATGATATTTGTCATTTCTTCTCTGCTATAAACTTTAAAAATAGGCTTTATTGGCAACTCATTTGAAATGCGTTTATATTTATTTTCAAGCGGACCCTGCCCAGCAAAAATAAGTTGAATTTTGTCTTTGTATTTGGAATACTTCATTGCATAAATTAGGTTCTTTTGCGCTTTTTCAACACTATATCTGCCAGTGCAAAGAATAACAAATTTGTTTTGAAATTCCAAAGGCTTTTCGACATCTTTTTTTTGTATATGAGAATTAACACCATTTGAAATAACATAACCATTTGTTCTAACTTTAATTGTATTTTCAAAAGCATCTTTTATAAATTGAGTGGGATAATGAATTGCATCAACATACTTGTAAAAATGATTATAAAAGTTTTTATAAATTGCTTTATTTACAAATGTCACATTTTGCATGCGAACATGGCAAGAAAGGTTTTCTGCCTGTGCATGAAATCCTGCTGTGACTGGGAGGCCCATTTCCTTAGCAATTTTTAATGCCCTCCTACCTAAAATAAATGGAAGCATAATATGCACCGCTTCAGCATCTTTCAGTGCCTCTTCAATTACATCATCTTGAGGCTTTGCAAGAGTTACATTATTTTTCTTTATAATTTTGTTTAAAGGTCCAAGATTTAAATTTGGCACAACATAGTAATTAGCTAAACCTTTTTTTTCAGCATCTGCACACAATATTTTTACATTGTGATTTTTTGACTGCAAAAACTTTATTAGATTTGTTGCAGCAATTGTTGTTCCATTTGTCTCAGTTCCTAAAACATCGCAAACTACAGTTATATTCATGATGTAACCTCCACACTTTCGCTTATTTCTTCTTTATCCTTCGTAAATTGTTTAATCTTCATTTTGTCACGTAGCTTTACTATCCTTGGCCTTACAAACCATTGTATTATAACTGAAGTTATATTTTGATAAGCAAATAAAAGAGATATTGGCAATGTCATTTTAAACAATAAATTTTTTGGCAACAAAAATATTGCTATAAAACTCCAAACAAAAGCTGTGAAATGTAGCCATTCAGCAAAACACGATTCATAAATAAATCGATCTAAATATTCAATATTGTTTGGACAAGTTAACTTATTCAGTCTAAAACCTGCAATCCTTCCTCCAACGGGAATTAAATCTTTCCACAATTTCACTTTTGAAATGTTGCATATCTTATTTTTAAAATTGCCAACAATAAATAACTTATTATTGTCATTAAAAAATTTTTTTGGCAAAGCTCTTCCAACAAACAAAAAAACTCCTGCAGGTAACATAACAACAGAAAAGCAAATAAATAGGTCTAAAATAGTGTTCCATGAAAAAGCAAAAATAAAATTTACAATTATTGTTGTACTAAATCCTATTATTAACGAAACCAAAAAAAAACTCATTTTTATCACCTATAATGTTAGTATAACTCAAAATAGTTAAAAAAACAAAATTATAATAGAAATATTGTGAAAAAATAAAGATAAATTATTACTAAAAAATCCTCCAATATAAGAGGATTTTGGCTTAATAGCCTTTTAATTAGTCTCTTCTAAATGAAATTCTGCCACGCTCCATGCAGAGAGCAATTATGAGCCAAATTGCAGAAATGAGAACTAGCACATAAACTATTGTTGCAATTACAGATGCAGCACCAAAAAGAGCTGTAACTAAGTTCCAATTGAAAATTCCAACAAGACCCCAGTTGAAACATCCAATAAGCACAATAATGAGTGCTATAATGTTTGCTATGATCATACACTTCTCCTCCTAAATATATATTGTGCAAGTATTAAAAAAATATCAAACATTTTTGTGATTTAAATTTGGTCACAATATTTATTTGATATTTTTTATTTTATTTATTCAAATACGTGGTTTTATTTATTTTCAAAAGGCTTTCCACAATTTGAGCATACAATTTCACCATCTTTAATTTCTGTGCCACATTTGTCACACTTTTTCATATTAACGGTGCCACCATCTTTTGCAATGTTGCCCATTTTTATGCTACCCTCTGTTGCTGTCAAGGCAAATCCTACCCAAGTAAATCTCACTCCTGAAATTCCACAAGGTATTGAAAATATAATCATAAGGATTCCGACTACAAGTCTAACAATCCCTGCAGTTTCACTTAAGTTGCCTACGCCCTTTATTATTAAGATTATTCCAAAAATAAGTAATAATATTGATGTCACCAAGGCAAATAAGCCAAGACAAATAAGTAAACCTTTTTGCTTTTTTATGCTATTCATATAAACCTCCATTTATAAAAACAAATTTTTTAACTATAATAAATTCTATTTTATTGAAGAAATTATTCCAATAATTATTGGTATTAAAACAATAATAAATGGAATGAGAATTGCAAGTGCAATAGCCCAGCCTGATTTGGGCAGGTTGCTGTCAACTGCACCCGTTTGACCATTCATATATGTTACAAAATCCTTTTTTTTATATTGATATTCAAATCTATACATTGGCAAAAGATAATACCTGTATTTTTCATTTGAATATTTAGTATTAACATTTAGATAGCTTATACCATCATAATGATACTTGTTTAAAATATGCCTTCTGACAGTTGCTTCAATTTCACTTTTATAGTCTGGGATGCTTTCATTTAATGTCTCACTATAGTGTTCCACACTATATCCTAAAATATAAGCGTTGTTATATGGCTTTTTTTTGTGAAATTGATAAGGCAAAACTCCTTCAATTTCTTCTTGTGTGATTTTGGAACTACATTCTACAATTACATCTTCAAATTCTTCTTTTTGCGATCCTGAAATATGAAAATAACTCCTTTCAGTGTGTGAATGTCCATCGCTATCAGTCGTCTCATATTCATTATAAAGCCTTCCATCATATGCGCTCATTGTACTTGCATCAAATGCAAATGCTGGAATATATATTCCATGAATTTGATTTTCTGGAATATTCCTTTTGAACTTTTTTGGAACAAAATGTCTTTTTGAAACAGCTTTCACAAACAAGTCACTGGCTTCTTTTTCATCAAAAGCAAATGGAATACAAGCATCTGGAATAATTCCATCCATAACACTTTTATCCATAACTAGTCCTGCCCCACAATATGGGCATTGTTTAGAAATCTCATATGTGTTCAAAACTATTCTTGCTCCACAATTTTTACACTTAAAAATTTTGTTTTCGTTTTTAAATGTTTGATTTAGTTTAGCAATTTCTTGATTATTATCCAAATCATGTGTTTCAATTGTTCCTTCGTTTTTGATAGGATAATGACTTTCACATTTTTCACAAACCAGGTCTTGTTTCGATGGGCAAAATATCAAATTTGCACCACAACTAGCGCATTTTGAATGCACACTTTTTATTTCTTTTTCTTTCATATTATTCAACTTTTGTTCCACAATTTGGGCAGAATTTTGCATCAACATTTAGTTTTTCACCACAATTTGAACAAAACCTCTCTTCTTGTTTTGCTCCGCATTCTGGACAAAATTTTACACCCATTGGAATATCTTTTTGGCAATTTGTGCATTTTTTTGTTTGAGCTTTTTGTTCAGCTTGTTTGTTTTCAACTTTTGACATATTTGTTGTTGACAAATTGTTTGCAAACAAATTGCCAATTGCACCACCTGCTCCAAGGCCAATTCCGAGACCTGCCATATTTCCACCAGAAGTGTTTTTTGCAGCATCTTCCATAGCATTTGCAGCTTTCATTTGAGTATATGTGCCCATCTTGTCCTCAAGCACACCAAGTTTTGTTCTCTCATCAAGTGCCTTTTCAACTTCTTCTGGAAGACTCAAGTTTTCAATTACACAATTTGTGAGTTTAAGCCCCACTTTTTCAAATTGTTCCTGAGCACATTCTGTGATTTTTGTACCAAACTCTTTGTAATTTGCAGCCAAGTCGAGTGCTGAAATTTTGCTTTCTGCAATTGCATCAGTTACGCCTTCAACGATAAGTGGCTTTAAGTATTCTGTAACATCACTCAAAGTATAAACTTGATTTGTGCCAAACATTTCTTTCATAAAGAGTTTCGCATCATCAACTTTGAATGAATAAATACCATATCCTCTAAGTCTAATGTTTCCAAAATCATTGTCGCGCATCATAATTGGGTTTTGAGTGCCCCACTTGTTTGCTGTGAATTGCTTTGTGTTGATATAATAAATCTCTGCCTTGATTGGACTATCTCCGCCAGTTGGAAGGGCTAAAAGTTTTGTGATGATTGGAATATTCTCAGTTGAAAGTTTGTATGAACCAGGTGCAAAAATATCTGCAATTTCACCTTTGTGGATAAATAGTGCGACTTGGCTTGGGCGAACAACAAGGGTGCTACTGTTCATAATTTCTTCTCTGTCTGTAAGCGGATAACGATAAACCAAAGTATCTTTTGAACTATCTTCCCATTCAATAACTTTAAGTAATTGTTTTTTGCTAAAAATATTAAATAATCCCATAATTTTCCTCCAATAATATTTTATTATAAAACTTTATTTAAGTCAAACATAAATATTAAAGACGATAAATAAAGTAATTTTTTAGTTTATTAGGCATAAAAAAAGTTTGCACAATGCAAACTTTTATTTCTTTAAAGTATTTTCTGATTTTTTAATGATTTCATTTAAAAATAATTCTTTTAAAAGATTATCATAGAGTTCATCATTTTTTCTTAATATTAAATTTGATGAAAAATCATCTCTTTTTGTGAATTTTAAATCTTCACCCAGTTCTTCACTTAACGCATCAATTCTAGAATTATATTTGTTTTCCGTTTTTGATAAGTTACAACAAAATAAAGATAAAAAGTTTTTATATGCTCTCAATCCATTTAGTGAGAGTGTATCTGCAAATGTCACGTCTTTTCTATTTCTAAGAATTGGATTGTGAGTTATTTTCCAACTTGACAAATTGAATGCATTATTTGTATCTTGCCAAAAGCCCATAAAATCTGCATTTTTATTAGAATTGATATAACTGTTGATAAGCATAATTAAAAACGAAATTCTTTTTCTTAAAATGAATCTATTTTTCTCGTGATTATCTTCAGCAATATCCTTATCAACAATCATTTTTTTTTCTCCATTGATATATTTTTCATAATCAATGTATTTTGCTTTTAAATTGGAACAAATTTTATTTCTTTCAGTAATCAATTCTTCAAGATCATAATGAGTCAAACTTTTCAAAAATGGTTTCAAATTCATTTCAATATACAATTCTGTTTGTTCACGCAAATATTTATTAATATCTTCACGACAAAATGTATGATCTTTCATTTTTTCCACATATTTTTTAATAATCAAGTCCTTATTTATTTCATAAACAGAAACATTTTTACCATTTTCCATAATTATTCTCCTATTTGCTTTAAGTTTAACATAAACAAATAAAAAAGTAAATAGTAATTTTTAAATATGATTATGTAAAATAAATTTGTCAAAAATTAATTTATGAAATTTTTTAAAAATTTATTTTTGTATTTTTCCGCATTCATTCCACTTTTTGTTTTGCTTGTTATAAAGCTTTTGGTTGATATAATAAATCAAAATTTAACTTTTAACTTTCTAAACACATTTAATATATGTCTTTTAAGTGCAATGATTATTCTAGGAATTGTGGGAATTTTATGGAACACAAAATTTTCAAACCAAAAAGTTATCAAAATAAAAATAAATTCTGCTGAAGAAATAACAGACAAATATTTTCTGCAATACTTTTCACTTTTTGTTATGTTTGCAGTTCCTCTTGATATTTCATATTTTAATGAATTTTTTATTTATATCACCATTTTGATTTTTATTGGTATCGTTTACATCAATTGTGGTTTGTACTTTATCAATCCGCTTTTAAACATTTTAGGCTATCGATTTTTTGATGCAGAATATGAAACAGAAGATGGTAAAATTCAAAATGCAAAAATATTTTCACGCTATAAACTTAAAAAAAATCAATCATATTTTGTTAAAGTAAAAAATGAACATTTTGCATTTATAAGCAAAAAATAAGTCAAAATTTGTGATTTTTTTCAAATTTTAACCTATTTTTTTAATTTTTTTATGAATTTTAATAATATTTTTATTTTTATTTACTTTTTGCAAAATCAATATGTGCTGAAAAACTCACTTCCCCCTCACAAATTTTACCCAAAATTTCAAGTTTGTTTTCAGCGTTTTTTTTGAACATATCAAGTCTATCACGGAGTCTCGTTTCCTTTAAAAAATTGATTTGACAAAAACTTATTTTCTTGTTTTCGCCTTTCAATAGTTTATCCACAATTTTAGCATAAATAGTGTTGTTTGTGTGATTGTTGTTATCAATATCATCTTGTGAAATCAGATAAGACATATCTGGCAAAAATTCTGGTTCAAAGGTTTCTGATTTCAAAAATCTACCTTCAAACAAAGGAATTTTGTTTAGCAAAACAGGAGCTAAGTCGTCCATAAGCCTCACAACACGCCT
>CAJOLY010000018.1 GCA_905235485.1 uncultured Clostridia bacterium
TAATAACAAGGTGCAGATGTGGTGAAATAGGCAGACACGCAAGTTTCAGGTACTTGTGAGAGCAATCTCTTGTCGGTTCAAATCCGACCATCTGCACCATTTTTATAGTGGCTGACAATTTCAGGGCTCCCAAAAATAGCAACGTAGTGAAATTTTTGGGAAAAGGAAAAACCGAGTGAAAAGCTGATGAAATTTGTTTAGCAAATTTTATCGCCAAAACGAGAGTTTTGACGCGCAGACACGCAAGTTTCAGGTACTTGTGAGAGCAATCTCTTGTCGGTTCAAATCCGACCATCTGCACCATTTTTTTATAGTGGCTGACAATTTCACGGCTCCCAAAAATAGCAACGAAGTGAAATTTATTTTTTTTCGGGGCGTAGCACAGTTGGTAGTGCATATGGTTCGGGACCATAAGGTCGGGAGTTCAAATCTCTCCGCTCCGACCAAACATATCAAAATTTTAAAAAAATAAACCTATGTCATTCCATAGGTCTATACAAGCCATAAATTTTGTCAGCCGTTTCAGTGATGAAAATTATTCCACTTTGAGTGTAATCCACATCATTGTTGTTTTTATCTTTTTTTGTGTCATAAAAACTAAAAGCAAGGTTAAGTTTGTCACTAAGTTGAACTTTTGAGTTTTCTATTTCAATTTGCACGCCACTTCGCATATTCACAAGTAGTGTGTTTTGTTTTTCGTAGTCAAGTTCAATGCTTGTAATTTTCTCTTTTAATGCTGAGTAATCCAAATTCCACTCACGAAAAGATTTGAAAATTTGAGTTAGATAATCATCATTGATTTTGAAAAAATCACCAATTTCAACTTCTTGAGTGGCTAGCCCACTGTTTTTTATTTCAATAGGGTTTGTGATGCTATTTTGATAGACATTCAAAATGTTCAAAACTTTCAAATATTCATCAGTCACAGCATATTTGTTGCTTGAAAGTTTTATGACATAGCACTCTTCCCTTTCAACGCAATTCACAACAAGCTTGTTTGGAAATTTTGTTTCTATATTCACAACTCTCAAATATGGGTTTTGTTTTTCCAGATTTTGAATGTAAGCTTTTTTGTTTGAAAAGAATATGCTTTCCTTATATTTAAAATCCACACTTTGCAAAATTTCTGTTTCTCTGCCGGTGAGCTTTGAAGTATCTGCTAAAAATTTGACTTCAACTGATTTCAGCGAAAAAACTGTGCTTGACAATATGACAATCACAGCCAAAAAAACAAATATGGAAAGAAATATAATAAGTTTTTTGTTTTTCACTCTATTCTCTCAATTTCAGCACCAAGAATAGACAAATCTCTTTCAATGTGGTCATATCCTCTATCGATATAATGCACATTGTCAATTGTTGTGTAGCCATCGGCATTGAGCCCTGCCAAAACAAGCCCTGCTCCTGCCCTGAGATCTGTTGCAGAAACATCTGCACCACTGAGCTTTTCAACCCCAAAAACACTTGCAAAGTTGCAGTTCACATCAATTTTTGCGCCCATTTTGACTAAATCTGGCACTTGCTTGAATCTGCCATCAAAAAGGCGTTCATAGATCTTGCATCTGCCATTGCTCACTGCCATAAGTGACAAAAACGCACTTTGCATATCGGTTGGGAATTTTGGAAAGACTCCTGTTGTTATGCTTTGAAGAGCCTTGCATCTATTTGTTGCTGTCAATCTTATTTTATCATTTTTTGTCACAACATTGCAACCACAATAAGCAAGTTTTTTCAAAACACTAAACAAATATTTTGGTGAGATATTACAAATTTCAACATCTCCACCTGTGATTGCAGCTGCAGTAAGATATGTTCCTGCAACAATTCTGTCACCAATCACTTGATAGTTCACGCTTTTAAGTTTTTCAACGCCATAGATTGTGATTTGACTAGTGCCTGCACCACAAACTTTTGCACCCATTCTGTTCAAAAAGTTTGCAAGGTCCACAACCTCTGGCTCTTTTGCACAATTTTTGAGTGTTGTTTTACCATTCAACATTACGCTGGCCAAAATCAAATTTTGAGTGGCTCCCACACTTTGTTTTTCAAAAGTGAAGGTTGTTGGCTTCATATCTTTTCCATCGCAATAAAGATATCCGTGCTCTTCAACGATTTTTACGCCAAGTGCTTTAAGCCCCTTGAGATGCAAGTCAATTGGCCTACTTCCAATATTGCAACCACCTGGATAACTCACACAAGCTTTTTTGAATCTTGAGATAAGTGCTCCCAAAAACACAATGCTTCCGCGAATATCTTTACCTAGTTCATGAGAAACAAAAAATCTGTCAATGTTTTTTGAATCAATAAAAATAATGTCGCCAAACTTTGTGACTTTTGCACCAAGAGATTTTAAAATTTCAATCATTTTTTGTATATCAATAAAATTGGGCACTGAATAAAGCGTGACTTCTCCTTCACTCAACACACTGCCAGCAAGAATTGGCAGCAGTGCATTTTTGCTGGAACAAGCCTTCAAACTTCCAAAAAGTTTATGCCCACTATGTACCCTAAGTTTTTCCATATAGTCATAATATGTGGCAAAAATGTGTTTTGTGATTAAAAAGCTTTTTCTATGTTTGTAAAAAATAAAATGATTATAAGAAATTATTTGCAAAGATAAATATTCAAAATAATATTACTAAGTTATATTTTAATTTGTTTTTCTTATTGAATTAAAATTATACACAGTTCTTTTCAAAAAAATCGTTATCATACTTTATATAATTTTTATCATTCTTACTTTTATAAATTTTAAAAGAAAACAGAGCTTACACTCTGTTCGTAATTTTCTGATTGTGTTTAGCAAAATAATATAAGTCCAATTCTTACATATAGATCAACAAAACCTTATATCATTTTCATCGTATTCTTCAGAAACTGTTTCTGCTGGCTTATTTTCTTTTTTCCTTGTCTCTTTATCCTTTTGATAAAAGTGATCTGCAAAATGTTTTTTGGCTGCTTCAATGTCAGTTTGTTTATTTTCTAACTCTTTTAGTTTTGTATGTGATGCATTAAGTTGTTCTTTCAAGTCCATGTCTTCCATAAAGTTTTCGGCATTTTTGTATTCTTCAACCAATTTATTATGTATTCTAGCTTGTTCATTGTATTTATCAATAAAGTGGTTATTAAAAATATCTACCTTTATTTTTAAATATTCTTCATCTCTAATTTTTTCATTTACACCAATTGTTCTCATAACATACATATTTGTTTTGGTTATATTGTCAATTTCATTTTTAAGATATTCATCAAATTGCGGAAATACATTCTCAAGTGGTTCAAGTTCTTCCATAATCATTTCACATGACTTGCAAATAGCTTCTCTATATCTTCTTCTATAAATCTGGTCAAAGAAAAATCCTTTTGCCCGTGAAGGCATTTTTTCAACATCTCTTTCTTTTGGCTCTAGTGGTGTGATATACTGCATTTCTTCAAAACTATGGAAATCAAAAATTGTATCATACTTTTTTTGAAATGAATTGTTTATATAATAACTTTGCTTTATAGTGTTTTCACAATTGCATACATTATTTAGAATCTCATTGCCCAAGGTGTCCTTGTTTATAAAAGCCCCAACGTTAAGCGACCCTTGATAGTCCTTGCCAACCATAACAACTGTATCACAATCATATTGACTGAGTTGTTTAAAATCTTTGCCATAAACTTTTAATCTGGCAAGTCTACACGCAGCAATTTTTTCTTCTGTCGACAAAACATTCCAAACCATTGGATGAAATGCTAATGCAAAATTTTGATTGTCAATAACAAAGGTTTTTACATCAACTTTCCAATCATCATCTGGCAAGTCCTTGTAAAAGTTATCTTCATGAGCAGAGTTGATATACTTTTTTGACTGCATTTTTTGAAATTCTTCTTCCGAAAGTTTGCTAACTTGCGCTCTTGTTTTGGATTTAAAAATTCCTATATTGATTTTAAATTCCTTTACAAGTTTGTCAGTTTGTTTAAGGAGTTTTTTTAATCTAATTTCTTTCTTTATTTCATTAAAAGTTTTTGACATATTATCACCTACAAAAATACTATCACAAAGTAGCATTCAAGTCAACATCAAATTCTGATTATAATTATTTAGTAATAATTATCTAACAATTTTTTTGTGCATAATCTTGAATTTTCTGTCTTACAAAATTTATCTTTTTTTCATCATAAACATATTCTTTTCTTGGCTTTACAAAGTTTTTGGAGCCCCTTTCTTCAAACGGATATCTTGGAATTAGTTGAACATGGTAGTGGTTCATTGGGCCATCACTCATTGTGCAAAGATAAACTCTTTCGCAACCATAAACTTCACATAAAATATTCATAAATTGTTTTGCAAAACAAATTATTTTTTTGTTGAGTTTGTCAGTGCATTCTGCCATATCATGGAAATGTTTTTTTGTTTTTATCATCATATGCCCCACTGCTCTTGGATTGCCAACAAAAAGACATTCAATATCCATGTCAGCATATATTTCTAAATCTTTTGAATCACCATAAATATGCCCATTTGTTGCCTTGTCAAAACAAGTTGGACAGATTCCTGCATCAACAAGTTCTTGTGGCGTGCAATTGTAATATTTTTTTATTATTTCCTTGGAATATTTCATTTTACTCTCCATAACTTTCTATAGTTCTATCATTATATCACAGATATTTCAATTATGCTTCAACTTTTTAAACTTATTTTAAAAAACAGAGCCTAACACTCTGCTTTTTGATTGTTTTGAAATATTCAACAAAATTCCTATTGCACTCATAAACACAACAAGGCTTGTTAAACCTGCACTCACAAGTAGAAGTAGCACACCCGTTGGTGGGATTGAACCTGTTATGACAAGTTATCGCACTGTTACATATTCAATAAAATAATCTTCCATATAACTTAATTTAAGTTTAACCCAGTTTTCTAGATAATTAATTTGTCCTACAAAATTATTAATTTTAACAATTTCTTTTGGATTTGGCCAAACATAAATTCCCATAATATGCCAAACTTTAAAGTTAGCATTGTTGTTATCTTTATACTCTAACTGATAATTGACAACCTCTTCAATTTTTGATTTGATAGTATCTTTGTATTCCATTAAAATTTCACTAACTAATGATTTGAATTCATCAAATTGTAAAAGCTTTTTATACCAAATATTGCTTTCTTTGGCGTAAAGATAGTTGTTATTATTCCCGTTTTTAATATAATTACAATTTCCACTACTTATATCAAAATCCCAAACGGGGCCTGCGTATAACTTGCCTCCCTTTATTTTATACATATAGAAGCTTGAGAATCCAACGTCAATGCAATTAAACATCTCATGCACAATATAACATTTAGCAAAACTCTCCACGTCAATATTATTACTTACCGTTTCATAGTCAGCTGATAAAGAATTAAAAGATTGCGTTACATAATTCTTTATAAAATTCATATGTTGGAAAGAAAAGTCATCATCATCAGTTTCTGGGTCTTTTACTGCATAGTTTATGCCATCTATAGAGAAATAATCAATGTTTTCTATACCCTCTTCAGGAGCCCTAGCATCCATTTCAATTAAATATCCCGTATTGATATCACTCAAATCACTTTCTATATTTACTCTAGTTTTCCCTATTTCTACCTGTTCACACAACAAATACACTCCATAGTAAACGCCATTTACTATAAGATTTACGGGGTCTGCAGAAGTTGTATTTTCAAGTCCAATAGCCCTTGCAATTTCATAAGCCATTAAATTTCTTGTTAAACTTTTATCACAATAATTTGCAATTAAAGTCCAAGTTTTTGCCTTACCATTGCCAAGCAAATCTATTTTTGAATTAAATTTAAGTTTATATGGTTTTTTAGGAAAAGTCCATGTCGAATTACCCCTACCCTTAATTTTAGCACTTTCATTTTGAAGAATGTATTTTTGCAAGGTGTTTGAAGTTGAGACTGAACAACTAATATATTCTTCTTTAGACACTATGTCCATATTGTTTTCTGTTTCTATGTAAATAAACGGGAATGTTTTTTGATCAAAACTATTTTCAGTTATTTTATATTCTTGACGACTAATTTTTGCACAACCGAACAAACTAAAAGCAGATAAAAAAGCAAAGAACACCGCATAAATACCACATATAAATTTTTTCTTCATTTGTATAACTCCATATTAAAAGTATAAAAATTATAACAAAAATTGGAAAGACATACAAGACTTTTATAAAAATTTCAAAAAATTAAAAAGGCAAGATTTTTACGTATGCTTTGTTTTTTTTGAAATGATATTTATAAAGTTGCTGTATTGTTTAATTTTGATTTTTTGCTGATATTCAACAAAATGCCAATCGCACTCATAAACACAACTAAACTCGTTGAACCTGCACTAATGAACGGAAGTGGCACCCCTGTTGGTGGGATGCTTCCTGTAACAACTGCAATGTTAATTAGCACTTGGCTCGCAATCACTGTTGTGATTCCGGACGCAAGAAGCGCTCCAAACCTATCTTTTGCATGTTTTGCAATTTTGATGCCACTAATTATAATTGTCAAAAACAACATAATCGTTATCACAGCTCCCAAAAGCCCTAGTTCTTCGCAAATGATTGAAAAGATAAAGTCACTTTCAGAAAATGGCAAAAAGAGATATTTTTGTCGGGAATTTCCAAGCCCCACTCCAAAAAGGCCACCTTCGCCAATGCTATAAAGCGACTGCAAAAGTTGATAGCCTTCGCCTTTAGGGTTTTGCCAAGGATTTAAAAATGCAGTGAGACGTTTGAGTCTGTATGGCTCAATTATGATAAGTAGTGGCACAAGTGCACCAATTGGCAAACTCATATATGCAAAATGTTTGAGATTTGCACCTCCAACAAAAAGCATAATAAGCATTGTGATTCCCACACACATTGTGATGCTCATATTTGGTTCAAGCATTATGAGAACGCACATAAGTCCACCAACTGCAAGCACAGGAAGTATTCCTTTAAATGTTTTTATTATGTCAAAATTTTTGGCAAGATAACTACTCACAAAAATCACAAAACCAAACTTTGCTATTTCACTTGGTTGAATGGTGAAGCCCGGAAGTCTAATCCACCGTGTTGCACCATTACTGCTTGAACCAATTCCTGGAATAAACACCAAAGCAAGCAAAACAAAACTGACAATCAAAATTATATTTTTCCATTTTTGATATTTATGATAGTCCACAAAATAACAAATGCACATGGAAACAAAGCCAAGCACAACGCCAACAATTTGTTTTGTCATGTAAAAATATTGATTGCCATAGTTCATTTGTGCATTGTAACTTGATGCACTATAAACCATCACAACACCAAAAACGGCAAGCAAAATTGTTGCCACAAAAAGTGGAAGTTCCACAATATCAATCTTTATTTTTTTTGACTTTGCAAACTCATTTTTTTTAACTTTATTTTTCAAAATTAAATTTCCTTTTTAAAAAATTATGCAGAAAATTATAAATTTTTGTAATTTTTTGCGTTTTTTTTGATATAAATTGAATTTTTAAGTATTTTTTAATTTTTCAACATATTCGCAAAACTTTTCACCACGCTCTTCAAATGACCTAAAATAGTCAAAACTTGCACAAGCTGGTGAAAGCAAAATTGTGTCACCGCTTTCAGCTAATTTTGTGGCTACTGTTAACCCTTCCAAAAAACTACTAACTTTGTGATAATTTTTCACACCATATTTTTTTAGTGAAGAAATTATTTTTTGAGAAGTAGCTCCACTGACAACAACAAGCTTGATATTACTGCTATGTTTTATTTTTTTTGCAAGCTTATCAAAAGATGCATTTTTGTCGCTGCCTCCAAGAAGTAAAATCAATGGCTTTTTGTGAAAAGCATCAATTGCTGTGATTGTGCTATCAGGGCTTGTGCTTTTGCTGTCATTTACATAGTCAACACCGTTGACATTTTTTACAAATTGTAATCTATGTGTTAATGGCTCAAAACTTGAAACTGCAAATTCAATCACTTTGTCACTTACTTTTAACTTTTTTCCAACTGCCAAAGCAATTAAAATATTATAAAGATTATGTTTTCCAACAAGTTTTATATTTTCAATATCAATGACACATTCAGTTTTGTTTTTATGTTTGTAAAAAACCTTGTGCCCTTCCACAAAATATCCGTCAATCTCGTCTTTTATGCTTATCCAAATAATTTTGGGATGGACTTTTTGATTTTTTAACGTGCGAAGTGTTTTGTCATCGTAATTCAAAATCAAAGTATCACAATGTTGCATATTTTTGAATATATTGAACTTTGAATCACGATAGTTATTGAAAGTTAAGTGCCTATCCAAATGATTTGGTGTGATGTTTGTTATTGCTGCAATATTTGGTCTTAACTTTTCAGCACTTTCAAGTTGAAAACTGCTCATTTCAACAACATAGTTGGTTTTGAAAGGCAAAATGTTTGCTGTTATTGGTTCTCCAATATTCCCACAAAGCACAGCTGGATGCTTTGCAATTTTGAGAATATGATATATCAAACTGCATGTTGTTGTTTTTCCATTTGTTCCTGTTATTCCAATAATTTTGCCCCTGGCAAAACTTGTGCCAAGTTCAAGTTCACTCAAAACTTTTACGCCATAAAGATTTGCAAGTTTCACACATTCACAATATATAGAAACGCCTGGCGAGATAATCATATAGTCCATAACTTTAATAAGATCTTCGTCCAAAAAACTTGCAATATTGCAATTATCTCTACCGCCATAACATTTTAAAACATCTTTATTATCATCATACACATAACAAAATGCACCTAATTTTTGGAGTAATTCCAAACTGCTTTCACCACTCTTTTTAAGCCCCACAATCAGAACATTTTTGTTTTTAAACTTATTTTTCATATTCACCTTTAAAAAACAATTATATAACTATGTATATGAATAAAATATATGTTTAATAACCCCATATATGAAGGAATTACAATAAAAATAGTGCCAGTGGCACTATTAGATTTAACTTGCAATCAAAAATATATCAAATAAAATATTCACTTTAAAAGATAAAAATCAAATCAATTTAAAATCAAACTTAAAAAGATTGATAGAACTGACAAAATCAAAGTTGTTATTGTGTAAATTGCAACTATTTTTGTTTCTTTTAGTCCTTTCTTTTCAAGGTGATGATGGAAAGGCGCCATCAAAAACACTCTCTTTCTGCTTGCTTTGTAATATAAAACTTGAATAATAACAGATATGGTGCTCCAAACAAACAATACTCCTAAGATTGGAATAAGTAAAACTTGCTTTGTTGCAATGCATAATATTGCAATTAGACCACCAAGTGCCAAACTTCCAGTGTCACCCATAAAAATTGTTGCGGGGTGTGAGTTTGCAATGAGATAGGCAAGCAATGACCCTATAACACCACCTGTTAAAATAAGTAAATTGTTATATTCTGCTAATTGCACTGTGTCAAAGATTGGCACTGCTTTAAAAATCACATATGAAACTCCTAAAAATCCAACAAAGAAAGCAAAACTTACACCCCCAGCAAGTCCATCAAGCCCATCAGTCAAATTAACTGCATTTGTTGTTGCAAGAAAAATAAAAATGCAAAAAGGTATAAAAAACCAACCAAGATCAATTGTTCTGCTTGTAAATGGAATGAAAATTTCACTGCCAATTAGTGGGCTGTTATATGCAAACACTGCAATGATAACACTTATGGCAACTTGTCCAATAATTTTTTGATATGGCTTTAATCCCAGATTTTGCCTTTTGTGTATTTTCAAAAAATCATCCAAAAAACCAATGACTGCAAATGACAAAAAACATACAAGTGAAACATTTGCAAGTTTGTTTGAGCCATCAAACACACAAAATGATGATGCTATTGTACCAATCAAAAAGATTAGTCCACCCATTGTAGGTGTTCCAGATTTTTTTTGATGCATATCAACATATTCATAAATCGCTTGATTTGCTTTAAGTTTTCGCATAAATTTTATAACTAGGGGTGATATCAAAACACTAAAAACAAACCCAAGCAAAATACATAAAAAAATTTTATCCATATCTATCAACTAATATATGTTGTGCAATACAAATAAAATTATTTTTGACAAAATTATACAATATTTTATTGTTTTACTGCTTGCTGTAAATTTTATTATAAAAACTATTTATTTTAAAATAAAATTATTCAATTTTTTATTTGTTATATATTCAATTTTTTTAATATATCATCAACAACTTGATAGTCACTATATGGAATATGCTTGTCTCCAACAATTTGATATTCTTCAACTCCTTTTCCTACAACCAAAACATTTACATTTTTTTCTTTTTTTGCAATTTCAACTGCTTTTTTTATTGCCTGTTTTCTGTTTTCAATTTTAAAATATGTTGTTTTTGACTCTAAAACGCCTTGCTCTATTTCAAACATAATTCTCCGTGGGTTTTCACTTGCTGGGTTATCGCTTGTGAGAATGACACAATCACAAAGTTTTCCTGCAAGTTCTCCCATTTTAAATCTTTTGATGCTATCTCTTTCTCCAGGACACCCAAACACAACAATATTTTTGTTTTGTGAAACTTCCTTAATCGAAAAAATCAAATTTTTTAAACTATCAAGAGTGTGAGCATAATCAATGATCACGTTAAAATCACTACTTAAATAAACGCAATCAATCCTACCTGCAATTTTTGGAAGACCGTTTAATTTATTTAAAACACTTTCAAATTCGAGCCCCAACTTATAAATCACCGTCAAAGCAGAAATTAGATTATAAACATTAAATTTTCCAATTAAGTTTGATGTTATATGATATACTTTTTTGTTAAAAATTAAGTCAAAATCTGTGTTTTTTAATGAAAATTTTGTGTTTTTTATGCAAAAATCGCTATTTTTTCCAAAAGTAGTTGATTTTTTTTGATATTTTGTTGCAATAATTTTTCCAATTTTATCATCGCTATTTATCACAAAATTCTCACCTGATTCAAAAAATTTTTGTTTTGTCAAAATATAATTTTTTTGAGTTTTAAAAAAATCTAAGTGGTCACTTTTTACATTGGTCAACACCTTTGCAGCAAAATCAATGCCATGTATTTTATCAAAATAAATTGCATGCGCACTGACTTCGATAATGCAATACTCAATCCCACAATTCACCATTTGTGAAAACACATCAAAAAGATTAATACTTTCAGGAGTAGTCATATTTAAATCAATTTTTACATTGTCAAAAAATATTCCACTTGTGCCAATTACGCCAACTTTTTTGCCAAGCATTTTTAAGATGTCGTAAATCAAAAAACTTGTGCTACTTTTGCCATTTGTGCCAGTCACTCCAACAATCTTAAGTTTTTTTTGAGGATTGTCAAAAAAATTTGCACAAACTTTTGCCATTGCTTTTCTAACATCGCCAACAACAATTTGTGTTATTTGTGGAAATTTAGCATCTAATCCATCAATCTTTTTTTCAGCACAAATGGCAACTGCACCATTATTTATCGCTTCTTCAACATACAGAGATCCTTTTGTTTTTGTACCTTTTAGGCAAAAAAAGAGTGAGTTTTTTGATTTTTGTTTGCTATTTAAACTCAAATTATTTATATGCTTATGCAAATCACCAATAATTTCACTATATTGTACACCTTTTATTAATTCATTTAACTTCATATTGACCCATTTATAAATATGAACATTTTATGATTTTTGCGATTAACCTATAAATTCTTATGTGAGTTAAAAAAATCCATATAACAATTATATGAATTTTTTGATATATATTTTTTATGTCTGCAAAACAACAATCCCTTTTTTGTACATCATTGTTTCAGGAGCTGGATATTGTGCTGTGACCATTCCACCTTCACCATCAAGTTCATATTGAAGTCCAAGATTAGAGATAATCCCAACTGCTTCACTCAAACTCTTTCCAACAAGATTTGGCATAGAAATATTCTTTTCCATTCTTTTGAGGTCGCTCGCAAGATTTTCATTAGGTTCAATATTTTTATATTCAATTATACCTTGAAAAACCATTTTTGCATAAGGTGTTGCAACTACACTACCATAGTAACTTCCACTTGTTGGCCTGTCAACAACAACCAAAATCACATAATCAGGATCATCTGCTGGAAATGTCCCAACAAAGCTTGCAATATATTCACCATTTATCTTTCCACTAGATGTAAATGTTTTTTAAGAGTGTTATAGAACTAGTATATAAAACAACTTTTCATAAATATTTTTTTGCATTATATATTACAATTTACATAATATAAAAATTTTACTTTTCACCATTGACATAGCATGTAAAAATAAGTATAATAAAAATAACAAATGTATGCAAGGAGAATAAAATATGTATTTAGATAGATTAACAGTAGAACAAGAAGACAAGTTGCTTAGTCTTTTGTCAAATGTTACAAACAGCGAAATAAATATTGAAACAAAAACAACGTTCTTTTATGGTGCTAATAATAATGAGAATAATGGTGTCAACTATTATGTTCATTTATATAGCGATGGCAGATATATAGGTTATGCTAGTGAAAATATGATCAAAGAGAATAATATAACTCGTATGAAAGAATTTAACATCAAATTTATAGAAGATGTTGACGAAAAAATAACTAAAAATATCAACGCTGTTATTTTGAGTTATATGGTTTCAACTTATGGCAAAAAATTTAGAGAAGATTATATCAACTCATATAATAAAAGAATATACGATCTTGAAACAGCAACTTACAATGTTAACAAATACAATTCTGATTTGACAGAAAACTATAAAAACAAAATCAAAGAAATCAATGGAATTGCATATGAATTGGGCAAATATGATGATGAAGAATTTGGACTTTGATATCAATTTTTAGAGTATTAAACTTTGAAAAAAGATAGAAACTTACAAATGAATAAATAACAAAAAACACTTACTTTCGTAAGCGTTTTTTTATGTTGTCAAAACCACAATTCCATTCTTATACATCATTGTTGTTGGGGCTGGGTATTGGGCTTTTACTACTCCACCTTCGCCATCAAGTTCATATTGAAGTCCTAGATTTGTGATTATTCCTGCCGCTTCACTCAAACTCTTTCCAACAAGGTTTGGCATTTCAATATTCTTTTCCATTTTTCTTAAATCACTTGCAAGTTCTGAACTTGGCTGCATATTTTTGTATTTTATTATACCTTCAAAAACCATTTTTGCATAAGGAGTTGCAACCACACTACCATAGTAACTTCCACTTGTTGGCCTGTCAACAACAACCAAAATCACATAATCAGGATCATCTGCTGGGAATGTCCCAACAAAGCTTGCAATATATTCACCATTTATCTTTCCACTAGATGTAAATGTTTCAGTGGTTCCTGTTTTTCCACCCACTCTATATCCTGGAATAAAACTTTCAATTGCATTAGCATTAACGATTACTTGCTCAAGCATATATCTTATTTTTTCACTTGTGTTTTCGCTAACTGTTCGTCTAACTGCGACTGGTGAAAACTCTTTTTCAAAAGATCCTGTGCTGTTTGAAATTTTTTTTACAAAATATGGTTGATATAAAATACCTCCATTGACAACGCTTGAAATTGCTCTTATCTGTTGAATAGGTGTAACAGCAATTGCCTGACCAAATCCCATACGAGCATAGTCAACTTTTTTTGCACTGTCTTTATCCATTACAATTCCAGCACTTTCACCAGCAAAATCGATATTTGTTAAATTACCAAAGCCATACTTTTCAAAGTATTCGTATATTTTATCTTTGCCAAGTCTCAGTGCCAAATCAACAAATACACTATTGCAACTGTTGTTTAGTCCATCAACCATTGTTTGGCTTCCGTGACCAATATGCTTCCAGCACTTTATCTTTTCTCCATCAACAATTCTATAACCTGGATCATAAAATCTATCTTCTAGTGTTGTTTTACCTTCTTCAAGAGCAGCCGCTGTTGTAAGGACTTTAAAAGTACTGCCTGGCTCATACACATCAACAATACTCAAATTTTTGCTGTTTTGAAGAAGCGACTCTACATCATCACGAGGAAGATTGTTCAGGTCAAAGCTAGGCTTGGATGTCATCGCAAGTATCTCACCGGTTTTGGGATTTAAAACAATCATTTGTGCTGAGGTTGGCTTTTCGTTTTGCATCAATAGGTTTGTCGCATTTTCACAAAGCAATTGAATTTGATAGTCAATTGTAAGTGTTAAATCATTTCCTGCAATGCTAGGCACATAACTATCAAGTGTGTTGTATAGTTCTGTTCCCCTAATGTCACTTTGCACTGAACTATAACCATCAATACCCTGCAAAAATTTATCATAAAAAAGTTCAAGTCCACTTTGCCCAATATTGTCTATTGTTGTATATCCCAAAACTTGAGTAAGAAAATCTCCAAAAGGATAATATCTTTTTGTGTTTTCGCTGTAATATATTCCAGAGACTCCACTATTTTTGAGTTCTTTTGCAATATCACTTTCAACTTGCATTTTTATCAAACTCTCACTAACTTTGTGGTTGGAAACTTTATTTAAAACAGTGTCATAATCTAAACCTAGTTTTTTTGAAAGCAAGTTTGCAACTTCAACTTGGTTTTCAACATTGCTATGTCTCACAAAAATGTCATATGTTGTGTAGCTCACTGCAAGAGCAACGCCATTTCTGTCATAAATCGTTCCACGTTCGGCATTTATTGGCAAATCTCTTGTCCATTGGCTTTCAGCTTTTTGTTGCAAAAATTCTGCTCTTAAAACTTGCAAATAAAATAACCTTCCAAACAAAATCATAAAAATAGAGACTAATAGCAATAATATTGCTAGCAGTCTCTTTTGCATCGAATATGTTGTGAAAATTTTTTTCAAATTGATTATCCTCCAAACAAATTTCTAAAAAAATTGCAAATCTTATCAAAAAAATTTGTTTGGCTTTCGTAGTCTGTCACTTGATTTTTTTCGTTTAATGATATATTGACTTTGTTTTCTTCCGTCACTTCCTTAAGTCCAAGTTCTTGAGCATTTTTTAAAATATTATCCTCATCAGTCAATTCATCAATGTTGCTCACAACTTTTTTTATGTCGTTGTTCACATTGTTTATGCTAACTGTTGTTTCAGTGATTTGTGAATTCATATTGCTGATATGCACGGCATTATAAATTGATAGCCCTCCAAGCATAGCAAAAATAACAATACATGCAACAAGCCAAGCCTTTGCCTTTGGCTTTAACCTATATTTTGGCTTTTGCTCAGTTTTTTCAACCATAACAGTTTCTTTTTCAGTTGAAAAACCATCTTGCTCCGTCACAAACTTTTCAAAGTCGCTTTTTTGTCTTTGCTTTGCTTGTTTTTTTGGAACATAGGTTTGAACAATATCATATTTTTTGTAGACCTTGTTTAAATTATTTGATTTGTAGTTCACAAAAGCATCAGCTTCTTTTTGCACTGTTTTGCTTGGTTCTGATTTTTTTGTGAAATCAAATTCAAAAATACTTTTTTGATTTGAAGTATTATCATACTCAAACAAATCACTAGAATCATTTTGATTTGTGTCAATAGTTTCAGTTTCCCTATCAACAATCAAAATATCACTTTCGTGTTCTGTCATAATATATTCACAAACCTCCTTGTATATAACTTGATTGTTGTAATATTATATCATAATTTAAGCTTATTTTCAATGTATCTACTAGATTTTTAATTTAAAAATCTAAACAAATAATATAAAATATTTTAAAATTTTATCGGTTTTGCTGTTTTTTTATTATTTTTTTGCGTTTTTTTAACCATTTAAGCAATTTTTTCTGCAATTCTCAGTTTTGCGCTAGAACTTCTAGAATTATTATTGAGTTCACTTTCACTTGCGGTCAGTGGCTTTTTTGTGAGAATTTTTAAATTTGCTTTGTGGTTACAAACACAAACAGGAATGTTTTTTGGACAGATGCAATCAGTGGCATTTAACTTAAAAACATCTTTCACAATTCTATCCTCCAAACTATGGAAAGTTATGATTGCAATTCGTCCGCCAATATTTAATCTACTGATCATTTGATTTATTGTTTCATAAAGTCCAGACAGCTCTCCATTTACTTCAATCCTAATCGCTTGAAAAACTCTTTTTGAAGGATTGCCTTTTGCAATTTGTACTTTTTTTGGAACTGACATTTTGATGATATCACTGAGTTCTTTTGTTGTTTCAATACGTTTTGCTTTTCTAAATTCCACAATATTTTTTACAATCTCTTTTGTGAAAGGCTCCTCGCCATATTCATAAAAAATTTTTGTAAGCTTTTCAGGTTCATATTCATTAACAACTGTCTCAGCAGTTAAGCTTGAACTTCTATCCATTCTCATATCAAGTGGCGCATCGTGGATGTAACTAAATCCTCTTTGTGCATTGTCTAGTTGATAGCTGCTTACTCCAAGATCAAGCAAAATCCCGTCAACTTTTTCAATTTTAAGATCATTCAAAACTTTTGAAAAATTTTTAAAGTCACTTTTAACAGTAACAAAGTTTTTTGAAATTTTTCCAAGCCTTTCAGTTGCAACATTCAAGGCGTCATCATCTTTATCTGTTCCAATCAAAAGTCCATTTTCAAGTCGTTTCAAAATTTCACTACTGTGCCCTGCTCCACCAAGAGTGCCATCAAAATATATTCCGTCACTTTTAATGTTTAGCCCTTCAATACATTCATTTAGCATAATGGGCAAATGTTTAAATTCCATAATAAATCTCTTTTTTAAAATATTTTTTGTCTTATTGGTTTTCGTTATTTTTTATATTATTTTCTAAAAATTTTTTATATTCGTTTCTTTTTTTGAGTGAATGAATCAGCAAAAAAATCGTTAGAGGCAAAAGAATTCCTAGTATTATTGCACCAATAATCACAAAACTTTTTTCCAATTTTCCTAAACTCAAATCAATAACATATAAAGTCAAAAACACAACCGCACATAACATACTTGTAATTGTATACCAAATCCCTCGCTTTGAACTTTGATACATATTTTGAACTTGTTTTTTTAAACATGTTGGACAAGCACCATGTTCTTCACAAAAATTGGCACAATCTTCACAAAGTGGTTTTTGACAAATATTACACTTTGAAACTTCTTTCTTTTCATTATGTAAATAGCAATTCATCAAATAGCCTCCTCACCATAAATTGTCACAAGTTGATTTTGAACTTTGTCACAACTTGTCAAATAGTATTCAACTCCATTCTTTAACAAATACTTCACACCCCTGCTGTTTTCACCATGCAAATGGCCGTAAACACATTTATTGACACAGTACTTTTCCAAAAGTTCAGTGAAAATACTATTTTCAAGTTTACTATTGAATGGCGGATAATGCAACATACAAACAAGTTTATCGCCTTCATTCAATTTTTGAATTGCACTTTTAAGTGAAAGTTCAAGCCTTTCCTTTTCTCGATTTAACATCTTTTTATCTTCATCAGAAATTGGTTCTTTTTCTGGCACAGCCCATCCACGTGTTCCACAAAAAACAAAATTTCCTATCTTTATACTATCATTTTGAATCGCATAGCAATTTTCTGGAAACATTGTTCTAATTGCAGTCAAACTCTTCCACCAATAGTCATGATTTCCACGAATGAATATCTTTTTTCCAGGTAACTTGTTTATTTCCTTTATATCGCATATAGCATCTTCAAGTTTCATTGCCCAGCTGATATCTCCTGCAATCAAAACGATGTCGTTATCAGTTACTTTTTTTTGCCAATCATCTGATATTTTATCCCAATGGCCTTCCCAAGTTGGGCCAAAGATATTCATAGGCTTGTCACAAGTCAAACTCAAATGAGGGTCACTAATACAAAAAACTTTCATAATGATATTATCGCATAATTTTATTATTTTTGCAAATGTAATAATATAATATACTTTCAATTCAACATAAACTGACATAATTCAAAATTTTATTTACAAAAAAATCCACAAAAATGTGGAATTTTTAAACATTATTTTTTGCAAGCTTTTTTTCTAATCTCATTTGTTTTTTTTGTGCTTTCTTTTTTTGTCGTAACTGCTTTTTTGAATAAACTTTATCTTTTTCTGGAATAACATAATTTTCTTCCAAAAGCACTGGATTTTGCAAAAATTTTCTAACCAGTTTTATACTCTTTGCATAATAAAATCCGTCACAAATTCTTTCATCAATCACAAGTCCTAGTTTCAAAACTTTTCCTGGTTCAATTTCTTTTGTTACAGAATTCACAACTGGTTCATATTTTTCTTTGCCAAGACCAACAAAAAGCCCGGTTGTTCCAAAGTCATAAAGATGATGATATACATATTCAGTTGAAATACTTTTCATATTTGTCAAAAAGCAACTTGTGTGAAAAGGACTAACCTCAATTATCTTTTTTGGCATGCAATTATGTCTATCCATCCATTTCAAAAAGTTGACTGCAAACTTCAAAATGCCATTTGGAATTTTTGTGAGGATTTTTGCCGTGTTGTCAGTGCCATTTTCACCCTCGCTACCTTTATTTTGCAAGATAATATTATCAACCATTTTTTTGATTTCAAAAATATTTTCTTCACCGGTAAATTTAAGTTTTACAGTGGTTTCAGGTGCATCTTCAGTGAGTTGTTTTTTTACTGCAAAAGATATGTAAATTCCATCATGTCTATAAACTCTGCCATTCATAACAAATCTGTTGAGATATGGACGTTCAGCATACATTCTAACAATTGATGCAATCAGAATTTCCATATACGAAAAATGAATACCTTTTTCATCATATATTTTTTTTATATACTTATCCATTTCTTCGCATCTAGCTTCAAGCAAAAAGTTTACCATTGCATCATATCTTTGAGGCATGATATGAGCGGTCATTCCAAGAATTGGATCAGCAGATTTTTCAAAAACCCCATCACTTCTGTGTTTAAACATAAAAACTCCTAAAAATTTTTCAAAATGTAAATAGTTTTCTATTTTATTGATTAAATATAAATTAAAAATATAATATCACACATCAAAAGCTTTTGCAAGTCAAATGTATGTAATGTCAAAATTTGGTTGCATAAGATAATAATACTAATATTTCAAATACGTTTTAAAAAAACCTTAACTTTCCTTTAAAAAAACCAAAGTTATACCACTATTGTAATTTCTTAGATCACTATCAAGTATGAGTTCAGGAAAGTTAGTGATTATAAAATAACTGCTTTTCTGTGCTTCTCCAAATCTTTCACCAGGAATGAAATCAAAAATTTTATGCGCTTTTTTGAGAAGGGTTAATCTTTCATGAACAAGTTTTTTTATTTCACCACCAACACCATGAGAGCCATAGCCATGAATAACCTTCAAAACACAAGTTTCAGTGTGTTTATATCCATCAATTGCAATCTCCATATTTGCAACAGCCACATCGCTTGGTGGAAAACCATCTTTTATGTTTATTGTTTCTATTTTCATCTTTATTTCCTATACCTTTAAATTTACAAACTTAAGTTTATTAAAATCTAATATATGAATATTTATACAAATATTTGCATATTTATAATAAATTAAAATTTTTTAATAGCATTGCATAAATATACGGTATTATGAATAAATATATGTTAAATATTTCTGTCCATACTTCTTTGTTTTTGCAGCCATAAATTTATTTTTTATGTAATCTAGCTTCGACTTATCGTGCTCCCAAACAATTAGTCCATCTTGACTTAATATGCCGTTTGCAAAAATAAATTCAATCGCTTTTTCAGCAAAATCAGTTTTGTAAGGTGGATCTAAAAACACAAAATCAAACTTTTTGTTTTCTTTATAAAAATGTGCAAGTGCTTTGTCAAAACTCAAATTTAAAATTTGAATATTCTCTGCTTTGACAAGTGCAATATTTTTTTTGATTATCTTAATCGCATTTTGTTCTTGATCCACAAAGTAGCAAAACTTTGCATTTCTGCTTAAGGCTTCAATGCCTAGTGCACCAGTGCCCGCAAACAAGTCAAGACAAATTGAATCAACAATATCCAATCCAATTTTATCAAAAAGTGCCTCTTTCACAAGGTCTGTTGTTGGTCTTGTGGAAGATAACTCAAACTCAGTCAATACCCTTCCTTTATATTTACCTGCAATAACTCTCATATTTATATATTACAATAAAAATGTGCATTTACCTACCAAAATGCACAAATTTTTAAATTATTTTCAAATTATTTAATATATTTTTAAGTTAAATCTATTTTTTTTGATGTTTGTCAAAATTTCATAACTTATAGTATCAGCATATTCAGCCAATATATTTGCAGTGATTGTGTCGTCAAGAACAGTCACAATATCACCAAGTTTAACATTTTTGTTAGTTACATCAATCATGAACATATCCATACAAATATTTCCAACAATCTTACAAAATTGGTTTCTAACTTTTACGTATCCTTTTTTTGAAATTGAACGAAAAATTCCATCTGCATAACCAAGTGGAATTGTTGCAACAGTCATATTTTTTTTTGCAATATAATTTTTTCCATAGCCAACACTTTCACCTTTTTTTATACGCGCAATATTTATAATTTTTGATTTTACATTTAAAACTTGTTTCAAATTTAAATTGTGATTTTCTTCCAAATCCCCATAAAGCAAAATTCCAAGTCGCACCATATCAAACCTAAACTCAGGATACTTCACTGCTCCCAAACTTGCAGATGCGTGTTTGATTATTTTATCCAACTCAAAATATTGCGACAATATGTTCAAATATTGATTAAATATGCA
>CAJOLY010000019.1 GCA_905235485.1 uncultured Clostridia bacterium
TTGCCAAACTTGTCGCTGGCAAGGCTGGGGCTGATGTTAGTGATGTGCAACCACGGAACATCTCGCGATAGCAATTTTCCGTTAAAGTTGTTGCTGGAAGGGCTGGGGCTGATGTGAGCGACGTACAGTTTTTAAAGGTGTAACCATTAAATGTGGTTAGCGTGCTAGGAAATTTTGCCGATGTCAAACTTGAACAGTTTTCAAATGCGTGAGAACCAATTTCAGTGAGCGAACAACGACTGAGATCAGCTGATGTGATTGCCGTGCCACTAAAGGCATAGTCGCCAATCTCTGTGATATCACCATTGATTTCAAAAGTATCAAGAGTTGTTGCACCATTGAAAACATTATCACCAATAATATTTGCACCTTTACCGAGCTTTAATATTTCAAGATCCGTGTTGTTTTGTGCAACAGCATTTTTAAAAATCGCGATGCCTCTAAAACTAGAAAAATCAATTGCACCAATTGTGTTTGCAATTGAACCATATGAAAGAACTACGATGCCGTCAGCATCTGCAGGCACCAAAGTTGGTGTTCCTGTGGTTAGGGTTGCAGAAAGCTTGGTGCTGTCAACCACTGTTGAAAGATCAAACTTACTTGACCCTTTGAAGGCTTCAACGCCAATTGAAGAACTTCCGCCATTTGCTTTGGCATATATGTAATCCATTGCAACAATTGAATTTTTGAAGGCATAATCACCAATCAAATATCCTTGTGAGCCACCTTTTAAATACACATTTTCCGCATTTTCAAAAGCTGAAGCTCCAATTTGCTGCATATTGTCTAGGTTAAGCGTCAAGCAATAGAATTTGACATCCTTAAAAACATCGTCTGCAATTTTTGTGATTGGATATGTGTCACCTTCAACAATATTGCCATCTTCATCAACATCATATGCTGCTGGAATTTCAAGCAAAGCAGAACCATCTCTTGTTCCGCTATATGATTTGATTTCTCCATTTTCAATTTCAAGTGGCAAGTTTTGATATGTGACAACTTCCACCCTGTTTTGATTGTTTAAACCATTTTTTTTGGTTGTCAAAATAATTGTGAACACTGCAATCAATGACACAACAACTGCGATTGGCAAAACAACCAACAACTTTTTTGAAAATATTTTTTTCATATTCATCCCCCAAGGTTTGTTAGTGAGTACATTTTGTCAGTATTAGTTTATTCCATATTTAATAAAAAATCAAGTAAATTTGATAAATTGTGCTATTTTTTTTTAAAAATAATTTGGTTCAAAAAATCAAATTTAAACATTATGTTTAATATGCAACAAAAAAGTGCCATTTTTGCTGGCACAATATCACACAAAAGATTTAATCCAAATCATTTTTATCGTTTTCAGGATAAAAGCTAAAACTCTTCATAATTTCACTCAAATCCTCTGTTGGGGTGACAGCTTCACGCAAACTGAAGCCATCATTTTTTTGTTTTTCAAGCAAAATCTTTGAGTAGGCGTTGGAATAATTATCATCATCGCTACTCAAAAACTTGTCAACCAAATTTTCATAAACTTCATCGCTTTCAGGCATATCAACAATTGGTTTTATTTGGCCTTTTGAAAGGCGTTTTTCTTCATCTTCAAAAGAAAGATCAACTTTGTATTTTGCAAGGGTTTCTTCGCTGGGTTTTTGATTTCTAACGATTTGCATATCCCCCCTAATGAGTTTTGAGTCGTTTGGAAGCACCGTTCTGCTGTCACTACTCATTTTGTTTATGAGCATTCTCAAACCTATTGTGTTCACACCTGGGCTATCTGTTTGCACAGCAACAGCTTCTTTCTGTTCCATTGTTTTTTTGTTTTGATTCAAAACTCTGTCAATGTCTTCTTTGAAAACTTGAAGCAGCATTTTTGTGTCATATTTTGCCCTGAGCTCAGGATATTTTTTCATAAACTCATCCAAAAAATTTTTCCATTTATCATACAAATTTCTGATTCTCTTGATCTCAAGTTCATAGATGTTTTTGCTACTGTTTTCAATCTGCTTTGCAGTTTCAACAGCCACAACAAGTGCTTCACTGATGTTATTGTTTTTTTCTTTAAATTGATCTAGTTCCGCTTTTGTTGTTTCGAGCTCTCGTTTTAAGTCGCTAATTCTCATTTTTTGCTCTCTCAGTTTGTTTTCATAGTCATTAGAAACTTCAAACAAATAATCATCAACTTCGCTTATGTCGTATCCATTTTTTGATAAATTAAATTTTCCCATACTTTTTCATCACAAATGCTGCAGCAAGCAACAATATTTCTCCACTTAAAAATAATATCATTAAAAGTAAATTTATGCAATTAAAAGTATACAACAAAATTGGTAAATTTGTCATAAAATTGACAAAAAATGTCCAAAAACAAAAAACATTGCGGAAAATGATATAATCAATCAAAAACGAAATTGAAACTGAAATTGCAATAAGTGCACCAATTTGAAAAGTTGAAAAACTTGAAACAACTTCCACACTGAGCAAAAATGCTAAGCATATCAAAAACACAGTCAAAAAAAGTGAACTATCACTCCTAAAAAAATATGTTTTTAAGGCCATATAAACTGACATAAAAAACAATGCAAGTGACAACCAATTTTGACGAATTTCACTAACAAAAATCAAAATCCACGCATAAAAAAAAGCCAAAATTCCAAAAACAATAAGCAAATTACGTTCTTTTTTCATAAAAAAATTATTAACAAAAATGCAACAATTTTTCAATTTTGTTGCAATTTTTTTCATTTTTTTGATTTTTTTTGAAAATTATTCAATTTTTTTTAAAAAAGATTATTTTTTACTCAATATTTTTTAGTAGATTTGAAGGTCTTTTTCTAAACTCATTTTTTTGATTTGCAAAACATTTATTCCATTTGCTCTACTTTTTTTGTTTTGGATTTTTTATGCTTGATGAGTAAAAATATAAGATATGACAATCCTCCAAAAAAGATAAGTCCACTTATAAGCACGCTGATTTTGATACTGCCAAGATATAATGAATCTGTTCTAATCATTTCAACAAAAAATCTTTCAAAGCCATAGTATGTCAAATATGTTGCTGTGCAAAGACCTTTTATTTTCGTTTTTTTGAATAGGATAAACAACAAAATAAATCCACCTAAGCACCATATACTTTCATAGAAAAATGTTGCATTGAACCAAGCACCCTCAACACTACTTGTGCCATAAAAGTCGACAACCTGACTTAGTGCTTCTGATGTGAAATGTGATTTCTCAATCCACACTCCAAAAGGGAACCATTGAAATGATGAATTTGTTATCAGGCTTCCATATGCCTCTTGATTGAAAAAATTGCCCCAGCGCCCTATTGATTGACCCAAAATAAGAATTGGTGCGAGCATATCAAGAACAGCCACAAAACTAATTTTTTTGACTGCACAAAATATGGCAATTGCAATAACTGCAAAGATAATACCACCATAAATCATCAGCCCACCATTCCAAATTTGTAAAACTTCAATAAATGTCCAGCCTTTGTCAAGCGTGAACAAAACATAGTTGAGTCTTGCTCCTATGATTGCAGATGGAAAGACAATCAAAATCAAACTATATGGCAAATTTTCATCATAGCCCTTCATTTTGCAAAACTTTAGTGCAAGCAACAAACCAACAATAAAAGCAAGCGCCATCAAAATTCCATAAAATCTTATTTCTATTCCAAAAATTGTAAAACCACTAATTAGCTCTATCATATTCATAATTATATGTTACATTTTTACTTTATATTTGTCAATCATATCAGTATTGTACATTTAAACAAAAAAAACACGAAACATTTATTTCGTGCTTTTAATTACAATGTCAAATTATCTTCTTGAGCAATTTTTTCATTTAATAAATTTGTTCTAATATTTTTGATTGCTTTTAAAACTGGTAGCATATCATCTCTATATGACTTGGCATTAATAACATTTTCTTCCACGCAATCAGTATCCTCATCAAAGACCTTTACTTTACATTTATTTAGTTCACAAAGAAGGTTTGGTAATTCCTTAACACCTTTTGAAAAAAGACTGTCAGTTTCAATTTTATAAATTCTAGGATTACTTTTTGCATCTTTTAACACTTTGTCAGAATTTACATCATATATAGCAAAAGTGTTTGGTTCTATTTTAGAAGTAGCATATTTATCAAGTGTTGGTGTTGATGACTTAACTGTTGATGACTCAACTTTTGATGACTCAACTTTTTCATCTTTTTTAACTTTTTCTTTTGATTTATTAGATACTTCGACCTTATTTTTACTCTTTTTTTTGTTTTGATTCATCTTTTGCTTATTTATACGTTTTGATAAGTTAACTACGAACAAAATAACTCCTAAAGCAATAAGAATAGCAGCTCCAGGTATCAAAATACCAGTACTCCATAATGCAAAACGAGAAGCAGCAGCAAAACCACTTCCACCAACGGCAAGAATAGCACCGATTGTCATTAAAATGGTGTTTGATTTTGTTGAAACTTTACTTGCACCATTTTTCCCCATAAACTATCCTCCATTTATTCTATAATAATATACCACCTACAAGAAATTTTGTCAATACCCTTTTTTAAAAAAGTTAAAATATAGCAATTCCAAATAGTGTTTTACTTATTGTTTTTATTATATAAGATAGCTTTAACATTGTCAAGATGCAATTTGAAAAATAAATTTTTTAACTTAATCTTTTGTATTTACATATTTTTGCTACCAAAAACACTAATCGACATTACAATAAACATCTTTTTTATATCATTTGTTTTTTAAAATTTGATTCAAAAATTGTCCCGTGTAACTTTCATTGGTTTTTGCTATTTGTTCAGGTGTTCCCGTTACAACAATAGTTCCTCCACCATCTCCACCTTCTGGACCAAGATCAATAATATGATCTGCAATTTTTATAACATCTAAGTTATGCTCAATAACTATGACCGTATTGCCTTCTGCAACGAGTCTTTGAAGTATTTGAACAAGTTTGTCAACATCATAACTATGAAGTCCTGTTGTTGGCTCATCCAAAATATAAACTGTTTTGCCAGTTCCAATTTTTGAAAGCTCTGTTGCAAGTTTAACTCTTTGTGCTTCACCTCCAGAAAGTGTTGTTGCACTTTGACCAAGTTTGATATAACCAAGACCAACATCGTAGAGATTTTGAAGTTTGTTTTTTAGCGATGGCAAATTTTCAAAGAAAGTCAAAGCTTCTTCAACAGTCATTTCAAGCACATCATAAATGCTTTTGCCTTTATACTTAACTTCAAGTGTTTCACGATTATATCTCTTACCTCCGCAAACTTCACAAGGCACACTTACATCTGGTAAAAAGTACATTGTGATTTCCTTTGTTCCATTGCCCTGACAAGCTTCACATCTGCCACCTGGAACATTGAAACTAAATCTTCCACTTTTATATCCCCTTGCTTTTGCATCTGGAGTGTTTGCAAACAAGTCACGAATATATGAGAAAAGCCCAGTGTATGTTGCAGGATTGCTTCGTGGGGTTCTGCCGATTGGCGTTTGGTCAATGCAAATAACTTTGTCAACATTTTCAATTCCTAAGATATCATCATATTTGCCTTCAACCATTTTTGCACCATTGAGTCTATTGGCAAGTGCTGGATGTAAGATTTCGTTAACTAAACTACTCTTTCCGCTTCCACTTACTCCAGTCACACAGATAAGTTCTCCAAGTGGAAATTCAACTTTCAAATTTTTGAGATTGTTTTGTTTTGCTCCCAAAACTACGAGATTATTGCCATTTCCCGTCCTTCTTTTTTCGGGAACTTTTATCTCAAGATCTTTTCTTAAATATTTTGCAGTCAAACTATTTTCACTTTTAAGAATATCTTCAAGCGTTCCTTCAGCAACAACCTCGCCACCACGAGCACCGGCAAATGGCCCAATATCCACTATATAATCTGCATTTTTGATTGTATCCTCATCATGTTCAACAACAATAAGTGTGTTGCCTAAGTCTCTCAAATTTTTGAGAGTTGTGATGAGTTTTAAATTATCTCTTTGATGAAGTCCTATGCTTGGTTCGTCCAATACATACAAAACTCCAACTAGTCCACTACCAATTTGAGTGGCAAGCCTGATTCGTTGTGCTTCACCGCCTGAAAGTGTTGAGGCACTTCGCGATAGTGTCAAATAGTCAAGCCCAACATTTATCAAAAAGTCCAGCCTAGCGTTAATTTCCTTAAGCACATCTTTTGCAATAATCTTTTGTTCATCAGTCAAATTTATATTTTGCAAAAATGCCTTAATTTTTCCTATACTCATACTTGTGACGTCATCAATATTTTTGCCATTGATTTTAACACTGAGAGCTTCCCTATTTAGCCTTCGCCCACCACATTCCTCACAAGGAGAGTCCTTCATATATTTTGCGATTTCACTCTTTGTCCATTCACTTGTGGTTGTTCTAAATCTTCTTTCTAAATTTGAAATAACGCCTTCAAAACTTTTGATGTAACTTCCAACAAAAGTTCCACTTCTATATTCAATTTCTAGTTCTTCACCATTGTTTCCATACAAAATCATATCTTGAATATATTTAGGTAATTCCATATATGGTGTGTCCAAACTAAAACCATAGTGCTTAGACAATGCATTGAAATATGTTTTTGTGAACCCACCAACATCAATATTCCAACCTGTTACTGTGCACGCACCTTCATTTAAACTTTTGCGTCTATCACCAATCACAAGTGATGCATCAATTTCCTTTTTAACTCCAAGACCTGAGCAAACCGGACAAGCTCCATAAGGTGTGTTGAAACTAAACAATCTTGGCGAAATTTCACTAAAAGAAAACCCACACTCAGGGCAAGCAAATGTATTTGAAAACAAGTCATCTTTTTCATCGTGATTGATAACGACTTTCCCATCACTAAGTTTGAGTGCTGTTTCAATGCTTTCAGTGAGCCTTGAAATATTATCATCACGCAAAACAAGTCTATCAATAACAACGCTGATTGTGTGCTTTTTGTTTTTGTCAAGTGTGATTTCTTCATCAAGAGAATATATTTGTCCATCAACATCAACTCTTGAATAGCCACTTTTCCTAAATTTTTCAAAATCCTTTTGAAAGGTTCCTTTTTTGCCTGTGACAAAAGGACTGGAAACAATTATTTTTGTACCTTCGCCATAACCCAAAACAGTGTTCATAATTTGATCAATGCTTTGTTTTTCTATAGGTCTATTGCAATTTGGACAAAAGACCGTGCCAATGTTTGCAAAAAGCAAACGGAAATAGTCATATATCTCTGTAACTGTTCCAACTGTTGAACGAGGATTTTGAGATGTTGTTTTTTGGTCAATTGCAATGCAAGGAGAAAGTCCATCAATTCTTGTAACATTTGGCTTTTCCATTTGTCCCAAAAACTGCCTAGCATAACTAGACAAACTTTCCATAAACTTTCTTTCACCCTCAGCAAAAATAGTGTCAAAAGCAAGAGTACTTTTTCCACTTCCACTCACACCACTAAACACAACAAGTTTGTTTCTTGGTATTGCTACATCAATGTTTTTGAGATTGTTTTCCTTTGCTCCAATAACGACCAATTTGTTGTCCATAATCTACTCCCTTTGTATGATTTTTTAAAAAAAATAAGAAAAATTTATAAAAAATCATAAAAAAATCAAAATTTTTTAGTTAAATTATAGTTTTTCGCCTTTTCGTTGAAGTTCTTTGAGTTCTTGAATTTGCTCGCGAAGAAGAATTGCTCTTTCAAAATCGAGTTCCTTTGCACATTGATTCATAAGAGCAGAAAGCTTTTCAATTTGACTTGGAATATTCTTTGAATCAATTTTTGTGGTTTTGATTTTCTTTGTTATTTCTAATGTGTTGACTATTGGTTTTACAATTGTTTTAGGTGTGATGTTATGTTCAATGTTATAGTTGTTTTGAATCTCACGACGCCTATTTGTTTCATCAATTGCCCTTTTCATACTATCAGTGATTGTGTCGGCGTACATAATAACTCTAGCTTCACTGTTTCGTGCTGCCCTTCCAACAGTTTGAATAAGAGATGTTTCGCTTCGCAAAAAGCCCTCTTTGTCTGCATCCAATATTGCAACGAGTTTGACTTCTGGAATGTCAAGTCCTTCCCTAAGTAAGTTAATTCCAACCACTACATCGGCATCACCCTTTCTCAGTGCATTTATTATTTCAATACGCTCCAAAGTGTCAATTTCACTGTGAAGATATTTAACTTTTATTTTGTAGTCACTCAAGTAACTTGTTAAACTTTCACTCATTTTTTTTGTTAGTGTTGTGACAAGCACTCTGCCATTGCTTTCAATTATCTTTCTAATTTCGCTAATTAAATCATCAACTTGCCCTTCAATTTGTCTAACTTCAATTTTTGGATCCAAAAGGCCAGTTGGACGAATAATTTGTTCAACAATCTCACCACCTGCAAGTTCAAGTTCATATTTTGCAGGAGTTGCAGAAACATAAATTGTCTGCCCTATTTTGCTGTTAAATTCGTCAAATTTGAGTGGCCTATTATCAAAAGCACTTGTTAGTCTAAATCCATATTCAACAAGATTTGTTTTTCTCGCTTTGTCGCCATTATACATCGCCCTAACTTGTGGAATTGTGATATGACTTTCATCAACAAACAAGAGAAAGTCATCTGGAAAATAGTCAAGTAAGCAATATGGTGCTTCACCAATTTTCCTGCCATCAAAATATCGAGAATAGTTTTCAATTCCACTGCAATAGCCCATTTCTCTAATCATTTCAAGGTCATAGTTTGTTCTTTCTTTTAGTCTTTGTGCTTCAATAAGTTTGCCTTGTTTTTCAAAATCGGCAACTTCAATTTCTGCATCTTTTTTTATTTGATTTAACACGTTTTCAAGATTATCACTTCCAACAGCATAGTGCGTTGCTGGAAAAATGAGCATATGTTCAAGTGTGCTAACAGGTTTGCCAGTGATTAGTTCAATTTCCTTTATACTTTCAATTTCGTTGTCAAAAAACTCAATTCTGTAAGCATATTCGCTTGTGTAGCTTGGAATTATCTCCAAGGTGTCACCACGCACTCTAAATGTTGCACGTTTGAAATCAATATCATTTCTTTCATATTGAATGTTAATCAATTTTTTTATCACTTCATTTCTATCTATAATTTGATGAGGTCTAAGTGAAATGCCTAGTGCTCCATAATTTTCAGGGCTACCTAATCCATAGATACAGCTAACCGATGCAACAATAATAACATCTCGCCTTTCCATAAGTGCACATGTTGCACTATGGCGAAGTTTGTCAATTTCATCGTTTATGGACAAATCTTTTTCAATATATGTGTCACTGGAAACAATGTAGGCCTCAGGTTGATAGTAGTCATAGTAAGAAACAAAATATTCAACCATATTGTTTGGGAAGAACTCTCTAAACTCATTGCAGAGTTGTGCAGCAAGAGTTTTGTTGTGAGCGAGCACAAGTGCTGGGCGTTGGCAATTTGCAATAACATTTGCCATTGTGAAAGTTTTTCCACTACCCGTTACACCAAGCAAAACTTGACTTTTGAGTCCGTTGTTTATACCTTCAACAAGTTTGTTTATTGCCTCAGGTTGATCACCAGTTGGTGCAAACTTGCTATGTAATTCAAACCTACGATTTTCCATATCAAAAATTATACCACCAAAAGTGATATTTTAAAACTATTTAAGGAATATATGTTCGAAAAATTTTGAATTGATATATAAATTATAAATACAAAATTATAATTTATTATAAATTTTCAATGATTATTAAATCGCTCACATTAACACCAACTGTTTTTGCTAAAATTGGCATATATATAAGTGTGCATTTTAAATCACCATTTTCTATTTTTCTAAAACTATATTGACTTATATTACTTTTTTTACAAAACTCTACTTTTGTTAATTTGTTTAACAAAATATATTCATATATCAAATCCATTCTTAAGTATTTGTTCATAGAATTATTCTATTATATAACATATTATAAAGTCAAGTCTTTTGACTAGATTTCTAGTCAATTGACTAGAAATAAGTCTTTTGACTTTATAAAATATAGAATAAAAGTATGGTAAAAGATATATTAAATGATATTATGATTGAACATAAACTAACGAGAAAACAATTGGCGGAAGTTATCGGTGTCCACGAAACAACTATTGGACAGTGGATACTTGGCAGAAAGAAGCCGTCTTTTGATAATATCTATCAGATCTATGTTAAGTTTGGTGTTACTCCAAATGAGATTTTTGATATTGATTGATTTACGATTATCTTTTTCATTTTAAATGATAAAAGTGATACAACTTTTTAAGCTGTATCACTTTTTTAAATTAATTTTATAACATTCAATTTTATCAAATCAATTTTTGAATATCTTTTTCAATGCTTTCAGGTGTTGTTGTTGGTGCATATCGTTCAACAACATTACCCTCTTTGTCAACAAGAAATTTTGTGAAATTCCATTTGATATTTTTACCAAAAACACCTTTCTTTTGACTTTTTAAATATGTGTATAGTGGAGATTCATTTTCGCCATTAACTTCAATTTTTGCAAAGCGTGGAAAAGTTGTTGCATATTTCATTGTACAAAATTCATGAATTTCCTCATCACTCCCTGGTGCTTGATGACCAAATTGATTGCAAGGAAAATCCAAAATTTCAAAACCTTTTTCAGCATATTTGTCATACAAATCTTGAAGCCCTTTATATTGTGGTGTAAAACCACAGCCTGTTGCAGTGTTTACGATAAGCAAAACTTTACCTTTAAATTGCTCTAATGACACATCTTGACCTTTGTTGTCTTTTACATTAAATTTATATATATTCATATTATGCTCCTTGTTATAATTATAGCAAATTTTTTTTGATGTTCAAATATAATTATTGCTATATTTTGATTTTCATTCACATTTATAGACTATTATTTCAAAAAAAGCCATAATAATGGCTTTTTTGATTACTTATCTTCTTTTTTCTTGTCTGACTCAACTGGTGCATCTTTTGTTCTAACAAAATATACAATAACTCCTGCAATCAATGCGATTGAAGCCACAATCAAAGCAACTCCCCAAGCAACTTCACTAACTGTACCGCTGTTTGTTGTTGACTTAACTTCAAATGTGTATGTCACATTATCAGTATTTCCAGCTTCATCTTTTACTGTATATTGCAATTTGTATGTTCCTGCAGTTTCAAACTCATGTGTGTAAACATCATTTGTCTTTGTCAAATCTAAGCTTGAACCATTTGGACCTGTGAGCGTAATATTTAATTTGTTATTATTTACTGCTGTTGCACCTGCTGTTTCTCCATCTGTATCATCAACTACAGTGAGATCACTTAGTTTTACTGAAAGTGTATCGCCAATTTTGAATGAACTTGGTGCTGTAACACCTTGAAGTGATGGAACAACAACATCTCCAACTTGAATTGTGTAAATTTCAGTTGATGATTTTTTTGACATATCAACTGCTTTGTAAGTTACTTTGTAAACTCCATTTTTGTTTGGTGTAAATTCATAATGATCAGTCACTAAATCAGCTTCTTTTTCATCACCATCAGGATATGTTACTGTAACAGAAAGTGATTTGATTCCATTTTCATCAGTTGCTGTGAAAAATGGCAAGTTAACATTTACGACATTTCCATTTGCATCTTTATATTGTGCTGTTTCTGGAATTGTGTATTCAGCAGTTTCGTTGATTACGATAACTGGTGCAATTGTGTCACTAACTGTTATTGTAAAATAACTGCTTGTTGCATCGTTATTTGAATTATCCTTTGCAACATAGCGGAATGTAAAAATTCCTTCCTCTTTTGGTGTGAATTCAAGTGTTCCTTGATTAAATAGGTAGCTTGGACAGTCATCACCAAATTCAACTTGACTATATGCAAGGTTTTCAATAACTATACCATCATCTTTAACAACTGGTGCTGGAAGTTTGTATGTTTTTCCAAGTTCCATAGTTGTTTGGATATTTTCAACTTCTATAACTGGTGCTTTTGTATCATTAACTTCAAATTGGAATGAGTTAACAAGGCTATTGCCACCAAGGTCAGTTGCTGTTATAACAACTTGATATGTTCCTGCAACTGTGGTTACAAATTTTCCATTTTCAACGCTATATTTTGAACCATCATAGATATACTTAACGCCTGAAACTGTGATTTCATTTCCATTTTTGTCATAAACTTTAAGTGAAGCAACAAGATTTTGTGTTGCATCGCCGTTTGCATCATCATCTGTGAATTCAATTGCTTGATTAAGTGAAACAACTTCGTTTTGTCCATAAACGCCATCAAGTGCTGTTGCAATATTCAAAAGACCTGTTTCAAGTGTTGGAGCAACATCATCGTTTACATTATATATCGTTATAACTTTGTATTTGTAAGAAACATTATTTTCTGTTCTTCCAGTTGAATATTTTGCGTCATCTTCTGCCCTAACTACAACTGTTAAGTAGTTTGCTGATGGATTTTCATCAACTACAAGAGCATATTTAGTTGTGTCGTTTGCATCTTTTGCAACTTTTGTGAGCTCATTGTTTTCAAGCATAGCATCAAAATCTGTTGTGCTGTCTGCTTTGCCATAGAAGTAATAAACATCTTTTTTAACATTTGTGTCTATTGTTGCCACGGTTGTTGCACCATTTTCATGATCATCTTTGTAATCAACAATTGTTGGTGCTGCAAAAGTCAAAGTTTCAGTTGGCTTTATTGTGCCATCAATTGTTGGCATAACAATATGTGGAGCAAGGTCATCAACCAATGTGTCACTTACAACAATTTTGTATGATACTTCTGATGAGTTGTTTGCTTTATCAGTTGCTCTGTATCTAATTGTGTAAGTTCCTTTTGTTCTGAAGAGAATTATTGCATTTTGATTAACTTTTGATTGAACAACTTTTACCTTTGTGTCATCATCAGCATTAAGTGTTGATTCACCATCTAAGCTATATGTTGTACCGTTTTCGTCAATAAGTGTTCTTGTTATTGTTAAATCTTTGTAATTTGAATAATTGTCTGTTGCATATACTGCTGGAATTGTTATTTCAACTTGGGTTCTTGCTTTGCTTGGAATAAGATATGAAACTTCTTCATCTTCAAGGGCATCAATTGTTGTGTCAAGAAGTGTGCCATTATCTTCAACTGCATAAGCATTAACTGCTTTTGGCTTTGGAGCAACTGTATCTGTCACATTTGAAAGTGTGTATGATTTTTCAAGTGTTGGTGTTGCATCATCAATTGAATCAAGTGATGTTGCATTTGCCAAATTGAGTGCTTCCAAAGTATAAATTTTGTAAGTAAGTGTGTAATATGAGCCATTTTTTGCTTCAAACATTGGTGTGAATTTGAAATTGTTTACATCAACTTCTTCTTTTGTTTCACCGTTGTGATATGTTACTTCAACTTTTGTGTAAGTCTGAACGCTGTCACCAGTTTTTTCATCAACAGTAACTGGCTTTGGAAGTGTAACTTCGTTGCCAAGAACTGCACTTTCTGGAAGCGAACCTTCCCAAGTGAAAGTGATTTTTTCACTTGCATTGTAAGTATCACTAACCAAAATTTTTTGTGATTTTGTTACAACAACATTAGTTTCACTATTTACATATTTAAAATAAACTGAATAATAACCATCGCGAACCACAGTTTTTTCACCATCAATTTTTGTTGTGGCTTTGAATGTGTAATATTTTTGTCCATCAATGGTAACAACACCAAGTGGATTTGTGTAGTCTTGATATTGACTATCTTCTGCCCAAGTGTTGTAATAAGGATCTGTTACTGTGACTGTTATGTTTGCGTCAGTTGTGTCATCACCTGTGTAATGCCCAGGAACTGCGTCTTTTTCTTCACCTGTGAGTGAAACATTTGGATATGGCAAAACAATGGTTGAATCAAGTCCAATTTTGCTTTGCATAATAAATGGTGAATTTGCGTCAAAGCTCAAAGTCGCTTTTTCGCCAGTAACTTTGATTGTGTAAACTTCACTTGTTGTTTTTGAATTGCTTCCTGTTTCAGAAGCTGTGTAAACAACTTTGTAGTCACCAATCATTGTTGCTGTAAATTCATAATGGTCACCATTAAGATTTGTTGCAACTTCTTTGCCGACTGGATCAGTAACCTTTACAGTAACTGTGCTGCCACTTGTGGTTGTTGTTCCAACAGGAATAGAAATTACAGTATTGATTTTTCCTGTTGTTGGCATTTTTGTAAGCACTATTGATGCACCTACAAGTGCTGTGCTTGCAGCAAAAAGAGTGGCAGGTGAAATAACGACACTACCTATTGCGAGAGCAAGCATCAGAATAAATACCAAAAATTTGTAAATTTTTTTCATTATTGTTCTCCCTTTAACTTGTATATAAAGTTATCGTATAAAGTCTATAACATAAAAAATCATTTGTCAAACAATTAGACAACAAAAATATCTAAATTTGACAATTTTATTTTTAATCAAATATTGTTAAAATATTCCAAAAAAGTCAATTTTTGTTAATTCAACATAAACAAAAAATAGAACGAGAGTAAATTGCTAAATGATGTCAATAATAAAACAATTGAGACAAGCATCAAGTATTCATTGTTTTTTGATTTTGTTAAAAGAACAAAACTTGAAAAAGCAATAGCAAAAGCACAGAATACACATATCGCTAAAATTTTCAAAATAAAAAATAGCAACAAAAATGCAACAGAAAAAATGCAAAAATATAAAATTCTAATTACCCTTGCTTCTGTGTTACCTTCACAATTATATTTTTTCTTTGAATCATCAATTTTCTTTTTAAAATTCACTATAAGTGCAAAAAGTTTTCTAAAAATATTTCTCTTAGTTATGTCAACTATATTGGGCTTGGTTTTTTCTTCATCTTCTTTAATTTCAATCTTTTCTTCACCTGAATCATTTTGTTCCTTATCAATATGTTCTAAATTTGCTTTATTTCTATTTTTGGAATTAGTATTTAATTGATTTTTTGCAGAAATAAACAAGTTTAAAAAGTAATACAAATACAACAAAAAAATTATTGTTCCAAGTAAAATTATTATTGCATTTGAACTAGCAAGAATTTTTGGCCTTTTGAGAAAATCATAGTATTGATTTTTGGAAAATAATACAAAAATTGATGTCGTCAAAATTAATGTTAAAATCGATAAAATTGAAAAATTTAATTTATTTTCTTTGATTTTTTTGAAAAATATGTTATTTTTTTGCTTTTTTTTAATATTTTTTTTAGATTTTTTATTTTTATCAATTTTGTTGATTGACTTTAAATTTTCGTTTCCATCATCTAAATCAATCATTGATTTATTATTTTTTTTAAGTTTAAAAATATTTTTTAACCTTGTTTTTTGTTCAATGTTTGATAAGTCATTTTTGTATTTTTTTGTTGATTCGGTTTTATTGTAATTTTTAAAATTTAAATTTTTATTTTTTTTGATGGCACTTAATTTTTCCATAAAATATTTTATGCAATGCTAGTCCATAATATTTTGTTTAAAAAGATTTTTTTAATAGTAACACAAAAAAGTTAATTTTCATATTAGGTACTAGAAAAAGTTGCTTTTCTTCTTAAAAAAGAGAGCATCGCAGTGCTCTCTTGAGGTTTATAGCATTTAGCTAAGTATTAAGTTGTGTAGACAAATTCAATTAAAATGGTAGAAGTTAAGTTTTTTGAAATCAACACTTTTTTAGTTAATTGATATTCATTTGCTTCTTATATTTGATTTGATTTTGTCAAATTGATTAATGGCAACCACCATTGCCATAATGTGGCTCTTTGTTTCCACAAAGGGTTGAAAGTAACAAAAGTATGATTATTGTTTCGCAATCAATATTTATGCCCATACCACATCCACAAGAGTTGAGTAAGAAGAAAAGCAAAATCAAGTCACAGCAATCATTTTTGCCACCACCGAAATTTCCACCAAATAAACCCATTTAGATAGTCCTCCTTTTTAGTTTTATTAAGGACATATCAACACTTATGTTAAATCCCCAACATAAATAACAAAGCACTGATTGTGCAAAAGCACTATGTAATCCTTTTGTCTTTTGTACTTCAAATTTTTTTCATCCGTACATTTCATACTATTTTTTTTGCAAAAAAAATGTGCATACTTTTGATGCACAAATTTTTGTGGCATTGCCATCTATTATTTTTAATCAATATAAAACAAATTTTAATAAAATTTATTATAGTATATTAGACTGTTATTAAACATCTTACTCCGTTCTTAAACACTCAACAGGATCCTTTTTGCTTGCGATTTTGCTTGGAATACTTCCAGAAATAAGTGTAAGTATTGTACTTATAAATACCAAACTCAATGCGTGAATTGGACTGAAATTTGCTATACTTTGAATATCTGCAAGATTAGCAACAATCATATTGATTAGAGGACAAATCAAATATGTCACCAAAACTCCTATTGCCCCACTTAGTGCCCCAATAATCAAAGTTTCTGCATTGAATATGTGAGAAATGTCTTTTTTTCTTGCACCAATACTTCTAAGTATTCCAATTTCTTTTGTTCTTTCAATCACGCTTACATAAGTTATGATTCCAATCATTATACTAGAAACTACAAGTGAAATACTAGCAAATGCAACCAAAACTATGCTTATGATATTTATAATTGTGCCAAGGGTGTTTGTTAAAAATTCAGAACCGTCTGAGATTATAATTTGATATGCAACGCCAACATTTGCGTTGTATTCATCAACCATTGCAGTGACTTGTTCCTTTGCTGAGAAGTTTTTTGGATAAAATGTTATGGATTGTGGTATTGTGCTTATTCCAATTTGTTGCATACCCATTTGATATGCCTCTTCTTTTGTAATACTTGTTTTGAAAAAGTTTTGCAAAAAGGCTTCTATGCCTTGAGTTGAAGATAGATCAAAACCAATCAAAACATTTGGAACTTCACTTATATTAAGTGCTAGTGGAACATAGAAATTATATTTTAATTGATTTTCTTCATTAACCTTTCTTTGTGCTTGTTTTTGAGCAATTTCGCTTTGCTCACAATTTTGCAAATACGCTTGTTGAAGATCATAACTATACATAATGCCTGTTGAGAGTAAAGATGAATTGCTTTCATCTTTTGGCGCAATAATTCTTGTTATCTTTAAATTTTGCAAAGTGTTGCTATCAAAAAGTGCCAAAAGTGCAGAATTTGATATATCTCTAACGTTGAATTTATCATTTACATCATCATACACATAAAAATCATCATTATACAAGAGTTGAATTTTAACATTTTCACAAATATAATCAAAATCTATAGTTTTGAATTTGTTTGTTTCGTCTCTTTCTGTAAAGATACCTAGAGTATTTAAAATTCTGTATGAAATTTTATTTCCCTTACTCAATACCAAAGTGAGTCCAAAAATATCATTTTTGTCATAATAATTTGAAGTGTAAACAGTTTTATATGAGTCCATTATATAACTTTCATCTGAAAATGAGGGAAAGAATAAATTGCTACTTGAAGTAGAAAGCAAGCTTATTGAATTATTTGTGAGCTCCAGCCTTGCCAATTCATCAGTCTGCTTGATCAAAAATTTTGTTGGAGCAAAATAATTATATTCTATCAATGCAAAATTTGAGTTTGAATTGTTTGTTAAATTATTTTTTTCAAAATCTTTAATTGTATTTAAAAAATTTTCATTTATGCAGTTATAGTGACCATATTGAATGTATTGACTCATATCACCCGTAACAGTTACAGCATCATTTGAGCCCCCAATATTGTTTGAATTTGCAAGTTCATTATAATTAAGCGATGAAAAATCAACAGTTGCCGTTGCAATGCTAATTGGATAATTGCTCAGTGTATCTTGTTGCAAATTGTTTATGTAAAGAGAAAATCCATTAGAAATCGAAAGCACAAGTGCAACGCCAATAATACCTATGGAGCCCGCAAAACTCGTAAGTATTGTTCTACCTTTTTTTGTAAGTAAGTTTTTAAAAGATAGATAAAGTGCAGTCCAAAAGTTCATTGCTGACTTTTTTGTTTTTTTGGAATCATCTTTTTTTGTTTCAATCTTTTGAGATTTCAAAGATGTATTGTCGCCTGAAATTTCACCATCAAGAAGTTTAATAATTCTTGTGCTATATTTTTTTGCTAGGCTTGCATTGTGCGTGACCATAATGATGAGTTTATCATTTGAAATCTCTTTTAAAAGCTCCAAAATTTGCTTGCTTGTTTTGGAATCCAATGCACCCGTTGGTTCGTCGGCAAGAATTATTGAAGGATCATTCACAATTGCTCTAGCAATTGCAACTCTTTGCATTTGGCCACCCGATAGTTGATTTGGCATTTTTTTGATTTGATCTGATAGCCCTACTCTTTCAAGTGCTTTTGTTGCTTTTTCTCTTCGCTCTTGCTTAGATATTCCATTAAGCGATAATGACATCTCAACATTTTCAAGTACACTTAAATGCTGAATTAAATTATAACTTTGAAAAACAAATCCAATTTTGTGATTTCTATATGTATCCCAATCTCCATCATTAAAATTCTTTGTACTTTTTCCGTCAATAACCAAGTCGCCGGACGTATATTTATCAAGCCCACCTATTATATTTAAAAGTGTTGTTTTTCCACAACCTGAAGGGCCTAAAATGCTAACAAACTCATTATCTCCGAAATTTGCAGTTATACCTTTTAGTGCTTCAACTTTGGTATCACCCATATCATACACTTTTTTTATTTCTTTTAGTTCCAACATATTTAGGTCCTCCTTATTAACAAGTTATGTTATACCAATCAAAAAAAATTGTCAAACATATTTATGACATCAGAAATAATATATATTTATTATGATATCATAAAAAATTTTGTTAAACAATTTTTTTATTTTTTTGCTTAAAATGTCGGTTTTTGAAATTTACTATTGTCGTTTTTGGCATTTAAATAATATTTAAATTTTTTTACGGTTTTTTGATTTTTGACCAGAGTATTATTGCAATTTGAGCTGGAACTCCAATAAAATAAAGAGGCACTAAATTATATTGTAAAAATTGCAAGTAAAATGATGTTATCAATGTCCATACAAGCACTGATATATAAATATAATTCAATCTTTTGTTTCCCCATAAAGAATTGAATATGATTCCTACAACACAAGATGCTGGTACCGCCCAAACAAAAACAATCCAAGCTAAGTAATTGGATAGAATATTTGTGTACACAAAAAATATTGTTGCGATTATCCATATTGCAGAAATTGAAAGCAATGCAATAAATCTTTTGCTATACTTTGACTTATCATTTTTTGAGATTTGTTCATCTTCAATTTTGATTGGCCTAGTGATTTGATCAAGTGTTATATTGTATAACTTACATAATTCAATCAAATTTTCAACACTTGGCACAATTTCACCTGTTTCCCATTTGCTTATTGTTTTGTCTGAATAATTTAATTTTTCTGCAACATCGCTTTGTTTGTAACCACATTTTTTTCTAAGTGCAACAAGATTTGTTGAGATTGTTTCATTTAATTCCTTCATAGTTAAATTATATCAAATTAAAAACGATCTATAATGACTGTTTAGGCACTAAAACAAATAAATTCTCATTTTTTGAGAGTATGAGAATTTTTGAGAGAATGTGTCAAAAAAATTTAGACAAGTTCAATAAAGTTTTAGATTGTTAAATTGAAATAATTGTATATAATATTAGCGTAATCTAACATAAGGAGACAAATATGAAAAAAATATCTATAATAATACCTGCATATAACGCTGAAAAAACCTTGCGAAAGTGTTATGAAAGCATACTTAATCAATCTTATAAAAATTTTGAAGTTATCACAGTTAATGATGCAAGTCCTGATGACACACTATCTGTTATGACGGAAATGTCAAAAAAAGATAGCAGATTTATATCTGTTGATATGCCAAAAGGCGGCGTTTCTAGAGCAAGAAATTATGGCTTAAACAAAGCAACGGGTGACTATATTCAGTTTGTTGATGCTGATGATACTTTAAAGCCTGATATGCTTGAAAAAATGGTCGAACTTATTGAAAAGAATGATGCTGATTTGGCAATTTGTCGCTTTGATCATCCATTCTTTAAAACCTATTTTGAAAATCGCATTTATGATTTAACAAATCCAAACGATTTGATTGAAATTTGTCAAGATCCTTTCGGGTTAGTTATGCCATGGAATAAAATGTGGAAAAGAGATAAATTCTTAGTTCCTTTTGATGAGGAAGTATCTTTTTCTGAAGATGAACTTTGCAATTTAGCAAACTTGCCTGGTATAAAAAGAGTTGCTACCACAAACGAAATTTTATATGATTATTTTATAGCACCAATAGATGACCCACAATTGTTAAATTCTTGCATTGGAAGGCTTATAAAATCAGTTGAAAGTGGCAATGATGATTCTAGTTTTTATTGGCTAGGTTCAAAACTTCTTCCAAAAAGAAGAGCATTTATTGAAAACGCTATAAAAGAGAATAGATTATCTATTTCAAACGCTGATGATATAATTTACTATAAACTTATTGACTACTCCATTTATACTCTGTCAGCATATATCGGAATGAATGTATCTCCAATGGCTTTAATAAGAGATTATTTGAATATCATTGATGATGCAAATTTTAAATATGGATTTAAAGTCCAAGAAAAATATGGATTTAAGTTGA
>CAJOLY010000020.1 GCA_905235485.1 uncultured Clostridia bacterium
ATTCTTGACATAATCAAATTAAATAAACAAACAAACTTATTCATCACTTTTTTGTTCGCTTTCAATTTCTTTTGCCATAAGGTCAGCATTGCTTTGTTTTAGTGAAGCCTTAATTTTTTTGTATTCCTTTTTGAGAGCTTTTTTCTTTGCTTTGACATCTTTTCGATATTCTGCTTTTAGTTTTTTAAACTCATTTTTTAGTTCGCTTTTTTGCTCTTGATATTCTATTTTCACTTCATCTTTTTTTTGTTTTTTTAGTTTTGACTTGAAACTCTTTTGCAAGTTTGCTTTATTTTCCTTCCCCACAAGAAGTCTCACAATGTTTTGCCTATGAGCAATCCAAATCAAAGCAAAAATGGCAAAAATAAGTAGGTTGATAACAAGAAGCGTTGCTGTGTCGCCTGAATATTTTACATTGTTTTGATAACCTTGAATAATACTCATAAATGCAACAATGAAAAGTGATGCAACAGATCCATAATCAAAAAACCATACATAAACAAATCCAAGGATAAATGCAAGAATAAGAAGCAACGGATTTGCAACCATAAACACTCCAAGTGATGTTGCCACACCTTTTCCCCCTCTGAACTTGTAAATCACAGGGAACATGTGACCAATCACGGTCGACAAGCCGCCTACATACAGCCCAATATCACCATTAAGTCCGGTATATCTAAAAAGAAGCATTCCACTTAGCGCAGGAATTACACCTTTGAGTGTATCCAAAATCAATGTAATAACAGCAAGTTTAACACCATATGTTCTAAGCATATTCATAGTGCCAGGATTGCCACTTCCACTTTTTGTGATATCTCCTTTTTGCTTTCTGCTGAATATTCTTGCCCAAGAGATGTTTCCAATAAAATATGAAACAATCACAAGCAAAACATATTCCAAAATTTTAATTATCAATATTTTTTCCCCTTATTTTCTATGTTTAAAACAATTTGAGATTTAACTAATTTTAAGTTATTTATTTTTCATTTTTGTTTACAAATTCAATCTTGATTGGTGTGCCAGACAGATCCAGATTTCTGCGTAAGCAATTTTCCAAATATCTTTGGTATGAAAAATGCACAAGTTCACTTGCATTTGCTTGAATTGTGAACGTTGGAGGATTCGTTGCTGTTTGACTGATGAAGTAAAACTTTAATCTTTTTCCATATTTTGAAGGTGGTTGGCTGATTGCAACTGCATCTTGCAAAATTTCATTCAAAATACTCGTTGAAGTTTTTTTGTTTGCATTCTCATATGCCTTTAAAACATTTGGCATAATGGTGTTTAGTCTTTGCCCTGAAAGTGCTGAAACAAAAACTGGAAGATAATAGTCCATAAAGTTAAGTTCTTTATCTAGTTTTTGTTTGTAAAACTCAATTGTATGCTCATCTTTGTTGACTATGTCCCATTTGTTTACCACAACAACACTAGGTTTGCCTTGTTCGTGAACATAACCAGCAATTCGAATATCTTGGTCGCTCAAATCTTGGCTTGCATCAAAAACAATAACCACAACATCAGCACGTCTTATTGCTTCCATACTTCTTAGCACAGAATAACTTTCAACGCTTTCAAGCTCTATTGATCTTTTTCGTCTGATCCCTGCCGTATCAATCAAAACACATTCTCTTCCATCATAAACAAAAGGTGTGTCAATTGCATCTCGCGTTGTGCCGGCAACATTTGAAACAACCATTCGGCTTTCACCCAAAAGTTTGTTTGTTATGCTACTTTTGCCAGCGTTAGGTTTTCCCACAATTGCAATTTTGATTTTGTTTTCATTTTCTTTGTCAAAATCAATGTTATCAAAATATCCCACAACCTTGTCCAGCAAGTCTCCAATACCCTTGCTATGTTCACTTGAAATTGCATATGGATCACCTAAGCCCAAGGCATAGAATTCATAAATGTTATCTTCATTTCCATCATCACATTTGTTAACTGCCAAAACAACAGGCTTTTTTATTTTTTTGAGAAGAGTTGCAACTTCTTCATCTTGTGCTGTAAGTCCAGAAATTCCATCAACAAGCATAATGATAACGTCGGCTAGTTCCATTGCAATTTGCACTTGGTGCAAAATGTTTTTGTTGACTTCAGTTTTTTCGTGAATATCAATTCCACCAGTGTCTACAAGCCAAAAATTGTGATTTAACCATTCTGCATCTGCATAAATTCTGTCACGAGTGACACCTGGCTCATCTTTTACTATGCTTATTCGTTTTCCCACAACCTTGTTGAAAAAAGTACTCTTTCCAACATTAGGTCTACCTACTACTGCTACTATTGGTTTTTTCATAATGTACTTATTGTAACATAAAACAAAAATTTTGACAATCTTAATATATTTATTTACATAAGATTTTTAATGTTTTATTTGTTACAAGTTTTTTTCTTTGGACAGAATTTGCAAAAATCTTTTTTTTTGAAAATTTTTACAATAGCAAAAACAGAAAGGCATATGATTGCAAAACAAACTAGAGAAAGCATGCCACTTAAAATGCCATTTATGATAAAATAGTTTGCAATTTTGTATGTTGCAAAACTCAAAACATAACTGACACATATTTGGATTAAACATCCAACAAAAGTCCATTTTGTGCCAACTTCTTTTGAAAGCACGCTAACTGTTGAAATGCATGGAAGATATAATGTTGCAAACACCAAAAATGATAACCCACTAGCTTTTGTTAAAGAAAAAACACTGCTTGAAAGCATTATGCTTTTTGAAATGCTACTTGCACTGCTTTCCCCGCCTAGCCCATTCAAAAGCCCTATTGTGCTAACAATAATCTCTTTTGCAACAAAACCACAAAGTAGTGTCGCTACAACACCAGCATTGCCAAAGCCAAGAGGAACAAATATTGGGGCAAGCCAATTTGAGACGGTGTCTAAAATGCTTTCTCCTTCTCCATATTGAAGCCTAAAATTACAATTTTGCAAAAGCCATATGATACAAGAAAACATAAGTAGTGTTGAACCTGCACGAACTAAAAATTCTTTTGTGTTTAGCCAAACATTTTTGGCAATCTTTTTTACACTAGGCACCCTATATGGTGGCATTTCCAAAACAAAATTTGTGTCATCACTTTTTAATACTGTTTTATTTAAAAAATAACTTACAAGCAATGCTATAATTATACCAAGCAAATAAAATGAAATAACAACCAAAAATTTGTGATTTGGAAAAAACGCACCACAAACAACTGAATATATTGGAAGTTTTGCCGTGCAACTGATGTAAGGCGTGAGAAGTGCCGTTTTTATTTTGCTATTTCTATTTTCTAAATTTCTACTTGAAAGTGTTGCAGTGGTGCTACATCCAAAACACATCAAAAGAGTAAACACACTCTTTCCAGAAAGTCCTACTTTTTTTAAATAATCCTCAAAAGTAAATGCAAGGCGTGACATATATCCACTATCTTCCAAAAAGTAAAGCCCCAAATACATCAAAACTATTTGAGGCAAAAATGAAACAATAGCGCCCATACTTCCAATAACTGCTTCTAAAAAAAAGTTTATTACAAACTGATTTTTTGTTATGGATGAAACTATGTTTGTAAGTGGATTAAAAAAATATTTTTTAAAAACTTGAGATAATGTATCAGTCAAAAAAGTTCCAATACTTCCAAAAGTTAAATAAAAAATTAGCCCAACAATAAGCAAAAAAATTGGGACACATAAAAAGCGGCTAAGCACATATTTATCTAATTTGTGAAATCCATAAACCTTATTTATAGTTTTTTGAAAAATTAAAGTTTTTGCAAATTCATATCGTGCTTTAATAACTAGTTGCACAAAATCCTGCTCTTCAAAAATCTTGTATAAATCAACTTTTAAGTTTTTGTCATATGAGACACCGTCCCAAATCTTCTCGTCAAGTTCCAGTAGTTTTATTTTTTCATAATCACTCAAGGATTTATTGCTAAAATTTTGGGATTGATTTTGAGAATCAATGTTGTTTTTCAAAACCTTTTGAAATTCAACATCAAATTTATATGTGAGCATTTTTACATAAGATGGCTTATAATTTTGAGACTTTGTATCATTATTTAAAATCCAGTCAAACATTTTTTGCACTTGTTTTTTGTTTTGAGCGTTTAGCAAAAACACTTTTATGCCAAGTGCTTGTTCTATTTTTTTTGTGTCAATTTCAATTCCATTTTTTTTAAGTTCATTTGCCATATTTATGCAAAGAATGGGGTTATGTCCTTGTTCCAAAAGTTCAAGTGTAAGTAGCAAATTCTTCTCCAAACAATTGCCATCAACAACATTCACAATTTGAATGTCTTTGTGACTAAAAAGATAATCACGTGTAACTGCCTCCTCATAGCTAAAGCTAGAAAGTGAGTAAGTCCCTGGAAGATCTGTTATTGTTGCAATTTTTTTTCCGTTTTTTTTGAGTATCTTTTCTTTAAAATCAACTGTCACTCCGTGCCAATTGCCAACGTGTTCATCAGTGTGCAAAATTGAATTAAAAAGTGTAGTTTTTCCTGTGTTTGGATTACCTACGAGTGCAATTGTTTTCATAACTCTTCCACCAAAATATTGTCTAAAATATTTTTTCTTAGAGCTAAACAATAACCTTTTAGTGAAACGATATAGCTGTTTTTTAACGAAGATACTGACATAATTTTGATTGTTTCCCCACTTAAAAAACCTAATTCATATAGCCTGCGCCTTATATGAATATTGCCAAACACGTTTTTAATTTTTCCACTTTCGTTACTTTTTAACTCGCTCAATCTTTTTTCCATATCATATTTTACTTTAGTATTTTTAACAATATGACCAAACAGATTTAACATTAAATTGTTTTGCATTACAACTATTTGTTTGTAACTTAAAAAAAATGTAATATCTTGTATTTTCAATAAATAAAAATAATAAAGGAGCAATATGGAAACATCATTTTGTGAATTGAAGGGCAAAGAAGTTATAAATGTTGTTGATGGCAAGAGGCTTGGGAGAATAATTGATATTGTTTTTGACACACGTTATGGCAGAATGCTTGGAATTGTTGTGCCTGCATACAACAAAAGTTGGAATATATTTAAATCCAGTGATGATATATTTATTCCATTCAACTGCATATGTAAATTTGGTGATGATGCGATTTTAGTACAAATATATATTCAAAATCAGTCACAACATAACAAAAAAGGCAAATTTATATGCACCGCAACTGTTAAAAATCAAAACGCTCAAAATGGAAATATGCAAAATTATAATCAGCCAAATGAACAAATTGCCATGCCACCTCCAATATCAAACAATTTTCACAGTAATTTAGCAAATGATAGTACACAAAACAATGTAAATATTTCAAATGAATCCGATAACTAATTTTTGAAAAGTCTTTTAAATTTTTTATGGAAATTTTTAATTCTATTATTTAATATTTCAGCCAATTCAAATACTTTGAAACTAGTAAACAGTTAAAAAATGTAATAGTGCCAAACAAGTCACAAATATATATAAAATTCCAAAAAAGCACAATAAAAACTTTTCTTTTTACTATTCAAAAGTTTGATTTTTGTTTTACACTATTTTTGTGGGGAAAGTATGGTAATTTATGTTGAATATGTGATCATAGACAATATGGTTATTAACTCATTGATTTTGCTTTTAACAAAAAACTTATTAAAATTATCTTCAACAAAAATTCGTATATTTTGTTCAAGCATAGTCGGAACAATTGTTGCACTACTTTCCCCAATTCTTCCAAATATAATAAATTTACTTTTAAAAATCCCGCTAGGACTTTTGATGATTGTGATTTGCTTTTGTCCAAAATCACCAAAAAAATTATTTATTCAATTTTTGACATTTCTAGTTTCAACTTTTGTTTTTGGTGGTGCTGTAATTGGAATTGGAGAGATATTTGGAATAAAGTTTTGGATAAATAATGGTGTTATGTATGAATACAAATTTCCAGTTGGCTTTGCACTGCTTGTTTGTTTTATCATTTATGTCGCAGCAAAAAACATTTTAAAATACATATTTCAAAAACAAAATATCTGCAATTTTTTGTTTGATGCAACGCTAAAAAATGATAAATTTTCAACAAATGTAAAAGCATTTTTAGATACAGGTAACAAACTCACAGTTGATGGATGCCCCATTTCTATAATTAACTACAAAACTTTTAACAAAATATATCCAAGCATTGAACTAACTGACATTTTACTCAAAAAAAACATACCACTAAAAAATTCAAAATATATAGAAGTTGAAAGTATAGGAAGCACAAAACAAAAAATTTTAACTTTTGAAATTGAAAGTTTGACAATAAAATTTGATGCACAAAAGACAAATGAAAACATAATCATCATAAATAACGCACGGCTTGGTCTATCTCTCACTGACTTTGGCAAAAAAACAGATAGTGACATTATCATTTCAAATCAAATTTTAGGAGATAACTATGAATTTAAAAAGAATAAAAAAATATTTTGAAAAGCTTTTGGATGGTGACATTTTTTTGAATACTGAGCAAATCATTTTGTTTTTGTGTGGCAATGAAGCACTCCCTAATCCACTTGATAGTGAAACAGAACTTGAATACATAGAAAAAGCAGAACAAGGTGATGAATTGGCAAAGAATAAACTGATTGAGCATAATTTGAGGCTTGTTGTGTATATCAGCAAAAAATTCACTAACACAAACGTTGATATGGAAGATTTGATAAGCGTGGGCTCTATTGGACTTATAAAGGCAGTAAATAGTTTTAAACTCGAAAAAAATATTAAGCTTGCAACCTATGCAAGCAGATGTATTGAAAATGAAATTTTGATGCATCTAAGAAAAACGAGCAGGCTCAAAGCAGAAATTAGTCTTGATGAGCCCCTCACTGTTGATGGCGATGGCAATGAACTTGTTTTGGGTGATATTTTAAGTGTTGAAAGTGATTCTGTCACAGCGGATTTAGAAAAATCGACTGAAAAAAAACTACTTTGGAACAGTATTCAAAAACTAAACAGCAAGGAGCGTGAAATTATGATTTTGCGCTTTGGCTTAAATTCCAGCAAAGAAAAAACTCAAAAGGAAGTTGCGGATATGCTTGGGATTAGTCAAAGTTACATCAGCCGAATCGAAAAGAAAATTGTTGGCAAGTTAAAAAAAGATCTTTTGAAATCATATTAAAAAACACATCTTTTGATGTGTTTTTTAAAAAAATATATGATTTTAAACATTTAAGCAGGTTTAGTTTTTAACAAATCAACATATGCAAAATATGAGCAAATACTGTCTGCAATAACAGTGGCATAGTTTTTTATTTCTTCAAGTTTTATATTTGCAAAATTGTATTTGCTATCTTGTTTGGTTATTGTTCCTGCAACAATGCAAGGCGAATGAATCACTGCTCCATCATTCAAAACAAGTTTTGATGCAAACATTATGGAATCTTTTTGACTTAGTGCTCCACTATCAACAAAAAGGATTCTGCTTTTATCAAGCGATTTTGCAATAAGTTTTGCCATATTTTTGTCAGCATTCCTTTTGCTCCCACCAAAAATGATAACATCAACATTTCTGCTTCTTAAAATATCTGCAACAATAACACCAACCATATCACTTAAAACTTTGCTACTGCCTAGACATACAACAACGGGCTTTTCTGAACCGTAGTTTTTCAGCAAATCACTTGATAAATCAAAAATCGTTAGTTTACTTTCAATATTATAATAACTCATATAAAGATTATTGTTTCTTTTTCATACTTTATACTTAAATATTTTGAATTATAAATAATTTATATTACTTGTATAAAAATAAAAAATTCATAATTTAAAAAAATTAAAAATTTGTATTGAAAAGTGAAAAATTGTATGATATAATCATTTTGAGTAAAAATCTTTATTATCGATACTTAAATCTTTTAACAAAGATTCATTAGGAGGAAATTTATGGCTGTTATTGACATAATTGTTATTGCAGTGCTTGTAGTGTTTGCAATTATTGGCATGATTAAAGGCCTTTTGAACACAATTCTCTCACTATTTAGCACTCTTGCTTCACTTAGTGTTTCCATACTTTGCGCAAAACCAGTATCAAAATTCTTAAATAGCATTTTCAATATTGTTGGAGGTATTGGTGGAAAAATTGCCAGCTCATTATCAGGTTCAATTATTCCCTTTCAAGCAGCTGAAGAAGCTGGAAGTCCAATAAGTGAACTTACTGGTGAAGCATTAAAGAATTATCTTGCACAAGAAACTTTTCAGGAAAGAATTTATAGGCTTTTTATTGAAGACTCAAAAGTTTTTGAATTTAGTGAATCTGCGACCATTTCTGACCAAACAGTTGTGCAATATATTGGTGAGCGAATAGCAGCAATAATTGCCGTTGTGATTGCAGTCATTGTTGTGTTTATTCTCATTAAAATTGCAGTGTTGTTACTTTCAAAGCTATTCAATGCTCTTTCAAAAAATCGTGCAATCAATGGCTTAGATCGAACACTTGGACTTTTGGTTGGTGTTATTAAAGCTTCAGTTCTTATCTGTCTGGTTCTTGGAATATTTTATCTCATTGCAAATTCAACAGTTCAAGGTTGGATTGACAACTCAACTATTACAAAATGGTTATATCAATATGTGACAGAGTTTGTTGATAATATTGTTGCAAAATATGACCTGCCATCGTTTATAACAGGACTATTCCCAACACTGAATTAATTAAAATATCATCAAAAAAAGCAATAGAAACTATTGCTTTTTTTTGAAAATCTAATCCCTGCGTCGCGAGTTAACAAACACAATAAGTAAAAATCTCACAAGATAAAAAATTGAAACCACTAAAGCTGCAACATAAGTAAGTGCTGCTGCATTCAAAACTTTGCTTGCGCCATCTTGTTCATCTGGTGTGAGCAAATTTTCAGTTTTCATAATCTTTTTTGCCCTGTTTGATGCATCATATTCAACAGGTAAAGTTACCAAATTAAGAAGTATTGAAATTCCAAAAAAGCCTATTCCTGACCAAAGGCATATTTCACCAATTAGCCCACCACCAACAACAGCCAAATTAAAAATAAGTCCTATTATAACCAAAGGCCACAAAAACACACTGGCAATCCTGCTTGTTTTTATCATTAAATTTCTAAAGGCTATCATTTTGTAGCCTTCGGCATATTGAATTGCGTGGCCAACCTCGTGCATAGCAATACCAATAGCTGAAACGCTTGTACTATCATAAATATCTTGGCTAAGAGCAACAGTTTTTTCCTTGTCACTATAATAATCTGTCAATTCTCCTGCAACTTTTTTTACAACAACATTATGAACTCCATTTTTTTCCAAAACTATTCTTGCAATTTCGTAAGCAGGAATATTGTTTTGTGTTTTTACATCACTATATCTTCTATAAGCACTATTCACTTTTGCTTGAGCAAACAAAGCAAAAATTATTGCTGGCAAGAGCACAATGCCCATCAAATAATATTCAAAATATTGCATACTACCTCCTAAACAACCTTCCAAATCCCCTAAAAAATTTGAGAATTGGCATAAATAGGCTTGCAATATATGTACCTATTGCAGCATCAAGCACTTTCTTTCCGTGTTTTAATTCCTCGCCAATTAAAATATTGTTTTCTTTCAAAAAATTATATGCAATTTTACTCGCTTCCATTTCCATAGGAATTGTAAATATTTTTAAAAGAAAAATAACCATTAGCATTCCTATCGCAACTAAGAGCAAAACAATGCCTAAATCAAATCTATTTGGAACAAACAGCAAAACAATGCCAGATATAATCATAAATGGAAATAAAAACATACTAATTTTGCCTAGCCAAGTCAAACATGCTTGCAGCACAAAAAGCCCACTCTGCTTTTTGTTTTGAACTGCATGGCCAAGTTCATGTGCTGTTATGCATATGCTAGAAACACTTTTTATGTTTGCCGTATGCTGAGATATACAAACCACATCTTTTGAAGGAATATAACATTCATCAAGTTCCTTTTCAATTAGTGCAACTCTTGTTTTGAGATTTAGCTTTTTGATTGCATACACAGCAAATTCAAAACCTGTCAAATTGCAATAAACAAACTCATCATCATATTTTGTATATGTTTTTATCATTCTGTTATAACTTGTTGCAGAAAAAATTAGCATTAAAACAAACAAAAATGTTAAAACACCTATAATTATTAACATTATCATATAATTATTATATCAAAAAAAAATTGTTTTTATCAACATATTTAATTACAAACACATTACTTTAAATAAATTTTAAAAAAAACTCTAAACAAAATTTAGTTATATTAAAAAGTAAATTATATTTTGTGTTGTAAAATCATTTTTTTTGTGATATTATTATTATATGGGGATGTCACGGATTTGACAGACTTATGGATACAACTAAAAGCATATCGCAGGGCATACTGCGTCAAAAATAGCAACTAAATATAAATGCAAGCCCAAGATTGGCTTACGCTGCTTAATTTATAGCAGGTTGCTCACAATTTGCCTCACGAAAATTGTTGAGTATTAAAAAGTGAGTAAGTTTTCAAATGTGCTGTTCTAATTTTTGAAATCTAATTATAGAACTTTGGTCAAAATTGCTTTTTTTCATTTGCAATTTGACTGAGAAACAAAATGGAATAAGTATGTAGAAAAAGTTGTTGAAGTTTGTTTGGACGCGAGTTCAACCCTCGCCATCTCCACCATATTAGGACAACAACTTTGATACGAAAGTGTCAAGGTTGTTTTTTTGTGGCAGAAAGGAGAAAATTCCCTATCTGCCGCCATTTTTATTTAGTCAAACTTTCACTTTCAAGGCAAAAAATAGTCATTTTTTAGTCGCCTTTATAGAAAATTGCTGTCAATAAGAAAACGATTTGCCTAACAAAAAAACGATTACCCTCAACAATAAAACGATTTACTCAACAATAAAACGATTTGGGGTATAAGAAAACTATTTAAAAAATATTTATTGATTCAAAAGATAGATTTTTATTGCATTTTATGATAAAATAATTTTAGAAATATTTTTAATAGGTGGAAAGCATTTATGATTAACATTTTAATGGAAAGATTTAATCAAAATACAAAGCGACATATTAATGTTTTGTGGGATAAAGTTGAAAATATACTTAGGAGTAATGAAAAATTACTAAGAACTATTTCAATGATGGAGCAAAGTTGCGGTGAGCCAGATGTGATTGAACTTGATGGAAAGTTGTTTATTTGCGATTGTTCTAAAGAATCCCCATTAAGAAGAAGCCTTTGCTATGATAAAGCTGCACGTGTTTCAAGAAAAAATAATTCACCTTTGTCAAGTGCTGTTGAAGAAGCAGAAAAAATGGGAATAAGGTTAATGACAGAAACAGAGTATCGTTATTTACAAACACTTGGCGAATTTGACCTTAAAACTTCAAGTTGGGTGCTAACTCCTGACAATATAAGAAATCTTGGTGGTGCGATTTTTTGTGAACGAAGATATGGCATAGTTTTTACATTTCACAATGGTGCTGACTCATATTACGGTGTTAGAGGATTCCGTTGTATTGTTGAATTAAACTAGCAATTAAATGAATAAAATTTGAGTGATTTATGGATGAAAAACTATTCAAAACAGTTGGCGTTGTTTGCCCTGTGTTTTGATATAAAAGCAAGTATCGAAGAAATACTCAATAAATAAAAAAAGAGCCTACACAGTGGCTATTTAGGGGTGGTTTCAAATTGCGTCAGGTGGTTTCACTTTTTCAAGGGTGGTTTCACTTATTTTAAGGTGGTTTCAAATTGTATCAAAATATTCGTTCAAGCACACTTTAAATCTAAATTGAACTCAGGTTTGATTTAGATTTTTTAAAAAAAGAGAACAGTAAAAAGTTCTCTCTTATTTTTTTACGAATTACTGTACCAACAAATATTTTTCAAAATCTTTTTTTGTTTGAAAATTTTAATTTTTTTATTTAATGTTAACTTTTTTTATTTTTTCCCAAGGAAACTCGTCCCTGCCAAAGTGTCCATAGCAAGCTGTTTGCTTGTAAATTGGTCTAAGTAGTTTAAGTTCATTTATTATATTATCTGGGCTAAAATCAAAATTTTGTTCAACATAATTTGTTATTTCTGAAAGTTGCTTTTTGTTTGTCCCAAAACACTCTATGTATGTTGATATTGGTTCAGCTAACCCAATGCCATATGCAACTTGAATTTCGCATTCATCTGCAAATCCATTTGCAACAATGTTTTTTGCAACATAGCGAGCATAATATGCACCGGATCTATCAACCTTTGTTGCATTTTTACTTGAAAAGCATCCGCCGCCAACTCTTCCCACACCACCATATGTATCAACAACAATTTTCCTTCCAACACAGCCACTATCTCCAAAACTGCCCCATATTGTAAATTTTCCACTTGGGTTTATTATTAACTCAGTGTGATCTTGTAAGAGATAATCATATTCAGATAATACTGGATTGATTACTTTTTCTGCGATTGTTTGCCTTATTTCTTCTTTTTGAAGCTTATTGTCGTGTGAAACACTAACAATAACTTTTCCAATTTCTATTGGCTTTTTTTCTTCGTAAATTATAGACACTTGACACTTTGCATCTGCAAAATATTTGTCAGAGTTACGTCTAAATTCATCATATTTTTTCATAAGTTTGTGAGCAATAACAATTGGCAAGGGCATATACTCCTTTGTTTCTGCAGTTGCATATCCATAGCACATCCCCTGATCATTGGCACAAAGCTTTTTTTTAACAACTGCTTGATTTATATCTGGACTTTGTTCGCTTAACTCTTTTATGATTGTAAATTCATTTTTGTAACCAATATCTCTCAAAACTTCTTTTGCTATTTTGTCATAATCAATATTTGCCTTTGTTGTTGCTTCTCCATATATAAATAATTTATCATTTTTTATGGCACATTCAACTGCCATTTGACTATTTGGATCCTGCCTCAAAGCCTCATCCAAAAATGCATCTGCAATCGTATCGCATGTTTTATCAGGGTGTCCAATATTCACTGATTCACTTGTTACAATTCTTTTCATATTAAACTCCTTTTATCCATAAATAGAAGAGAAAAACCCATCGAATCCGATGGGCTTGATAATTATATTATACCATCGGTCAGCCTTTAGCACCTTAGCTTTTGCCAGGTTGCTGTGTGGTCAATGGGGCTGTCCCTCGCACACTCTTTATGGATATAATTATTATAGCATATATTTTTAAATTTGTATATTTTTTTTAGTTTTTTATAAAATTTTTTTATTTATAAATAAATAATAGCAATGCATAACCGTGTTAGACTTAACCATTTAAATTAAAAATAGCGACATACTCGCTATTTTTTTAATCTTAAATTTTTACCCTTAAATTCAACTATAAGGGTGTTTCGTTTATTGCAAATTCGTGAGAAAATTCGTTCTTCATATCTATCTAGAATTTGCTCTGGACTTAAGTTTGTTGTGATTATAGTTGACTTATCTTTTGAAATTCTCTCGTTAAGTAAAAGTAGCAAATATTCTTTTGTTACATTTTTTCTAACTGGCTCTGTGCCCAAATCATCAATAATCAAAACATCTAAATCAATCAAATCACGAAGATAATATTTTTTGTCACTTTGAGACAAATGTTCTTCCAAAAACATATTGTTAAGGTCAAATGAGCTTACAAAAAGTGTTGTGTAGTTTTTGCTAATAAATTCTTTTGCAATGCACTTTGAAAGATATGTTTTTCCAGTTCCCGAACCACCACTCATAACAACATTTTTTATAGGAATATGCTTCAAATTATTTACATAATCGTTAAAAATATTAACACATTTTTTTGCAAAATCAATTTCTTCATTGTCGCCAAAATATTTGTAGTCATAGTCAGCCAAAAATGTCACATCGTTCAAATTGACTCCGCACTTTTGCATTAAAAAATTGTTGTATATTTGATATGCACAAGTGCACATTTTGCCATCTACATAACCTGTGTCATTACATTTTTCACAATCAAAACTTGGAGAAAGGTCACTAAGAGATAGTCCTAACTCTTTCAAAACAATTTCTTTGTTTTTCTGAATGAATTCAAGTTCTTTTTCTTTTTTTGATACATCATCTCCATTAAATTTATCTCTACCAATTTCAAAATTTAAAATTCTTTCATCAAAACATAATTTTGAAAATTTCTCATTATTTTGTGCATAACTCAAATTTCTTTCAGCCAAAACAATTGCCTGGTTATGTTTTTGAGATAAAATATCAAATACTTGTTTTAATATTTCACTTTTTGTCATATGAGTTTCACCTCATCCAAATTATCAAACAAGGCATTGAGCTCTTCACTTGAAAAACTATGTGTTGTAAATTCTGGTTTTTTTTCAACCTTTTCCTCATTTTTTAGAGTGTTTAATTTGACTTGTTTTGCATCGTCAAGAGTTTTTATGTTTTTCTCTTTCCAATTTGACAAAATTTTGTTTACATATGTCATTGGTTGAGATTTGTCAACACCTAGTGAAAGTGCATAGTCAATCATTTCATCATCAAAGCCCCAAATGTAAGTCCAAGTGTGATAAAAATCCCTATCCCAAGATGTGACTTGTCTATTTAAATTTAGTTTTTCAAGCATTGATTTTATTTTTTTGTCAATTGAGAGAGAACTAGATACATATTCGTGAATTGCATCAAGTGACACAAGTCCGTTGGCAAAATATTTAGAAACAATTTCATCCATTGCTTCAAAAGTTCGAATATATTTTTTGAAGCAAATATCTGCAACAAATTGAATTGCATCAGGGGTATATCCCATTTGCTTCCACTTTAAGATATATGTATTTATGACTGGATCAAGATTATCATAGTATAGTCCAAGTGCTTTGCAAACTACTTTTGCAGTGTCATAGAGTTCATCTTTATTTTTTTCATATTCTTCAATTTCAGTCACACTGAAAAGTTTTAAAGTTGCATAGTTTTCAATCAAACTTGCCATTTTGTCGATGCCACCACGTTTAACCTTTTTGGCAATAGAGATCAAGGCTCTGTCATCATAACCAAATTGTTTTGTCCATTTTTGATACAATTCCCTATCTTCAAAGCTTGGAGATTTTTTGCTTTTGAGTGAAATTAAAATATCTTTAACTTTTGATGTCAGATTCTCCATTTCCTCAAGCTTTTTTTCAACATCTTGCACTGTATGAACACCATCATATGCCCAATTTTTTGCAACAGTCAAAATATAACTATATCCAACATTATTTCCCTTTTGATTTACACAATATTTTGCAACCATAAGCATAGCACTGTCATCAATATGCAAACTTTCCATTGTGAGATAATATTCTTTGTATTCGTGAGGAGTTATCATTCTTCCGTCCAAAATCTCTTGAATTGCACGGTTGAATTCTGCATACTTTTCTTTTTTGAAAATTTTGCTGTCATATTTCTTTGCTCTAACTGGCAAATATCTAACTTCAATTGGATTTAGGTTTAAAATTGTAACAAGATTTTCTTCTTGCCAATACAAAAATGCACTTTTGATATCTTCTTCACTTAAATTTAAGGTTTTTGCAAAATCTTCAATCGTGTTTGAAACTTCATCTGGATTATAACACTTTGAAAGGCCATACAAGTACACCTTTGTGCAACCTTCTGGTGCGTATGGCATATATTCAGCAAAAAACACGCTGTCAATTGTGACTTCGCCTGCTTTTCTGTTTTCAGTTGAAAATTTACAAAATGCCATAACACTCCTTTTGTTTATATATTATATATTTAATACAAAAATTTTACAAGTTAATTAACACATTTTATTTTTTGACATTTTTTGCAAGTTTCAATTTATCATAATTTCTTAGTACAAGCAGTAGAATACTATATCAAAGGAGTTTTTATGAAAAACAAATTTTTGGCTATTTTTTTTGTAATTGCATTCACAATCCCAATTTTTACTGGTTGCATAGGCACAGACTTTATAAAAAAATACGGGACAAACATAACAACATATGATTTAGATTTGACTTTGAATGACAATCACACAATTGATGGTAGTCAAATTGTTAAATATAAAAACACAACAAGCAATGTTTTGAGTGAAGTTTACTTTCATTTATATCCAAACTCATTTTCAGATATTGCAATAAACAAACCTGTAAGTAAACTATATGAAACAAAAGCGTATCCAAATGGATTTAGCTATGGCAAAATTGACATTTTGGATGTTAAAGTTGAAGGAAATGACACAACATATATACTTGAAAACACAGATAATGATCTTTTGAAAGTAACTTTGAACACTCCCTTGTATCCAAATGATTTTATCTCAATTGACATGCAATATAAAATAACAATTCCAAATGTCCTGCATAGATTTGGCTACAACGACAACACGATAAATTTAGGAAATATTTACCCTATTGCTTCGGTTTTTGACGAAAATGGCTGGGACAAAAATCCATATAATTCAAATGGTGATCCATTTTATTCAAACCTTGCAAACTATAGCGTTAAGATAACTTATCCATCAAATTTAACATTAGCATATTCTGGAAACAAAATTTCTTCAAAACAAAATAATGACAAAACAACAACTTGTCTTTCTGCAAATGCAGTGCGTGATTTTGCATTGGTTTTATCCGACCATTTTGAAACAAAAACAATTATGGTTGATGGGACTGAGATAAATTATTATTTTTACGACGATGAAAAAAGCGATGAAAGTTTAAATATTGCAAAAAAAGCGCTCACAACATTCAATGAAAAATATGGAAAATATCCTTATTCACAACTTGCTATTGTTCAAACGGGATTTATTTATGGAGGAATGGAATATCCAAACCTTGTGATGATAAGCGATAGCCTTGAAAAATATGATGACTACTGCATCACTATAATTCACGAAATTGCTCACCAATGGTGGTATGGGGTTGTTGGAAACAATGAATATAACCACGGCTGGCTTGATGAAAGTTTGGCAGAATACAGTGTTGTTGTATTCTACGAAAACAATCCTGAATATGAAATAATACGAGACACCTGCATAAAAAATGCAATCACAAGTTACACTTTGTTTGTTGATGTTTACAAGGATGTATTTGATGAAGTTGACACATCAATGAACCGAAAACTTAATGAATTTGCCACAGAGCCAGAATATGTTTATGCATCATATGTGAAAGGAATGATTATGTTTGATGACATTCGAAACTTGATTGGCGACAAAAAGTTTTTTGACTCACTTAAAAACTATTACAAAAAATATTCTGGGCAAAATGCAACACCAGAAAATCTTATTCATGTGTTTGAAGACACTTCAAACAGAAGATTGAAAGCAATTTTCAACAGCTATCTGGATGGAACTGCAATAATTGGTAATGTTAGTGACAATAAAAAAAGTGCTGAATAATTCAGCATTTTTTTTATCATAAATTTCCCTTGACATTTATATTTAGAAAACATTCAATTTTATATAATGCATCATTAACATCGGGCAATGATTTGAGGTAGTTTTGCCATTTTTTTGGCTGATGACGAAAGAATGCCAATTGCCAACCCAAGACATCTGCATTGTAACTTTTTGCAATATTTATTGAATTTGCAACTGAGGATTTAACTTCATTTGTGAATCTTCTGATAAGTTCATCAGTCAGATAATTGTTTGAGCCATCCAATATGATCCTATCAATGCCATTTTGGATTATTTGTTCAACTTTGAGTGTGTACTGAATGTTATACAAAACTCTTGGAATATTATTTTTTGAAAATTTTAGCTCTTTTGTTATAGTTTTGTTTCTAACACTCAAAACAACTTCGGCATTATGAAATATATGGTCATTAACATCCTTTATGGTGTAAACATTTCTTTTTGAAGTTGATAAAATATTTATGCCTTCAACTGTTTTATAATCCATTATCGCAATTTGTTTGCCTTCCTTAAATACTCCTGCTTCACCTGAGTTGCTTAAAACTTTAACATCTCCTTCACCACCACCATTTGACTCAGATGAACTTGAAGGACTTGAGGTCCCTCCGCCACTGTTTGCTCCGCTGCCATCTGATGAACCATTGTCTGATGGAATTTCAATACCATCAGAAGCATTATTGGTTTCTTTGATAACTTCGACTAGTGTGGCAGTTGTTTTGTCGTAATAATCATTTAAAAATTTTTCTAAGGTGCACATGGTACCTGTTGCAAATTCATTGTTTAACTGTGCAAGAGAATTCAAACTATAGTTAAAACTTTCATCAATTTTTGCAACATCACTCAAAATGTTTTTTGCTTTGCTCTGTGTGAGCATTATGACAGGGTTTCCGTTTAGCCTTTTGCTTCTTATAAAAAAGTCCAACGTATTTGCAATATCCTCTTTTGCAACCTCTTCACAAAAAACAATAACGCTGTTGTTTCCAAATCCGCTTATTCTTCCAATATGCAAACTTAGTTTTTCAACAGCATCCAAAATATTTTGACCTTTTGCACTATGCACTTGAAGTGATTCCAAAAAACCCTGATTTGATTTTGATGTCAAAATTTGTGTGCTTATTTCATAGCCATCATCCGCTTTATCAATCCCAACACCCAAAACAACTGAAAACTGTTGTGTTTGGTCAGGCTTGTTTAATGTTGTAGGCACCAAAAATGCAAAAAGTATGAGTAAAAATATCATAATCTTGCTGTGTGAAATTTTTCTAATCATACTTTCACCTCTTGCCTTTTGTTGCTTTTAACTCTCGGTTTATTATCAATATTTTTCATATTTATTTCAAAATTATCAAAATTTTTACTGTTTTTTAACGTTTTTTTGTTATTTTTTTGGATTTTTGTTTGAATTTTTAAATTTTCAATTTTATTTAGCCTATACATTTCACCAAGCATTTTGTTTTCTTTTTTTGAATCTATTGATTTTTTAATGAGTATTATGTTAAGCAAAACTATTGGAATTACATATTGAATTACAAGAATAAAATATTGCATATATCCCGTTACAAAATTATAAAACGCTGTGTAAGTAAATCTAAAAATTATGCATATTGCCAAAACGCAAGCAGTTGTTATCGCAGCCGAGATTGTGTTTTTGCTTTTTACATTATCTCTTACAAAAAACTTAAAACTCATAGTCACATAGTTTGAATATATTCCAAGCCCCAAAACAAGTGCTATTGGAAAAGTGATGTATACAATCCAATTAAATCTACCTTGCGCTGTCAGTCTTGGACTAAACTCAGTTATGTCAATTAGTGAGACTCTATGCATTGAAGCTGTGTTTCCAAAGGCACATGTGAAAAGAATAACGCAAACTACAACAACCAAAAATGAAAGCACATGTGTCCATATGATACTTTTTGTTGTGCACTTTTCTCTTTTTATGTTTCCAATTATATAAAACAAAATCATAAAATCGCCAAACCATAAATTATGGCTCAAAATATTATGCCAAATCACCCTAAAGTTTGTGTTAAAAATAGGAAGTAATTTTTCAATATCAAATGACTTTATGGAAATGAAAAAACTCAAAATAATTGATGAAACAATCAAAACAAGCAAAATTTCTGCAGTTCTGCCTAAACTTCTTAGTTTGCGTGAACCAAAATAATAAACTATTGTTATAAAACAAACAATAAATAAAATTCTGTTTATTTCAGTGTAAATAAGTTGTACAAAAAACAAATAGATATCAACCATAACCTCAGTTGTTTTGAGCAAGAACAAAAAGGCTATAAGGAGTGCGAGAATTGTGCTGACAACTTTTCCAAATTTTTCTTTTACATATTGCAGAATGGGTTTGTCAATAATCTTTATTAAATATAAAAATATCAAAATAAACAAAAACTCAATCACAAAAGAAATAGCAAAAACAATCCAAGTATCATTCAAACAATCAAATGCAATAATGCTGTTTAAGGAAAGCATTTTGTTGCAGATTATGGATATAAACATAATAATGCAAGCCTGCCTTGTTGAAAGTGCGTTTGTCATTTTTGTTTGCCCTCCCTATCTTTTCTAATAAGTTTTTGACTTGGAATACTTTTAGGTCTAGTATTCAATGCAATGGTCTCTTTCTTGAAAATTCCATCTTTTAAATCTGCTTTTATATATGGTGCATAAGGTGCAAGATATGGTGTGTTATATCCATTAAAGTCCACAAGATAATTGACAAGCATAACCCCACCAATAACCATTCCAAAAATGCCTATTGTGCCGCCTAAAAGAGTGAATAGAAGTCTTAGAATACTGATTTGAGATGTTTGATCTGGAATTGTGTAAAACGATATACCCGTGAGAGCGATTATCATAACTGCTGGCGAACTTATAAGACCCGCCTGCACAGCAGTGTCCCCTAGAACAAGTGCTCCAATGACAGATAACGCCATTCCAATATATCTTGGCATTCTAAGGCTTGCTTCAAACAAAATTTCAAAAAGTATTATGACAAACAACATTTCAATAAATGGTGTGAAAGGTATGCCTTGCGAAGAGTTT
>CAJOLY010000021.1 GCA_905235485.1 uncultured Clostridia bacterium
AAGTGTTAAGCTTTTGCCAGTTGATGAAGATCAAATCCATATCAGAGAGCACACTGCATTCCTTCTTTCAATGAATAAAAATAATATTGATGACTATGATAGAGTTGTTAATGACTTACTTTCTCACATTGAAGAACATAAACAGAAATTAGCAAAGTGAGACAAAATATCATTTCCTCGAAGTTTTATTGCACAAAAAAGAATAAATATCATATGCTTTGCAAATGATGTATAATAAATTTAAAAAATATTAGTTCTTTGTTAAATTATTTAATTAACCAAATATAATCGCATAAAATTTTCTAATTTTTTAGAAAATTTTATTTTACATAAATTTATACAAAATCTCAAAAGGAGTTAATATGGATAAAATAAATGAAATTGTTGGAGAACAACCAGAGATATCAAACCTCACCTTGACTGCTGAGGAACAGCAAAACAAAACAGAAGGCGTTGATTTTGGCTCTCCAATAGGTAAATTCAAGTCAGTGGAGGCACTTTCAAGTGCATATCAAAATCTAGAAAAAGAATTTACTCAAAAGTGTCAAAAGATTAAAGAGCTGACTGAAAAAATAACTTCTCAGGAGAATATAGACAAAACTATACCTGAGTATAAACGAGATGACTGGGATCAAAAAGTAAAAAGTTTTTTTGAAAGTCATCCAGAGGCAAAAGAGTATGTTGCTGAAATTTCCGATGTTTTATCATGTGATGAAGCCCTTTCAAAAATGGATAATTCACTTGATTTTGCATTGACAAAAGTTTTGGCTCAAAAATTTGTGCCTTACAAATCACTTGCTGATGATGAGGAATTTTTGGAAAAATACATTTATTCAAATCAAAAGGTGAGTGAAAAAATTGTTGAGAGATATCTTGACAGTTTACAAAAAGAAAAGGCTTTGCCACTCATTTCCAGCAGTAGTGGTTCAGGAACAGTATCTAGTCCTGTGAATAAGCCAAAAACAATTAAGGACGCTGGAAAAATGGTTGAAGCCTATTTAAAAAACAAATAGGAGAAAATTAAAATGATTACATTATCAAGTGCAGATAACGCACTAAAACAAGTTTATTTGGAAGTTGTTTCAAACCAACTCAACACAAATTCAAACCCACTTCTTTCAAAAATTGAACAAACAACAAGAGATGTTTGGGGAAAAGAAATCGTAAAAGTAGCACCATTTGGAATCAATGGCGGAATTGGCGCCGGTGATGAAGCAGGTGATTTGCCTAATAGCGCTTCTAATAAGTATGTTAAATTTGTAACAGAACTTAAAAACCTCTATGGAAGAATCGAAATTTCAGACAAAGCAATCCGTGCAAGTGAAAATAGCGTAGGTGCTTTTGTTAACCTTCTCAATGCAGAAATGGAAGGACTTGTTAAAGCAAGTCAATTCAACTTTGGTCGTATGCTTTTCGGTGATGGAACAGGTACAATTGCAACAGTTGAAGATGTAACAGAAGGAGTTATCACCGTTGACAGTGTAAAAAATATGGTTGAAGGTCTTGTTATTGATGTTTATTCTGATGCAGGAGAAAAAACGCTATCAAATGCAAGAATTGTTGCAATCGATAGACTCAACAAAACAGTTGAAATTGACAAAACTTTTGATGATGAAATTGATGAAGATTATTTCTTCACAGTTCAAAATTCTTATGGCAAAGAACTTACTGGTCTTGGTGCTATTTTTGGAGAAGGTGATTTGTATGGTGTTGCAAGAAGTGTAAACGCATGGATGAACCCATATTCAGCAACAGCAACAACATTAACCGATACAGCAATTCAAGAAGCAATTGACTATTTGGATGAAAATGTAGGAAGCACAGTTGACTATATCACATGTTCAAGTGATGTTAAGAGAATATATCAAGCATATCTTGCTGAGAGCAAAAGAAATATTGATATGATGGAACTTCAAGGCGGATACAAAGCAATTAGCTACAACGGTATTCCAGTTGTAAGTGACAGATTTGTTGAAAATGGCACAATGTATCTTTTGAACACAAGTGAATTTGCTTTGCATCAACTTTGCGACTGGCAATGGTTAAGTGCTGAAGATGGCAGAATTTTGAAACAAAATGCTGGCACTCCAACTTATTCAGCAACACTCGTTAAGTATGCAGACCTTATCTGCAACAAACCAGCAGGACAAGCAAAACTTACAGGCATAACAAAATAAGGAGAAATAGTAGTGAACTTGCCACAACATTGATTGTGGCATTTTCGCTATGATTTATTATGATTTTAAAAGAAATAAAGAGTGATCTTTTCAATATATCAAACAGAATTAAGGCAATAGATAAAAAATACTTTGTTGTTTTCAATAGAAAAAAACAAAAGTTTGAAGTCCATTATAGGCGCAATAAAAATACATATGAATTAACTGTTCCATATGATGCACTTGATGCACGTGCTGTTGAATTTGTTAGAAAAACTAGAGTGCAAAACAAACAAAAAATATTTGACGAAATTGAAAAATCAAATGCAGAATTTGAAAGAAAAAAAACAAAAGACATAATTGAAAATGTTAATAGGAGAATATATGAAAGTAAATGATATAGTAAAACAAGTTGCCACATTTTTGCAACTAACAAATGTGATTGATGCAAATTTAAGTAACTTTGAAAATTTAGACACTCAGTCTCAAAAAGATATAAATTTAATTCTAAGTTCAATGAATGAAGTTTTGAGTGACATTGCAACTGATTACCTCCCACTAGTTTGCAGTGAAAACATTGAAGTTACTGATGGAACTTTTGATTTGAAAACGCTTGAAAATTCATTTTACAAACTAGTTAGAGTTAAAACAAACAAACCATATCACCTAGATTTTGAAACATTAAAAATAGCAAATGGAATTTATGAAGTTGATTATTTGTATTTGCCTGAAATTTATGAAATTGATGACGATATAACTGAGTTTGATTCAAGGCTCACTATCTATGCTCTTTGTTATGGAATCGCTGGAGAGTATTGCTTGATTTCAGGGAATTATAGCGAAAGCGAACTTTGGAACAGCCGATATGAAAATGCAATGGATGTTGCAACAAGCCATAGAGCCTTATTTTCACTCAAAAAAAGAAGGTGGGTATGAAAAAAACAAAATATCCAAAATCTAGAGTCGTAGAATTTACAATTTCCGACTTTGCAAATGGCATAGATGCTGAAACTGATGAGAATATAACAAGCTTTGATAAGTCAGTTAACTCTTACAATTTTGAATATAAAAATGGAGCTCTTACTGAAAGCATTGGCTTTGAAGATTTAACAATTCCTAGGTATAAGGAAGAAGGCTCAGTTGAACGAGCTGCTATTTATTATAATGAAGAAAGCGATGGAACATTCAAAAAGCTCGCACACTTTAAAGAGTATAGCGAACGATTTGCTGAAAGGAAAGACAAAATTTTTTATATTTCAGGTGACAATCAAGTATATTTAGGCTACATTATTGGACCTCAAATTTTTAGCAGACTTGAAGAAATTGTTTTTCAAGAAGTGCCAAAGATGAAAAATTACACAGATGGCGAAAGAGATTGCATTTTGTTCTTTGATGACACTGATGGTATGAATAGTTGGAACAACAATGTTGACACAATCCATTATTCCAATATGCCAACAATTCACGATTTCACTATATATAAAGATAGAGTTTTTGCAGTGCCAAGTGGTGAAAGATTAACGGTTCTTACTGACAATACAAATCTTCTCACATGGACTAGTGATGATGCAATTCAAAATGGAAATCAAATCGATAACGAAAATGAAAGTGAAGATGAAGAAGCACAAACAAGTGGCAGAATAACCATAACACTTGATAGTGAAAGAGGATATGTCAACAAACTTTTAACATTTAATGGCTATCTATTTTTGGTTCGCGATTTTGGAATTTCAAGAATTTATTGGTATGGAGCAAATAATTACAATCTATCACACTTACTATGCTCGGGCAGTAGGATTTATTCAAACACAGCTTGCGTTTGTGGAGATAGAGGACTTGTGCTTTGCAAAGATGGCATTTATGAATTCGACAATGTTTCTGCCAAAAAACTTGACTTGAAGCTCAATAGAATGCTTGAAGGAGTTTCAAATCAAAATGCAGTTGCAGCATTTAGAAACGGAATTTATTATCTCGCTTGCAGGTTAAATTTTGGAGATAACAAAACTGTTGGCTGTGAAAACAGTGCACACATAAACAATGCACTGATTTTGTTTGACACTCAAACAAACAAATATTCAATTTGTAGAGGCGTTGATATAGTTGACCTTTGCTCAATTCAATATTTGTCTGCTGACAAACTTCTTGCTTGTTTCAATGGAACATATGCAAACAAACTTGGTCAACTTACAAATAATGGCCAAATGTTTGGAACAAATCAAACAAAGTTTTGGCGTTCACCACTTTCTGACCTTGGATATAGTGACAAAATTAAGTACGTAAAAGAAGTTTCGCTACTTTCTTTGTATGATATAAAACTTACAGTATTTTCAGAAAATGAAACTCGAGAGTTTGATATCAAAGGTAGCAATATAATTTCAAGAGTACCAGTGAGAGTGAAAGGCAAACAAATTGGTATCTCAATCACCAGCAACACTCAAAAAGCATATGTTAGCAACCTAAAACTTGTTGCAAACTTGGTGGATAACGAATATGTGTAAATATAACCTTAGCAAAATTAGAAGTGAAATAAGGGAATATAACCTTAAACAAATCTTAAAAAGCGGAGAGAATAATATGATAGACGAACATGTGAACAGAAATTTAGTTGAAGAATTACTTTCAGAAAAAACTGAAAAAAATGAACAAAAAACTCCAGTTATCGATTTAAGTAAAAATTTGAATGATATAGAAGAAAGCAAACTTTATGAAAGCATAATAAATTTAAAAAATAAATAGTTATGTGGAATGAAATTTTAAATTTGGCATTAAAAAATGGACTTTGGGCAGTACTGTTTTTGGGACTTTTTGTGTTTGTTATAAAAGACAGCACAAAAAGAGAGCAGAAGTATCAGCAAACAATCAAGGATTTAACTACTCATCTTGGCATTGTTAAAGACATAAAAGAAGATATTGATGAAATAAAAAACTTTGTTTACAAAAAAAATCGCACCAAAGCAAAGTCAACATCAAATAACACTACCAAAAAATCAAGCACAAAATCACAAGTTGAAAACACAGAAAATAAAACTCAAACAAGCGAGGAAAATAAGTAATGAAAGAAAAATTCAAAAGTTACTCTTTTTGGATGAGTGTTACGGCTGGCGTTATTCTTGTTATAAATAATCTTGGCAAAGTTTTTGGATTTGCTGTTAAAAGTGAAACAGTAACTCAAATTGTTGATAGCATTTGTGGTGTTTTGATTTTGTTTGGCGTACTCACAATGTCAAAAGATGAAAAAGCTGAAACAGAAAATTCAAATGAAGAAACAAATAACTCTGATTGTGAAGTGAATAACCAAAACCAAAATGACATTCAAGTTGAAAGTTCAAAGGATGCCAACAAAAAAAATGCAGATAAGGAACAAGAGGATTAAAACTCCTCTTGTTTTTTATACAAAAAAAATTATTGATTTTTTTGCTTAAAGTATCATTTTATGTTAAACTAACAATATGAACATAGATATAAAAACAGTTGCAATCACAGGCACAACGGGAGGACTTGGAAGTTTGCTTGCAAATGAACTGGCAAGTAAAGGAATAAATTTGATATTTATTGATAGAAACTTTCGAAAGAGCAAAAAACTTGCAGAGGACATTTTAAAAAAATATCAAAATATTGAAATAAATTTTGTCACAGCAGATTTAGAAGACTTAGATAGTGTTAAAGATGCTGTCAATGAGTTAAAAAAAATTAATTTTGAAATATTGATTTTAAATGCAGGAGTATACAATGTACCAATTTATAAAACAAACACTGGTTTTAACAATGTATTTCAAATAAACTTTGCTTCTCAATATATCTTGGCAAAAAAAATATTAAATCAAAACAAAAGTCTCAAAAAAATTGTGGCTGTATCTAGCATTGCACACAATTTGTCGAGGATAAACATAAATGATATTGATTTTTCAAATAATAAAAGTCAAATGAAAATATATGGCAATTCAAAGAGATTTTTGATGTTTTCACTTTATGAATTATTAAAAAACAACAAAGATATAAAATTATCAATAGTCCATCCAGGTGTAACTCTAACAAGTATGACTAGCCACTACAACAAATCAATAAATTGGTTGGTTAAACTGGGAGTGAAACTTTTTTTTCATCACCCAAAAAAGCAGTTCAATGCATATCAAGTGCCGTTTTTAACGACTGTGAATATTTTGAATGGATAGGTCCAAAAATTTTTAACATTTGGGGAAAGCCAAAAGCAAAGAAACTTAAAACATGCTCTATTGATGAGAGCAAACAAATAAGCAAAATAGCAGATGATATTTTTAACAAATTTAATATGTAATTGATATTAAAAAAAGAAAGTCAATTATCATTTTCAAATTCATCGGTTCTAACATAGGAGTCAATTTTGGCTTCTTGTTTTTTTTCTTTATGTGAGTCAGTTTTTGTTTCATTCTTTTTATTTTCATTTAGTTTTGGTAAAAGCTCCAATATTTTTTGAATCATTGGATTGTTTGTTCTTTTCAAAATTTCTTTAAGTATAGGGCTATCACTTCCAAGAAGGTTAACTTTTTTGTTGCCAGTCAAAAGTATAGGGAGCAAAACTGAAAAAATACTATTTCCATCAAAGAGATTGCCAAAGTTTGCATTTTGCTCATTTAATTGGATTGAAACATTTTGATTATGTATATTTTGGCTATTTAGATTTTGGAAGTTAGACATTTGATTGATATTCACATTTCTTGCTTGATAGTTATTATCCATTCTCTCCAAAATTTGATTGATTGATGGAGTGGTGTTTAGTTTTTCAGTTTCATCATTCATAATGCTCGCTTTAACGCCATTGATTTTTATCATAAAAACTCCTAGTATCAATATTTATATATGCCGTCATATAATAATTTAGTTAAAAAGGAGCAAAAATGAATTTCAGTGAATTTTGTGATAACAATCAAAATATAGAAAAATTTAATCAAAAAAACCAAAAAAGCAAGGAAAATTTGCAAAAAAATGCAAATTTTCAATCAAAAACACAAAATTTTAATGACGATGCGCTAAAAAGTGATATAGAAGAAAAACTTGCAAAATACAAAAATTATAATCAAAGTGAACTCACTGCCGAGCTTTTTAAAGAAGTAAACAAACAAAAACAAAGTGGGAATCTAAACTCTGAAAAACTCGATGAAATAAAAACTACACTTCTTCCGATGCTTGATCAAAATCAACAAAAAAGGCTTGAAAGTTTGATTGATATGCTTAAGTAATATTTAAGTAACATCAATTTATCGAGATATCAAAATGTATACAAAAGTCAAACTTTAAATAAAGCAAAATTTTATTAAATTTATGCAGGAGTAATTATGAGAAAAAAAATTGATGAAAAATTGCTTTCCATTGTTCAGACACTTGATAGTGAAAACAGCAAAGTGGATTGTTTGGTTTATGCAAACAATTATTTTTTTGCAAAAAAGTATCTTCAAAATTTATGTGGTGAAGTCAAAGAATTTCCTTTTATAAAAGCTTTTGGAGTGAAAACAAGTTCAAGGCAAATATTAAGCCTTGCAAATCTCACACAAATCAGTTACATATCAAGTGTTGCAAAAGTTTTTGCGCAAATGAATGTCACTCGAAAAATTATGAATATTGACTTTGCTCAAAACATTGCAAAAGGCAGTGGGGTGACTGTTGCGGTTATTGACACTGGCATTTCTGAACATTTGGATTTTTGCTCTTTTAAAAACAGAATTTTGTGTTTTAAAGATTTTGTTAATGATAAAGAGAATCCTTATGACGACAACGGCCACGGCACTTTTGTTTGTGGAGTGCTTGCTGGCAATGGTTTTTTAAGTGGCAAAAAATATGCTGGAGTTGCACCAAATGCAAACATTGTTATGTGCAAGGCTCTTGATCAAAATGGAGAAACCGGATCACTCACAATTTTGAATGCAATGCAATGGATATATGAAAATAGGCAAAGATATAACATAAAAGTTATTTGTATGAGTTTTGGAAGTGAACCACTTTCAAGTGGAGATCCTCTTATGCTTGGAGCGGAAGCTCTTTGGAATGCAGGAATTGTTGTTGTTGCTGCTGCGGGAAACAGTGGCCCTGAAAGTGGTACAATCAAAAGCCCAGGGGTGAGTGGTAGAATTATCACTGTTGGCGCATTGGATGACGGAAGAAAAGAAGGTGAAACAAATTTGCATAATTTTAAAATTGCAAATTTTTCTAGCAGAGGCCCTGCATACAATTTCTACAAGCCAGATTGCATAGCGTGTGGGGTAGATATTGTTAGCACTTCAAATGATTTTGAAAAAAGTTATTCCACAATGAGTGGAACTAGTGTTTCAACACCAATAATTGCTGGCAGCTGCGCTTTGCTTCTTGAAAAACAGCCAAATCTTTCACCATTTGAAGTTAAAAGTCACATTTTAAATTCTTGCCAAAAATTCAAATTTGATCGCAACACTGAAGGCTTTGGAATTTTAGATGTACAGCGACTGTGTAGTTAATTTGCAGATAAAAAAATCACTAAAAATTAGTGATTTTTTTATATTTGCAAAAATATGGTTATCACTCAATTTTACTTTTTTGTGGCAAGTTAAATCGAGTGTTAAAATGTGAATAAAGTGCAAGTAAAGTTGTGATTGAAGCAAATATAATATAGTAAATATTGTATCTCAACAAAAAGCTTGAAAATAGCAAAAACACAGCTACAATCAAATAGTTTTTTGTTCTGGCTTTATTTAATGCAAAAGAAAGATAATCATATGCCTTTTTTCTTTTTTTTGTATCTTGCATTTTATCTGGCACTGAAAAATTAAGTGGCTTATATATATCATCATATGCTTCAATTTCTTCAAGCACAATAACTTTTTGGCCATCTATCATATTGGCAATTTTTTTTGCCTCCACATTTGCATTTTTGCAAACAATGATAAGTTTTTCTGCACTCAAACTTTTTGTTTTTGTGTAGCTTTCAATAACTTCCTTGTCAGTTATCACAGCACTAGAAAATATTGGTCTCAAAATATTGTTGTTGATGATTAAATAGTCACTTTTGATTTTTGTTTGATATTTTTTGCTTAAATTTTTTTCGAATTCCTTGAGTATTTCTTGCTTTGTTTTGAGCAAAAAATTTGTTGAAATTTTTTTTGCATTTTTTATTTCTTGCTCAGTCAACTGTTTTCTGCTTTCTTTTTTGTTTTTGATTATGTGATAAACTGAAATTATAAAAAAAGTTACAATTGCACTTATTGCAATGGTTTTCCAAACATCATGCACAAAATATCTTGTCCAAACAAAGCAAATCAAAAATAAAAATGCCGTTCCAAACAAAAAGTCAAAAAATTTACTAATTCTCAAAACTCTCATATTCGAATTATTGACAAGTTTTTTATTGTGAAACAAATATTTCATTTTCACACTATGGAAAATTTAAGCAGATATAGTATTTTATTGATTTTTTTTGTGATATAAATTTTTATTTAACTTCTTTGTTTGCTAAACATTAAATAAAGTATTATAATAAATATATGGATATTTTGGACATTATTGAAAAAAAGAAAAATGGTTTAAAGCTTTCAAAAGAAGAAATACAATTTTTTATTCGTGGCGTTTGTGATGGAAGCATAAGGGACTTTCAAACAACAAGTTTTTTGATGGCAATTTGTTTGAAAGGTATTGATTTTGAAGAAACTTTCAATCTAACAATGTGTATGGCACAAAGTGGAGAAATGCTCAACCTAGATGATGTTGGTGATTGTGTTGACAAACACAGCACAGGTGGAGTTAGTGACACAACAACACTTGTTGTTGTTCCAACACTGGCATCACTTGGCGTTAAAGTTGCCAAAATGAGTGGCAGAAGTCTAGGGTTTACTGGTGGAACAGCTGACAAAATGGAAGTGTTTCAGGGCTATCAAACTGAAATATCCACACAAGAGTTTAAAAACTTAATCAAAAAAAATGGAGCAAGTATAGTTAGTCCAAGTGCTAATTTTGCTCTTGCAGATAAAATTATTTATAAACTAAGAAGTGAAAGTGGCACTGTTGAAGATATAAGTCTAATTGCAAGTAGCATAATGAGTAAAAAACTTGCGAGTGGAACAAAAATTATTATTATTGATTGCAAGTATGGAAATGGTGCTTTTATGAAAACTCTTGAAGACAGCAAAGCTCTTGCAAAGCTTATGGTTGAAATCGGGAAAAAAGCAGGAGTTAAAGTTTGTGCGGTGATTAGCAGTATGGATCAGCCTCTCACAGAGTATGTTGGAAATAACTTGGAAGTCTATTCCAGCATAAAAGTTTTGAATGGTGAAGAAAACAATCTTTTCGAACTTTCATCATTTATTTCGGCCAAAGCCCTTGTTTTGGCAAGCCAAGCAAAAGATTTTGAAATAGCTCAAGAAATGGCCAAAAAAGCAATAAAATCAGGCATTGCAAAACAAAAACTTAAAGAAATTGTTTTGGCTCAAGGTGGGAAAATTGATGTTATTGATAACCCTGAACTTCTACTCCCAAAGAACAATAAGTTTGAAATATATGCATCAAAGTCAGGCTTTGTTGAACATATCGATACTTCAAAGTTAGGGAAAATATCTCACGATTTGCAAAAAGTAAATGGCCAAATCGTTAGGCAAGATGATGTAGGACTCATATTAAATGTAAAGCTTGGCGATTATGTGAAGTGTGGTGATGCGATTTGTAAGTGCTTTTATAATCAACTTGATGATATAAATGAAATAAAAATTATGCTCGAAAATTGTTTTGCTTTTGGAGATAAAAAGATTGAAACAAAACTTATTGAAGGAGTTATTGAATAATGATCTGAATTGTCGTGGAATTCCAGCCATTAAAAGTGTCATCATTCAAACTTAGGTGTTTAATAGAAACTTTTTTAAATATACTTTACTTTTAATGTCATTCAGAGATCAAAGCGACTAGTTTATCTCTTAAAAATACAGGTGAAAATATGGAAAAAATTTGTGATAATTTAAATGATACAGAAAAATTGGCTTTTGAATTTGCAAAAACTCTTTGTGGGGGTGAGGTTATTACTCTCACTGGTGATTTGGGCGCTGGTAAAACTACCTTCACTCAAAGTTTGGCAAAAGCTCTTGAAATTTTTGAGCCAGTAACAAGTCCAACTTTCACGCTTATGAATGAATATCAAGGAAAAAATTTGAAGCTATATCATTTTGATATGTACAGAATTGATGATATTGATGAAATTTTGGAAACAGGACTAACTGAATATTTTGGAAATAATGATGCAGTTTGTGTGATTGAATGGGCTGAAAACATTAAGCCACTTTTGCCAAAAAAACTGATCAAAATAACAATTGAAAAACTTGGAGAAACAAAACGAAACTTTAAGTTTGAAAGGATAGGGGAATAATATGAAAATACTTGCAATAAACACAACAAACTCATTTTCAGAAATTAGTATTGGTGATGGGAACAAAATTTTTTCCAACGCTGTTCCAAGCCCATACTCTGAACATATTATGTCAACATTACAAAAAACACTTGAAGATAGTCAAATTGACTTAAACCATATTGATGCTTTTGGCGTTGTGACTGGTCCTGGCTCTTTCACAGGCATAAGGATAGGGATGGCAGTTATCAAAGGTATTTTGTGCGGAATAGACAAACCTTGTGTTTCAATCAACTCATTTGAACTTGTTTCATATAATATAAATGATAGCAATTTTGTTGTTTTGCTTGATAGTGACAATAGCGATTCATATTATGCAATTTTTGAAAATGAATTAGTTTGTGAAATGGGCTTTGGCACAGTTCCAAACATTTTGGAATTTGCAAACAAAAATAACTTAACAGTTTATTTTGCTGATACTGAAAGTCAAAAATTTGCCGAATTTGAAGGGATAAATCAAGTGCATATAGAAAGTGATACGCTTGCAAAAATTGTAACCGAAAAAGCACAGAAAAAAGAATTTACAACATTAGAAGCGTTAAGCCCAGTGTACATAAAACTTAGTCAGGCAGAGGTTGGGCTTGAAAAACAGATGAATGAAAATTTGTCTTTTGCTGTCGCAACTGAAAATGACATTTCTATGTTAGAAATTGTTGACAAACAGTGCTTTGATGGTGTTGAGAGATACAATTCCAATTTGTTTTTGGAGGAACTTAATGAACCAAGCAAACATTATATTGTAGCAAAATATAATAGCCTTGTGATTGGCTATGTTGGAGTGCAAAGACTTGGCGATGAGTTAAATCTTCTCAAAATTGCAGTACTTCCTCAATATAGACAACTTGGCGTTGGTTTCAAACTTATGGAAAAAACTTTTGACTTTAAAAAGCAAAACAAACTTAATACATATTTTTTGGAAGTAAGAGAGAGTAATCAATCTGCAATCAAACTATACCAAAAGTTTGGCTTCAAAACTCAAAGCAAACGTGAAAAATATTATGATGGCAAAGAAACTGCTCTTGTTATGTTTGCAAAATAATTTTCGAAAATTTAATAAAAATTAAAAAAAATTCATTAAAATATACAAAAAAATACTAATTTTTAAACATAAATAGTTTAATTTGTTCAAAGGAGCTTATGAAAAAGAGATTAAATGGCTTAAATATTACATATCGATTTCACCAAGGCAAAACAGAAACTGTCAATTTGATTTTGCATGGATGGGGTGGAAATTTGAATAGTTTTAGGTTTTTGGAAAACTTTTTGATACAAAAAGACTATTCAGTTTTGACACTTGATTTTCCCGGCTTTGGTGGCAGTGAAATGCCAAGAGATGATTTTACTCTTGATGACTATTTCAAAATTGTTGATGAACTTTTGGAAGCCAATGGCATAAAAAAAGTGAATATTATAGCTCACAGTTTTGGTGGGAGAGTTGCACTACTTTTTGCTTTTAATAAGCCACAAAAACTAAACAAACTTGTGCTTGTTGACAGTGCAGGATTAAAGCCAAAATTTAGTTTGACAAGATCTATAAAAATTTTGCATTATAAATTTTTAAAAATGCTTAAAAGCAAGGGTCTAATAAAGCGTGATTTAACAAATTTCGGCAGCGCTGACTACAAAGCTATGCCTGAAGGACTAAAGCCTGTTTTTAATCGTATCGTTAACACTGATTTGACTTACACATTAAAAACAATTTCTTCTCCAACATTGATTGTTTGGGGCAAGGATGACGAGGCAACGCCATATTATATGGCAAAAAAACTTAACAAGAACATCAAAGATAGTGCAATAATAACTCTTGATGGAGGACACTTTGCATATTTACAAAATTCAAACAAATTTTTACTTGTTTTAGAAAATTTTTTAAGGGAGAATATTGATGGAAATACATAGTTTAAATATAAATAAAATATTAGCACCTCTTTTTGATTTTGGTAACCCTGATCTATATTTTTTGATTGTGCTTAGCATTTTAAATGCTGTGGCCTTATGTTTTTTGTCAAACAAGTTTTTACAAATCATTCAAATTTCAAATTATAACTTAAAGTTATATGGCAAATGGGTTAAAGATACCAAAGCAAAATGGGTTAGTAGAGTTTCACTTCTTGCATTTTTATCATTTTTGAGTGTTTATGCAATCAGTGTTTTGTTTAGTCAGTTTTTGGAAAATAAACTTTTTGGATATTTAGGTTTAATCTTTTATTTTGCATTCATTGTTATATTTGTTTTGGAACTCCGAAAAATACCTCAAAAAAAGCCCCTAAAAATAACTAAACGAATGATGAGAATTTATGTAATATTATTTGCTTTGTATGCTGGCATCACTTTTGGATTACTTACGCTTTCACTTTCATATTCAAATCATTTAAGAGTGTCTGTGATAACTTTGGTTCCAGTTTTAATACCAATAATTGTTCCATTTGCAACAATTTTGATTTATCCTATTGAAAAACTTATATACAATTACTATAAATTAAAATGCAAAAAAGAACTAAGAAAGCATTCCAATCTAATTAAAATTGGAATTACTGGTAGTTATGGAAAGACCAGCACAAAAAGATTTTTATATCAATTTTTAACAAAAAAATACAAAGTCTGCACAACGCCATCAAGTTACAACACACCTATGGGCATATGCAAAGTTGTGCTAAATGACTTAAAAGATGATGATGAAATTTTTATTGCCGAAATGGGAGCAAACAAAGTTGGTGATATAAAAGAACTTTGCGATATGGTAGAAGTAGATGCTGGCCTAATTACAGCAGTTGGACCGCAACATCTTGAGACTTTTAAATCACTTGATAATATTATTTCAACAAAGAGTGAACTCTTTAAAAGTTTGAAAGATGATGCATATTGTGTTTTTAATGTTTCAAACGAAAACACAAAAAAAATGTTTGGCGATTGCGAACTTAAAAACAAAATTGCAGTATGTGGAAAAAATTCATTCGTGCAAGCAAAAAACATTGTTGCAACAAAAGATGGGCTAGAATTTGTTTTGCTCTATAATGAAAATGAATATAAAACAAAAACAAAAATTCTGGGCGAACATAATGTGCAAAACATTTTGTGCGCAGCAGCACTTGCCATAAAACTTGGGCTCTCAATCGATGAAATTTTGGATATAATTCCTACATTAGAGTCAGCCGAACATCGCCTGGAGCTCAAACAACTTGATAATAATATTCTGATTATTGATGATAGTTTCAACAGCAACATTCAAGGCACGGCAGTAGCACTTAAAACACTAAAACTTTTTTCAAACAACAGAAAAATCATTGTCACTCCAGGTCTTGTGGAACTTGGAAAAACTGAAAACTCTGAAAATGTAGAATTTGGAAAACGAATTGCTGATGTTTGTGATCTTGTTATTTTGGTTGGAAAAAATCAAAGTGAAAACATAAAAAAAGGGCTGCTTGAAAAAGGCTTCAATGAAGAAAAAGTAATATTTAAGGAAACTCTTTTTGAAGTCACAAATCTATTTAAAACAATTCTTCAAAGTGGAGATGTGGTGCTCCTTGAAAACGATTTGCCGGACAATTACAAATAATTTTATGGCCTAACAAAATGCACATAAAACGTGCATTTTTTTGTTGAAAAGGAAAAAGTTTAAGTATTATCAATTAACAATTTACCAACGTTTTTCATAAAGACATATATGAAAAAAAATTTGATGATTATTTTTGGTGGAAAAAGTACTGAACACGACATTTCCATTTTAACTGCACTTCAAGTTATGAGTGCTGTTAACAAAGAAAAATATAATTTATTTCCAATTTACATAACAAACGATGGAAAATGGTTTTTTGGTGATAATTTACTTGATACAAAATTTTATTTAAATTTTGATAAAAAGACTCTTAAGGAAGTTTCGATTTTGCCAAATTCAAAATACTTATTTGTAAAAAAATTCAACAAATATAAGCAATTTGCCAAAATTGATTGTGCAATTATATCTTGTCACGGAAAAAATGGTGAAGATGGCACAATTCAAGGACTTTTGGAACTTGGTGGAATTCCATATAGTTCAAGTGGAGTTGATGGCAGTGCAATTGGTCTTGACAAGTCCTTAATGAAGCAAATTTTTGCCTACAACAAAATTCCAATCACAAAATTTATTGAAGTAACAAAAAAAGAATTTGAAACTGAAAAAGATATTTTTTTAAAGATTCTTTCAAAAGTTGATTTGCCAGTGGTTGTGAAGCCAAACAGGCTAGGAAGTAGCATAGGCATATCAATTTGTAAAACACAAGAAGAACTCTTCGAGGCAATGCACCTAGCCTTTATGTTTGATGAAAAAGTTCTTGTTGAAAAACTTGTTGAAAATTTGAAGGAAGTTAATATTTCAGTATTAGGTGATAGTGAAAATGCAATTTTGTCAGTAACCGAAGAAGTTCAAAACAAAGGATTTTTGTCATTTGACAAAAAGTATCTTTCAAGCTCTCCATCAAAAATAAAAAATGATAAAAAACAAAATGATATAGAAAATAAAAACTTGTTTGGTTCAAAAAACGGAATGCAAAATATGGATAGAATTATTCCTGCAAATTTAACAAAAACAGAGCAAAAGCAAATTGAAGAATTGTCAAAAAAAATTTTTAAGTGTCTAAATTCAAAGGGCGTTGTTAGAATTGATTTTATGATTGATACAAAGTCAAGAAAAGTATATGCCAATGAAATTAACACAATTCCAGGTAGCTTTGCATTTTATCTTTGGGAAAAGTCAGGCATAAAATTTCCAGATCTAATAGATAAACTTGTTGATATAGCAGAAAAGCATCAAAAAAAATCAGATAGTTTAACCACAACATTTACTTCAAGTGTCTTAAATCAAAATCAAATAAATTTCAAAAAGTAAATTATGCTCATCTAATTTTTCCAAAGAATCACAACTATACAATATTTTTAAGATTCACGTTTTGCTAAAAAACAAATAAAAAATATTTATCGAACAAATGTTTGACAATATCAAAAATTTTACTATAATAAAAGTATGGAGTATAGCGTTGCACTTAGTATAATGTTTGAGATAATTAGAAAAAGACAAACAGCAAAAGATTTGGCCGAAGAATTTGAAATTTCCACCAGGACTGTCTATCGTTATATTGATAGTCTTTGTGGAGCAGGTGTGCCAATAATTTCTTTTATGGGAAAATATGGTGGTTTTGAAATTGCGGATTATTTTAAAATTAGGGAATTCTTTTTTACAAGAACTGAAAAGAAATATTTGATTGATTTACTCGAAAAACAAGATGATGAAGATGCAAAAATTTTAGCTCTCAAAATCAATGCAATTGGCACTTTTTAAAAGTATAATAAATAAAGAAGACTTAAAAAAAATTCTTTGAAATATGCAAAAATTTAAAAAAAATAAGCAAAATTTCATAATATTTGCCTATTTTTTATATATTTTTAGCGTTTTTTATGTTTTATATTATATTTTATTTCATAAACTTTTCAATTTGATCAATGATTTTTTTGTTGCCAAATGTATTTTTCTTTTCCATATTTTTTTTGAGATTTTCTCTTTCTTTCCAAACCTCATCAATTTTTTGAAACAGTAAGTTTTTGTCATTTTCTAGTTCATTTTCTCTAACGCTTTTTGCAATTTTTTCTCTTTCAAAAACATTAGCATTTAAAACTTGATCGCCTCTAGATCCCTTTTCTAGTGGAATTATTAGCATAGGCTTTTTTAGTGCAAGGAGTTCAAAAATCACATTACTTCCTCCACGAGTGATAACAATATCTGCTAGATCATAGTAGTCTCCAATTTGATTTGTGTAAGGGATTGTGTTGTAGTTTTTTATTTTGCTTTCTATTTTATTGTTTTTGCCAGTGATATGCACAATATTAAATTTTTTGCAAAGTTCTTTTGAAGCATCTTTCACATATTTATTCAGGTTTTGACTTCCCAAACTTCCGCCAACAACAAGTAGCGTTGGCAAATCACTTTTTAAATTTAAGTTATTTTTAACTTTTGTTTTGTCTCCTTTGAATAGTTCCTTTCTTATTGGACTACCTGTATAAACTCCATTTTTCAAGCTTTTTGCAGTGTCTTCAAAACTTGTGCAAACAGCACTTGAATATTTGCTTGTTAGTTTGTTTGCAAGGCCGATTGTATAGTCGCTTTCGTGGCTCACAACTGGAATTTTCAAACATTTGCATGCCAAAATCACTGGCACGGAAACATATCCACCCTTAGAAAACACCAAATTTGGTGTTTCATTTTTCAAAATCTTTTTTGCTTCAAAAAATCCCTTTATGAGTTTAAAAGGAATTAGCAAATTTGAAAAATCTAAACTTCTTTTAAGTTTGCAAGTTTTTATCTCAAAAAATGGAATATCTTTCACAATATCTTTTTCCATCCCGTTTTTGCTGCCAATATATTTTATTTCATATTTTCCATTCAACTCATCAATAATTGCAAGGTTTGGCATAATATGGCCACCTGTGCCACCGCCTGTGAATATAATTTTTTTCATAATATATTTATATGCAAAAATTCAAATAAATATCATTTACTATATTGAATTACATCTTTAATTTGAAAATTACTTGACAAGCCAGTGCTTATGTCGTATTCTATAAATACTATAAAATTTAAATGCGTAAATTAGGAGATAGTTATGCCTTTATTTGAAAATTTAGAAGAATTTAAAAATGTTAGCCCTGCAGTTCAGTGGGCAATATTTATTGTTGGTGCGCTAATTGCACTTGTTGCACTTGTTTCAACTTTTGTTTCAATATGGTTAATGATTAGGTATTTTAAATTTAATCGTAAGCAAAACAAAATAGGAAAATCTGGCAAAGAAATAGCAAGAGATATTTTGGATAAGAATGGCTTGCAACACATAAAAGTTTCAGTTTGGGGTTCTATGATTTTTGGAAACAGCTATTCGCATTATTTTAAAAAAGTTCGACTCAGAAGACTCACACAAAATAAAAAAAGTGTTACTTCTCTTGCAATGGCATCACAAAAATCTGCACTTGCAATTATGGATAAAGAAGGCGACAAAGATATGAAAGCAAGAGTTCGTTTAACTCCACTTATGTATTTTGGACCTTTTGCATTTATTCCTCTTGTTTTGATTGGAATTGCACTTGATTTTATTGTGTTTAATCTTACAGGTGTTGCCACAATCATTTCTGCTGGTGTTGGTTTGCTACTATATGTGATTTCATTTGTCCTTTCAATAAAAGTTTTAAAAACAGAAGTGAAAGCGCAACAACTTGCAATGTCAATCTTGAAAAAAGATAATATGGCAACTGATGAAGAAATTGAAATGTTAAAAGAACTCTACAAGTTATATAACATTGAATATGTAAACGATATAATTATCGCATTCCTTCAAATGATTTATAGAGTACTTATGATAATTGCAAAAATTCAACAAACATCATCTAACAAAGATTAAAACCTATAAAGATTATCAAAAAAAATTACTCGCTTTTATGGCGAGTATTTTTATTTATATTATTGCATAATTATGCATCAAATTTAATAATCATTCAAATTTTATATATCTAAAATAAATCGTACAAAAATTTTTGTATAATTATCAAATTATTTCATAAAAACTCTTTTTTTAAATTTTGTTTTGTGCTATAATCAGTTTGGAATTTAGGAGATTATATGGCAAGCAAAAGTTATAATTCAAAAGATATTGTTGTTTTGGAAGGATTAGACGCTGT